>NZ_CP101829.1:1841666-2162500 GCF_031202855.1 Pelagibacterium sp. H642 | reverse complement strand
CAGCTCCGGGGGCGAGCCTTCGTGAACTCGGCCTGGAAGCGCCTCCCGGCACCATGGCCGGTGTGGCCGAGAACGTGACGATCATGCCCAAGACCCGTATGGCCGAGGACATGAGCAATCTGCGCACCGAGCGCGTTTTGACCATCCGCGAGGAAACTCCGCTAGCCGAAGCGTTCATGCGCAACGGGTTCACCACGCAGATGGTGACGGCTGTTACCCGTGCGATGCACAATCTTTTTCCCGAGACCGACCTGCCGGCCGGAACGCGGCTGCGCATTCTCTTTGGTCCTTCCCGCGGGACCGACACGCTGATTCCATACCGCGTCTCGATCTATGACGACACCGTCCACCGGGTGACGGTCGCGCTGACCGACCAGGGGCGTTATGTGACGGCACTGGAGCCGCCGGTGATCGAATTTTCCGAGGAGGACACCGAAGAGGTCAATCTCGGCAATTTGCCCACCATCTATCGTTCGATCTGGGAAACCGGGCGCAAGCATGAGCTCGACGACGCCACCATCGACAGGATCGCGGCGATGTTTGCCTATGACCTCGACCTCACCCGTCGGGTGTCGCCAGGCGACTCCATCGAGATCCTGCTTTCGGGAACCGCCGAGGACGGCGAGCAGGAGTTGCTCTATGTGGCCCTGACCCTGGGCAATACCGTGCGCGAATTGTTCAGGTTCCAAACCGAGGACGGGGTCATCGATTTCTACAATCCCGATGGCGAGACCGGAAAGCAATTTCTGTTGCGCCGGCCGCTCGAAGGCGGCGGGACGCTGCGTTCGCGCTATGGCTATCGCAGCCACCCGATCTTCGGGGATTACCGGCTCCATACCGGCGTCGATCTCGCGGCGCGGACCGGAACGCCGATCTATGCGGGCGGCGACGGGATCGTCGAAATGGCCCAGTGGTATTCGGGCTATGGCCGTTATGTGGAACTGCGCCACGCCAATGGCTACAACACCGCCTACGGCCACATGAGCGCCATCGCCGATGGGATTACGCCGGGTACGCGGGTAACCCAGGGGCAGGTGATCGGCTATGTGGGGTCCACCGGCCAGTCGACAGGTCCGCACCTTCACTATGAGATCAAGATCAACGGCAATACCGTCGATCCACTGGCGGTGAAACTCCCTCGTGCCAACACCCTGCCCCAGCAGTATCAGGGCGAGTTCGAGGCAACCATCGCCCAGGTGCGCGCGCTCATCAACCAGGACGGGACGCCGGCCGATCCGGTGACGGTCGCAGCGAGCGAGTAATTATCCCTTCGGTTCGGCCCAGACCGCCAGTTCGTTCCCGCCAGGTTCGCGGAAATGGAACCGCCGGCCGCCGGGGAAATCATATTGCGGCCGCGTGATCTCTCCTCCGGCCTGGCGCACTGCGGCTTCGGCGGCATCGAGATCGTCGGCAAAGAGGATGACGAGCGGTACGCGGCGCTCGCCTTCGGCCCTGGCTATGCCGCCATCGAGACCCGCATCTTCTATGCCGACATAGTCAGGTCCGTACTCGGTAAAGCGCCAGCCGAAGGCGCCTTCAAAGAACTTACGGCTGGCAGCGAAATCGTCGCTGACGAACTCGACGTAGTTGATGGGGACAGCGCTCATATCTACCTCCTACTTGTTCCTATTATGTTCTCATCGAGCCGGGCGCCTGTCAATGGCGAAAACCGGTTTTGCGATAGAGGAAATCGGCCGGACGGCCCAGGCGGATAGAGGCCTGTGCCGGTGGAGCGTCGAGGATCGGGATGCGATCGGCCAGCCGTGCGATGAAGCGCACCGTGCTAAGTTCGAGAGCTGAAAGTCCCCTGCCCTCCAATTCGAGGCATTTTTGAACCTCGGCAGGTACGATATCGATCGCAGCGCGTACCATCAGGCGCTGCATGGGGCGCAGCGGCGCCGGCAGGATGGGAGAGCGGTTCATGATGTCGAGAAACTCGAAGACGATTGGCGAAGGCTCGAGGTCTGGCAGCGTTTGCGCCAGCATTGCATGCCAGGCGTTAAGCGAGTCGGGCGCGCCCAAAGCGCCATAAAGCCTTGCGGCCCCGGCGCCTTCGGCAAAGGCCATCGATTGTTCAGCGGGCGTTAATGGTCGAACGAAGGCGGAATAGGCGGTGATGAACCCAAAACCCGCCGTTGCCTGCACCCAATCGAGCAGACGCTGATCGTTGGCGCGGTAGGAAATGCCGGCAGGCGTCTCTCCCACCACCCGCTCATGGACGCGCACCACGCGGGCGATCATCTTTTCGGCCGCTTCGCGCGGGCCATAAACCGTCATCATTGCCGCCGCGCCCGTGCGCCGCAGCCGCGTGATGGCATCCTTGCGAAAGCTCGAATGCTCCCAGACGCCAGAGCGCACCGAAGGTTCGGCCAATTCGAGAATCACTGCCGCCACGCCACCCACGAAAAGCGAAACCGGATTTTGAACAGCCGCCAGGAGAGCGAATCTGGCGAAACCAGCGCCGGCGCTCCGGCTGGCGCCGCATAGTCGAACGCCATGCCCTCGGGAGGCTGCATCAGGGCGCCGACCGGTCCGGTGAGGCGGTTTAGAATTGCGTCGCTGGCCATTGTCTACATGTGGGAAGACATAACGCCGATACAACTGCGGTGATCGACCCCGCAAAAGGGGCGGGTGCTGCATTCAGGTTCGGTTCAGAGGAAAAAGCCTATCCCGAGATACCGACGCCATCCATGAGACGGCAACCATTGACCTGCTTGGGCGTTTGCCAACGCGGGAATACAAAATCAGAGCACGACGACTCAAATGCGTGCCTGCGAAACGGAGCAAGATATGATGAAACCCCTTATTGCGGCCGCTACGCTTGCAGCCTTTCTCGTGACTCCCGCCTTCGGGCAGGAGATGAACCCCAACGGGACCTGGGTCGATCGCTGGGGCACGAGCTTTACTTTCCAGTTGTGCGGCGACGGCACCCAGCTTTGCGGCACTCTCAACGACATCCAGGGCGATTCCCGGACCGAAGAGAACCTGCAATATGTCGGCACCGAGGTCGTTCGGGGCAACATGGTCGGTCCCAACAAGTGGGAAGGCTCGATCGCGCTCAACGGCGGCAACGCCACCGCGACTGTCGAAATGACCGGACCCGACACCATCAAGATCACCGGCTGCCAGGCTGCGATCTTCTGCTCGAGCATCGATTATCACCGCTCGTAAGATCTAAACGTGATTGCATTGGAAGGCTGCGGCGCAAGCTGCGGCCTTTCTTGTTTAGAGCTAAAGCCGACCCTTCGCGCCCAGGCACACCAAACCGCCCTCCGGCGGTGCCTTCGGGTCATCGCGATTTCAATAGACGGCATGGGGCGATGAACGCCTCGTGCTGTATTTGTTAGTATGAAGCTTCCATCGCCCCATGCGTCCGGGATTTTGGGCTTATGGCGGCGTTCTCGGGCTGGGGGTTGTTGAAGCGCCCGGTCTCCCGTTTGCCTCGCTGCCCCTCCGGGTTTCCCCGGTGCGACGTGGGAGTGATTGGATTGGTGGTCCGCTCACACCTTTTATCCACATCCGGCCATCTGTCCGCTTTGGGCCTCCGCTGGGACGACTCCCAACGGACCCGAACCGATCCCGCCCAAACGTTCGTAGCGCTTGCGTCCATATGCGCGGGTCGTGAGGGGGAGTATGGGGCAAGCGCAGAGGGCGGGGATAAGTTTTTTTGGCGCCGGTGTCTGTGGAAGCTCAGCGCCCCCCTCATCCCCGGCCCTTCTCCCACCAGGGGAGAAGGGGGCTCTTGGGGGAGCGCTGGGGATAACAAGCACGGTGTTAGTGTTTGTCCCTCTTACCCTTCTCCCCTGGTGGGAGAAGGTGGCCGCGAAGCGGTCGGATGAGGGGGGCTGGCATATCAACGGGCACCGTGGTGATGGGTGAAGCTCGGCACACCCTCATCCGCCCCTTCGAGGCCTGCCATTCGAGCCTCGCCTTCGCGGGGGCAGGCTCCGCTCTCATGGCCTTCTCACCAGGGGCGAAGGGGCACTTGGGGAGCGTTGTGGCTAGGGCTCAGGCGCTGAGTGTACTGGATCCCGGCTCAAGGCCGGGATGACGGTTAGGGGGTAGTGTGATGATGGGGATAAGCAGTTGGGTTGCTGGAGACTTCGGCGGTGGAGCGTGGTGAGGGTTGGAGACGGTGCAGTGCCCTGCCTCACCCCACCGTGTCACCCCGGGCTTGACCCGCGGCAAGGTATGCGCGCCGTTTTCGGCTCTTGCCATGACGCAAGCTCAGCACCCCCTCATCCGCCCTCCGGCCTGCCATTCGAGCCCCCGCCTTCGCGAGGGGCAGGCTCCGCTCTCATGCCTTCTCACCTCCAATCGTGCCACCGGCACCATTGGCCAAGGGACGGCTCGAAGACTCCCTCAAGGGGAGGAGGGCTCTTGGGGAACGTTGCGGCTGGGGCTCAGGCGCTGAGTGTACTGGATCCCGGCTCAAGGCCGGGATGACGGTTGGGGGGTGGGGTGATGATGGGGATAAGCAGTTGGGCTGCTGGAGACTTCGGCGGTGGAGCGTGGTGAGGGTTGGAGACGGTGCAGTGCCCTGCCTCACCCCCACCGTGTCACCCCGGGCTCGTCCCGGGGCAAAGTACGCGCGCCGTTATCGGTTCCTTCCGTGTCGCGCGCCTACCGCACTGCCTTGATCGGCGACACGCTCCGAACTAGCTTCCAGCCGGGGGCATCGCCATAATCGATGAGAAGCAATACTTCGTCTACATTCTCGCCAGCGGAATCGGGCGTAAGGTCTATGTCGGCGTCATCAACAATCTCTTCCGCCGGATTCCCGAGCACAAGGCAGGCAAGGGCGGAACCTACACGAGAGAGAACCGCATAGATCGGCTCGTCTATTACGAGGTCCACACCGACGTCGCGATGGCTATCCTGCGGGAAAAGCGGATCAAGCGCTGGTCGCGGCGGGACAAGGTGACGATGATCGAGCGGGAAAATCCAAACTGGGTGGATTTGTTTCCCAGGCTGCGGCCGTGATGGGTGGAGCGTGGGGCTTGTTCGGTTGGGGTGTTTTGCCGATGAGGGTGCAGGGACCGAGAGCGGCGGGGGTACCTTGCCCCGGGACAAGCCCGGGGTGACATAGTGGGGATGGTCGCTGGACAGACACATCCAGTCAGAAGATGGTCTTGAGCACCTTTTTTGCCCCCGATACCAAATCGTCAATTTCCTCTTTCGTTGGTTCGCGTCCCTTAGCATGATCACAAATATTTCGGATGTCAGCGAGGTGCTGAATGAATCGCCACTGTGGAATGGTGGTTATGTCGGCGTCTCTTAGTACCTGACTCAATTCAGAAATTCCGGGATTCTTCTTACGAATTGTGACGCCGTGAACTGCACAAACCTGCAGAAGGTGCTTTTCAAGCACTACACCACAAATCGCGCCGGCGGCCCTAAAATAACCGGCTTTAGCCAAGGCTCCAGCAGTATCGATCTCGGTATCAAACAAATCCGCCTGCAACACTGCTTTAAGATCCATTAAAGTGGATTCAAGCGTAGCTTTAGCAGCCTTCACCATGTCAAGTTGCTGATTGAATTCAGGAATGGCTGCAGCGCCATCCACAATGACCTCCTTCTCCCATCCACGTGTTATTATTAGCCCCTGGAGATAATCTCGGATCATATAATTTTGAAACGTGATTTCCTTTCGTCCCTTAGGAACATCGAAATAAGACATAAAATCCAATAACCTGTTGGGCATTACCTGCTTTATCACAGCCTGAGCCTTGGAATACCAAGCTTGGTATCCGCGCTTAAAATCCGGAAGCTTCTCTATGAAAGAACTTAGCTTTTCTTTATCACCATTGAACGATCTAGCATAAACTTTTTCAAATTCTGTTGGAACGCACTCGTGTTGCATAGACAGTAACAGCATTTCTCCCTGTTTGATCAATTCATCAAGTTCTCCTGAAAACTTTTTGATCTTTTCAGACATATGCCCTCACCTGCAATTATGCGGCAACAATTGTCCCGCCCCATTCTTCTGTCAAGAGCGCCAGACGACGTTACCCCAAAGCTTCGAGCCGGTCGCGTGCTGTTTAAAAGTATGGAAAAGGCCCCGTCTCCGGGGCCTTTTCTTATTCGCAGCATTGAGGCGGCCTCACTCCGCCGCCTTCTCCACGACCTCGCCCTCGACCACGGGCAGAATCACCAGCCCACCCTCACCGGCATCGACCTTGACGGTTCCACCGTCATGGACATCGCCGGCCAGCATCTTTTCGGCCAGTTCGTCCTGGACCGAGCGCTGGATGACGCGCTTCAAAGGGCGGGCGCCATAGGCGGAGTCATAGCCTTCGCGGGCCAGCCATTCGCGGGCGGCGGGGGTGACCTCAAGGGTGATCTCGCGGGTGTCGAGCAGCTTTTGCAGGCGCTGGAGCTGGATATCGACTATGGCGCCCATCTGGCCGCGTTCGAGCCGGTGGAAGAGGAGAATCTCGTCCACGCGGTTGAGGAACTCGGGCCGGAAGGCCGCCTTGACCGCATCGAGCACCTTGCCGCGCACAAGCTCGACCGATTCCCCATCCGGCTGGGCGGCGAGATATTCGGCGCCCAGGTTCGAGGTCATGATGATGAGCGTGTTGCGGAAATCGACGGTATGGCCCTGACCGTCGGTCAGCCGGCCATCGTCGAGCACCTGCAAGAGCACGTTGAAGACATCCGGATGGGCCTTTTCGATCTCGTCGAACAGGACCACCTGATAGGGCCGCCGGCGCACAGCTTCGGTGAGCACGCCGCCCTCATCATAGCCTACATAGCCCGGAGGCGCGCCGATCAAACGAGCCACGGCGTGCTTTTCCATGAATTCGGACATGTCGAGGCGGACCATGGCCGTCTCGTCATCGAACAGGAATTGCGCGAGCGCCTTGGTCAACTCGGTCTTGCCCACGCCGGTGGGCCCCAGGAACATGAACGAGCCGATGGGACGGTTGGGGTCCTGCAACCCGGCACGGGCCCGGCGCACGGCGCGGGAGACCGCTTCGACCGCCTCGGCCTGGCCGATGACGCGCCTGCCCAACTCGTCTTCCATGCGCAACAGCTTGTCCCGCTCGCCTTCGAGCATCTTGTCGACCGGAACGCCCGTCCAGCGGGAAACGACCTGGGCGATATGGTTGGGGGTGACGACCTCCTCGACCATCTCTGTACCCGTCGCCTCAGCCGATTCGGCATCCTTCAACCGCTTTTCAAGATCGGGGATGACGCCATAGGCAAGTTCCCCCGCGCGAGCGAGATCGCCTTTGCGCTGGGCCAGTTCGAGCTCGGTGCGGGCGGCGTCGAGCTGTTCCTTGAGCTTGGTGCCTCCGGCAAGGCGTTCCTTTTCGGCCAACCAGCGCGCCGTCATGGCATCGGATTCTTCCTCGAGCCCGGCCAGCTCGGCTTCGAGCCGGGCGAGACGGGTCTTGCTGGCATCATCCTCTTCCTTTTTCAGCGCCTCGCGCTCGATCTTCAATTGGATGATGCGGCGATCGAGTTCGTCCAGCGCCTCGGGCTTGGAGTCGACGGCCATGCGCAGGCGCGCCGAGGCCTCGTCCATCAGGTCGATGGCCTTGTCGGGCAGGAAACGGTCGGTGATGTAGCGATTACTGAGCGTCGCGGCCGAGACCAACGCCGAATCCGAGATGCGAACACCGTGGTGGAGTTCGTACTTTTCCTTCAATCCGCGCAGGATCGAGATGGTATCCTCGACGGTGGGCTCATTGACGAAAACCGGCTGGAAACGGCGGGCGAGCGCCGCGTCCTTTTCGACATACTTCTTGTATTCGTCGAGCGTGGTGGCGCCCACGCAGTGGAGCTCGCCGCGCGCCAGGGCGGGCTTGAGAAGATTGGACGCATCCATGGCGCCATCGGACTTACCGGCGCCAACCAGGGTGTGCATCTCGTCGATGAAGAGGATGATCTGACCTTCGGCGGCGGAGACTTCGCTCAGCACCGATTTCAGGCGTTCCTCGAACTCGCCGCGATATTTCGCGCCCGCGATCAGCGCCCCCATGTCCAGCGCGAGAAGGGATTTGTTTTTGAGCGATTCGGGCACGTCGCCATTGACGATGCGCAGGGCCAGGCCTTCGGCGATGGCGGTCTTGCCCACGCCGGGTTCGCCGATCAGCACCGGGTTGTTCTTGGTGCGGCGGGAAAGAACCTGGATGGCGCGGCGGATTTCCTCGTCACGCCCGATCACCGGATCGAGCTTGCCTTCGCGCGCGTCCTCGGTGAGGTCGCGGGCATATTTCTTGAGCGCATCATAGGTGTTTTCCGCAGATGCCGAATCGGCGGTGCGGCCCTTGCGGATGGCTTCGATGGCGGCGTTGAGCCCATTGGCGGTGACGCCGGCCGAGGCGAGAATCTTGCCTGCGTCGGTGTCTTTCTCGATTGTCAGCGCGAGCAGCATGCGCTCGACCGCGACAAAGGAATCGCCGGCCTTCTGGGCTGCCGATTCGGCGGTTTCGAAAACGCGGGCGAGTTCGCGGGACAGGTAGATCTGGCCGTTGTCGCCGGAAACCGACGGGATTTTCTTCAATCCCTCTTCCACCCCGGCGCGCACGGCCTGGGAATTGCCGCCGGCACGCTCGATCAGCCCGGTGGCCATGCCTTCGGGGTCATCGACGAGGACTTTGAGGATGTGGAGCGGGGTAAACTGCTGGTGGCCGCGCGATAGGGCAAGCTGCTGCGCGCTCTGGATGAACCCGCGCGTCCGCTCGGTGTATTTTTCGATATTCATGCTTCAACTCTCCTTTGGCTGGCGCGTCGCCCCTGCCCGTCTTGCGGCACAGTCCGGCAACGCCCGAAGCGTTGACTTTGATTTTAGACCAATCCGCAGGCGCGGCACTGACCCAAGTCAAAGGATATGTAGGAGAGGATTTCGAAACGAAAAGACCGGGCACAAGGCCCGGTCTCATTTTATTCGGCGGCTGCTTCCCGGCCCGCGGTGAGGAAGGCGGGCAGCTCGGGAGCCGGCCCTTCATCCTCGCTCTCGGCCTTCTTGCGGCGCGGACGGCGGGCCCGCTTGGGAGCCTCTTCCTCGGCGGGAGCTTCGGCCGCCGGAGCGGGGGCCGATTGGGCGGGCTGCTGATCGCTCGCTTCCCCGTCCTTGGCTTCGGCTTCGATCCGCTCGCGGCGCGGACGGCGCTGGCGCCGCTGACGCGGCTGCTCTTCGCCTTCGCCCGCAGTCTCCTGGGGCTCGGAAGAGCGCTCGGACTGCTCGGTCCCGCCATTGGCGGAAGCGGTCTCGAGCTCCTCGTCGTCCTCGGGGCTGGTGTCGACCTGCTGATCCTGGCGCGGCTGATACTGGGCCTGCGCGGCAAGGATGATGCGGAAATAATGCTCGGCGTGCTGGAGATAGTTCTCGGCCATCACATTGTCGCCGACCGAGGACGCGTCGCGGGCGAGCTGCACGTATTTCTCGGCGATATGGGCCGCATTGCCACGGATTTTGACGTCCGGGCCGTTGCTCTCGTAGTTGCGCGACAAGGGATTGCCGCCGCCACCGCCGCCGCGGCGCTGATTATTGTTGCGGCCGCGCGAACGCTGCTTGTTGTTCTGCTGGTTTGGTCTCATCTGCTCGCTTCAACACGTTCCGTGAAGGTATGCGCTTGTTGGGGGCCTGCCGCAAAATTCGAGCACGGCGGGCGCAGGGCACGGCGGACACGGAACCCAATAAGGGGGCCGCGCTATGCCGATCGCTCTCTCTGGTTGCCCCAAAAAGGCTGCGTGATCTCCGACCCTGTCAAATGCTGATGCCGACCCTAAGGGAGGTCGGTTCCGCTGCCGGCAATTTTGAGCCGCCGATGTCAGGGTGGGGTCCACCGCGATGACCAAGCACCGCGTCAGCATGGGCAACCTAACCGCATATCCTTCGGTTTCCAAGAAAAATATTGGCCTGCTGCAAATTGGCGCGAGCGCTGTGTCATTTCTGCGCCCGGGCGGTGACCATCCGGTCATGTCCTGCAAGGTCTCTGGCAACCAAAGGGGATGAAAATCCTGCTTGCTGCAGCAGTGCTTTCACCATGTGGCCCTGGTCGTACCCGATTTCAAGGGCAAGCGCGCCGCCGGGACGCAGATAATCGCCCGCGCTCCGGGCGATCACCCGATAGGGCGCCAGCCCATCGGGGCCGCCATCGAGGGCGGCCGGGGGATCGAACCGGCGCACGCCGGGCTCGAGCGTTTCGATCACCGCGCTTTCGATATAAGGCGGATTGGAAACGATGAGGTCGAACGATTCGCCGCCCAACGGCGCGAACCAGCTCCCCTCTCGGGTTTCAAATCGCTCGCCAAGGTCCAAGGCCTGGGCATTGGCGCGGGCCTGCCCGATTGCCTCGGGGGAGATATCGACGCCGACCCCAGTGGCGCCGGGGATGTTGGCGAGCAGCGAGAGGACGATGCATCCGGTCCCGGTGCCCAGATCGAGGATGCGAGGATTGGATCGATCTTTGAGCGCATCGATGCCGAAATCGACGAGCATTTCGGTTTCAGGACGCGGGATCAGGGTGGCGGCGTTGAGACCGAAATCGAGGCCATAGAACTCCTGCACACCGCGGATGCGGGCGACGGGCTCACCCTCAAGGCGGCGGGCGAACAGGGCGGCGAGAGGATCGGCCTTATCGGGCGGAAAGGGATCGGTTTCCGAGGCGATCAACCCGGTTTCGTCAAGCCCGAGGACATGGCGGACCAAAAGCCGCGCATCGAGTGCGGGGGTGGGCAGATCGGCGGCCGCCAGCCGGTCGCGGAGGGTACGCCAGGTCTGGCCAATGGTTTGGGACATGGAAAAGCCGGTGCGGATCACGGTAGGCCGTTTCACCCCTTCCACAGCGCTTCCGTCAAGCGGATTGTCCCAAAAAAGACACCGACACCCTGCTTGCTCGGTGCCGGTAGAATCGGGGGAACACGCCGTGATTTATGACGCCATCATTGTCGGCGCGAGCTTTGCCGGGCTCGCCTGCGCGCGCCGGCTCGCTCAGGCGGGCCGCAGGGTGCTGGTTATCGAGCGCAAGAAAGAGCCTGGGCAGGCGTGTCACACAACCGGCATCGTGGTCAAGGAAGCCGCCGCCGGGCTGGACCTGCCAGCCCACCTCACCCGGCCGATCTCCCGGGTGCGGCTCTATTCCCCCTCTCTCGAGCACATCGAACTCACATCGGACGATTATTTCTTTCTCGCTACCGACACACCGGCCATGCTGCGCCACCTGGCGCAGAGGGCAGTGGCGGCGGGCGTCGAAATCCGGCTTGGATGTGCCTTTCCTGGCGCGACTCTCCTGCCCGAAGGCGGCATAACGCTGCCCCAGTCGGGGTTAAAGGGGCGCTATCTGATTGGTGCCGACGGGCCGCGATCGGCGGTCGCCAAGGCCTTCGGGCTGGGCCAGAACCGGGAGTTCCTCGTCGGTGTCGAAGCCGAATTCGCCAGCGCCGACCTGCCCGCAACCGACGCGTTCCACTGCTTTCTCAACCAGGATTTCGCGCGCGGTTATATCGGCTGGGTGGTGCCGGGCGTCGAGGTGGTGCAGGTGGGCCTTGCCACCCGATCGCCCGCAACGCCCGATATCGACGCCTTTATCGCACGCATCGGCCCGATGTTCGGGCTTGCGCGGGAAACTATCATCGCCCGGCGCGGGGGACTGATCCCGATTGGCGGGGTGGTCGACCCGGTTTCGGCGGGCAACGTCATTCTCCTCGGCGACGCCGCGGGAACCGTTTCCCCGCTCTCGGCCGGGGGTATCCACACCGCCGATCACTATGGAAATCTGTTGGCCGAGGCGATCATAGCCCACGACGAGGGCGGCCCACATCCCGCCACAGCGATCGCCAGGGCTTATCCGCGCTTCCGCGCCAAGCACATCCAGCGCCTCGTTTTCGAGCGCTTCGCGCCGAACTGGGCCCTGGATCTGCTGCTCACCAACCCGCTGTTCAAGCTTTTGGCGCGGCTGGTGTTCTTCCGCAAGAAGCGACTCAAGGGCGGGCAGAATTAGGCCTGTTCCATGGCCCGGCAGTTGCGCGATCACCTCGCCCATCGCGCTTGGAAGGGTGCGCCAGGTCCGGCCGTCTCTTTCGCTCATCCTAAAAAAGCCGCGAATGGGCTGGCAGAATGGGCGCACGAGCCAGTTGTTGCGGACGAACGCCGTGAACCAGCATCTTTCTTCCTATCCCGCCTGGCGCCAGAGCCGCTGGCGCGCCGCTCTTTGGGGCAGCCTTGCCCTGATCCTGATCGTCCCGCTGATTGCCATGCAATTTACCACCGAAGTGGCGTGGGGATCCGAGGACTTCCTGTTCGCGGCCATTCTTCTCGGCGCGCTCGGGCTGGCGATGGAAATCCTCTTCCGTCTGCGGCTGTCTCCATGGGTGCGGGCGGCGGGCGCCGCGCTGGCGCTCTTTGCCTTCCTGCTCATCTGGGCCGACGCGGCAGTCGGGGTTTTCTGATTCTTCTCAGCCCTGCTCCATGGCCGCCAGCTGCGCGGCCTGGTTTTCAGTAATCAGCGCATCGATCACCTCGCCCAGCGCTTCACCAGTGATGATCTGGGGGAGCTTGTAAAGCGTGAGATTGATCCGGTGATCGGTGACGCGTCCCTGCGGGAAATTATAAGTCCTGATGCGCTCGGACCGGTCGCCCGACCCCACCTGACTCTTGCGGCTTTCCGCCCGCTCGGAGGATGCCTTTTGCTGCTGCTCGTCATAGAGACGGGCGCGCAGGACCTTCATGGCGTTGGCGCGGTTCTGGTGCTGTGATTTTTCCGCCGAGGTGACGACGATGCCGGTGGGGATATGGGTGATGCGCACCGCCGAATCAGTGGTGTTGACGTGCTGCCCGCCGGCGCCCGAGGCGCGCATGGTATCGATGCGGATATCCTCGTTGCGGATTTCGATATCGATGTCCTCGACTTCGGGCAGCACCGCAACGGTGGCTGCCGAGGTATGGATGCGGCCCGAGGCCTCGGTTTCGGGCACACGCTGCACGCGATGGACGCCCGATTCATATTTGAGCTTGGCGAACACCCCCGCGCCCGAAACGTTGGCGATGATTTCCTTGTAGCCCCCGGCATCGCCCTCGGAGGCTTCCATGACCGTGACCTTCCAGCCCTGGTCCTGGGCGTAGCGCTGATACATCCTGAACAGATCGCCAGCAAACAGCGCCGCCTCGTCGCCGCCGGTGCCGGCGCGCACTTCGAGGATGGCGCTCTTTTCGTCCGCCGCATCCTTGGGCAGGAGCATGATGCGGATCTCCTGAAACAGCGCTTCGATCCGCTCCTTGAGTTCGCCGATCTCCTCATAGGCCAGTTCGGCCATTTCCTTATCGCCGGATTTGGCCAATTCCTCGGCCCCCGCCAGATCGGACAGCGCCGTGCGATATTCGCGCACCTTGGCGACCATGGGGGAAAGCTCGGCATACTCCTTGGAGAGCTCGACATATTTGTCGGGATCGGGATTGGCGCTCATCGCGTGTTCGATGGAATCGAAGCGGCGTTCGAGGGCGTCGAGCTTGTCTGTGGGCAATCCTGCCATCGTGGTCAAATCCGGAAAAAGGCGCTTGAACCCCTAAACGGGGATGGAGTGGCGCTCGGCGAATTCACTCAGCAGCTCGCGGGCGGAGCCGTCGGTATCGCCATTGTCGAGGTAATCGCTCATTTCGGCCTTGAGCGCTTCAAGGTCAAGCCCCAGGATCATTTCCTTGATCGGCCCGACCGATGAGGCACCCATGGACAGCCGGGTCATGCCGATCGAGAGCAGCGCCATGGCCTCGATGGCCCGCCCTGCGAGTTCCCCGCACATGGTAACCGGCTTGCCGTATTTGCCCGCCGCATCGACAATGAGCTTGAGTGCGCGCAGGCGCGGCCGGGCGATAGCGTCGTAATTGCGCGCCACCCGCGGATTGGCCCGGTCGGCGGCGGTCAGGAACTGGATGAGATCGTTCGAGCCGATGGAGACGAAATCGGCCTCCGGCAGCAGCCGGTCGAGTTCGAAGAGCAGTGAGGGCACCTCGATCATCGCGCCGATCTCGAGCGTTTCGGGCTTGGGAAACCCCAGGCGCGGCAGCCGCTCGATTTCGCGCAGGATGAAGCGCTTGACCTTGAGGAATTCGGTGGTTTCGGTGACCATGGGGACCAGGAGTTTGAGCGCCCTGCCATTGGCGGCCTGCAGCAGGGCCCGCACCTGGGTGCGCAGCAAAGCCGGCCGGTCGAGCGCCAGGCGCAGCGAGCGCCAGCCCATGGCCGGGTTTTCCTCGGCCATCGAGCGCATATAGGGGACGACCTTATCGCCCCCAATATCGAGCAGACGGAAGACGATGGGTTTTTCGCCCACCAGGCGCATGGCTTCCGAATAGAGCTCGACCTGGTCTTTGACGCGCGGCATCTTGCTCGCGATCATGAACTGGAGTTCGGTGCGGAACAGTCCCACGCCTTCCGCACCGGTTTCCTCCAGCATCGGCATGTCGGCCAGAAGCCCTGAATTGTGCAATAGGGTTATGCGCACCCCGTCCCTGGTGACCGGAGGCGTATCCTTGAGCGCCGCATAATGGGCGCGCCGCTTGGCCGAAAGCCGGACCTTGTCGATATAGGTGGCTTCGATATCCGGGGTCGGGCGCAGATGCACGGCCCCGGTATAGCCATCGACGATGATGTCGTCCCCGTCCTCGCCCATGGAAACGATGTTCTCGGCCTGCCCGACCGCGACAAGGCCCACCGAGCGCGCGACAATGGCCACATGCGCGGTGGCGGCCCCTTCCTCGAGCACCACGGCCCGCAGCTTGGTCCGGTCATATTCGAGCAGTTCGGCCGGACCCATATTGCGGGCGACCAGAATGGCGTTATCCGGCAGCTCCTTGCCCGCCACCGAGCCATCGGCCGTGATGATGCGCAGCAGGCGGTTGGCGAGATCGTCCAGATCGTGCAGCCGCTCGCGGATATAGGGGTCGGTCTGGCGCAGCATGCGCGCGCGGGTATCGTTCTGCACCCGCTCGACCGCGGCCTCGGCGGTGAGCCCGGATTCGATGGCTTCCTCGAGCCGGCGCACCCAGCCCCGATCATGAGCAAAGAGGCGATAGCTTTCGAGGATTTCGCGGTGGTCCGAGGGGATCTGCATATCGCCGGTTGCGAGCATTCCATCGATGGAAACGCGCATGGTTTCCAGCGCCGCCTCAAGGCGCGCCTTTTCGGCGTCGGTATCGTCGGCAACGAAATTGGTGACCACCACACGCGGATCATGCAGCACCACCTGACCGAGCGCGATGCCTTCGGAAAAGGCCACGCCCTCGAACATGCGCGGACGGCGCAGATCGATGTCGGATCCGGGCTTGACCAGCGCGTCGAAATCTGCGGTCGAAATCATTTCAGCCAGGAGCGTTGCCGTGGTCAGCAGCGCCTCGGTTTCATCCTCACCATAGATGCGGCGTTCCGAATTCTGAACGACGAGTACGCCGAGCGTCTGCCCGGCCCGCAGCACGGGCACGCCAAGGAACGAAAAGAACGGATCTTCGCCCGTTTCCGGGCGATAGGCGAATGAGGGATGCTCGGGCGCGTTCTGAAGGCTCAGGGGCTCGGCCTCGGCGGCGATCAGGCCCACAAGGCCCTCGCCCAGACGCAGGGTGGTGATGTGCACGGCATCGCGCTTGAGGCCATGGGTGGCGAAAAGCTCGAGTGCGCCGTCGTCACGCAGAACGTAGAACGAGCACACATCGGCCCGCATGTTCTGGGCGATCAGATCGACGATCTTGTCGAGGCGTTCCTGGCTGGCCAAGGGCTCGGCCATGGTTTCGCGCAACTGGCGCAGGAGAATGCGTGGTCCGCCAATTGCTGTTGCCATCACCATTTCGCCCGGCGGATGCCCGCCCTACAGATTGCCCACCCGATGAGGATCACCCCTCGGTCTTGTCCAATCCGTAATAGGTATGCAGAGCCCGAACTGCAAGCTCCGCATATTCCTCATCGATCAGCACCGAGGTCTTGATTTCGGATGTGGTGATCAACTGGATGTTGATTCCTTTTTCCGAAAGCGCCCGGAACATGGAGGCTGCAACGCCCGCATGCGAGCGCATGCCCACGCCGACCACGGAAATCTTGGCGCCACCCTTGGAGCCCGAAATCGACTCGTATTCGAGCTCGGGCGCCGATTTGAGCACCTTGAGCGCCTTGTCGAATTCGCTGTCGGGGATGGTGAAGGTGATGTCGGTGGTCTGCCCGTCCTCGGAAATGTTCTGGACGATCATATCGACGACGATCCGCGCATCGGCGAGCGGGCCGAACACCGAGGCGGCGACGCCGGGCTTGTCCTTGACCTTGCGCAAGGTGATCTTGGCTTCGGCCCGCGCAAGGGTGACGCCCGAAACGATCTGCTTTTCCATGATCTCATCCTCATCGCAAACAAGCGTGCCCGTCATACCCCATTCACTGCCCGGAGCGTTGCCGGCCGTGGGGTCCTCGAAAGTCGAACGCACGACAAGACGCACGCCCTGGGCCATGGCCAGTTCCACCGACCGGGTCTGGAGCACCTTGGCGCCCAGAGAGGCCATTTCGAGCATTTCTTCGAAACTCACGCGCTCGAGGCGCTTGGCCTTGGGCGCGATGCGTGGATCGGTGGTGTAGACGCCATCGACATCGGTATAGATATCACAGCGATCCGCCTTGACCGCGGCAGCCATCGCCACCGCCGAAGTATCAGACCCGCCGCGTCCGAGCGTCGTGATGCGGTTCTTGTCGGAAATGCCCTGGAAGCCGGTGACAACGGGCACCCAGCCCGAACTCATCCGTTCGTTCAAATTCTTCGGGTCGATATCGGTGATTCGGGCCGAGCCATGGGCATCGTCGGTCTTGATCGGCACCTGCCAGCCGGCATAGGAGCGCGACTGGATGCCCATATCCGAGAGCACGATCGCCATCAGCCCCGCCGTCACCTGCTCGCCCGAGGCGACAACGGCGTCGTATTCGCGCGCGTCGTGCAGCGGGGAAGCCTCGGTGCACCAGCCCACCAGCTCATTGGTCTTGCCCGCCATGGCCGAAACCACCACGGCAACCTCATGACCGGCCTCGACCTCGCGTTTGACGTGCTGGGCCGCCTGCCGGATCCGCTCGACATTGGCGACGGACGTGCCGCCGAACTTCATCACAATACGCGCCATGACCCAGACCTTACCTATCAGCCGTAACGGACCGTACGGTTGTGGCGCGGTGAGTACGACAAAGCGGCCCGCCTTGCAATACGGATCGCTTGACTTGCGTGGCGTTGAGGGTCACCTCTGGCTCCAAGCGAAAAGGATGAGCCCATGAGCACCACCATCAG
Source organism: Pelagibacterium sp. H642 (assembly GCF_031202855.1). GTDB lineage: Bacteria > Pseudomonadota > Alphaproteobacteria > Rhizobiales > Devosiaceae > Pelagibacterium. The sequence goes on along the minus strand of NZ_CP101829.1, from coordinate 2,145,244 downwards.
CCCCGACGAGATCGACCGCTTCCACAAGATGGCCGAGGATTGGTGGGACCCCAAGGGCAAGTTCCGGCCGCTGCACAAGTTCAACCCCGTGCGCCTCGCCTATATCCGCGAGCATGTGCTGGCTCATTTCGGGCGGGACGGCAATCAGATGCGCCCGTTCGAGGGGCTGCGCTTTCTCGATATCGGCTGCGGCGGGGGCCTGCTGTGCGAGCCCATGGCGCGGCTTGGAGCGACGGTGGTGGGCGCCGATGCGGGGGAAAAGAACGTCAAGATCGCCGCGCTTCATGCCGAGCAATCCGGGCTCGATATCGACTATCGCGCCACGACCTCCGAAGCCTTGGCCGAGGCGGGGGAGCAATTCGACGTGGTGCTCAACATGGAAGTTGTCGAGCACGTGGCCGACGTGCCGCTCTATCTTCAAAGCTGCTGCAGGCTGGTCAGGCCCGGCGGGCTGATGTTCGTCGCCACGATCAACAGGACGGCGCGCGCCTATGCGCTGGCCATCGTGGGCGCGGAGCGGGTGCTGGGGTGGTTGCCCAAGGGCACCCACCAATACGAAAAGCTCGTGACGCCCGAAGAGATCACCTCGATCACGGGACGGAATGGCATGCGGGTGATCGACAAGACCGGCGTGACCTTCAATCCGCTCAGGAACCAATGGGGCAAGAGCCGCGACATGGCGGTCAACTACATGCTGCTGCTGGAGAAGCCTTCGGCCTAACCTTTAGTTGTGCTCGTCGGGCACGTTGGGGAGCGGCATGAATTCGATGCCTTCTTCCAGAAGGCTCGAAACCTCGTCGCGGGTCGCTTCGCCGTAAATGCCGCGCGCTTCGGCTTCCTCGTAGTGGATCTTGCGCGCTTCCTCGGCGAATTTGTCGCCGACATAATCGGCATCGGCCGTCATCTTCTTGCGCAGGGCGCGCATGGCTTCGAGGAATTTGGCGTGGTCGGGATGACCCGAAGAGAGCGAAACCGTTTCGTTTTTGGTTGAGACTGCGGGAGCCATCAGGGCCTTTTCGATCCGGTGGGAATTGCACACCGGACAGGTGAGAATTCCGCGCGCCGCCTGATCGTCATAGGCATCCGCATTGCGGAACCAGGCGTCGAACTTGTGATGGGCTTCGCAGGTGAGCGTATACTGGATCACCCTGAGATCCTCGCTGGCAGTTCAAAATCGCGCCCATTGGCGAGCGCGGGAACCCTTTGGCGCGCCGAGGCAACGGCGTCAAGCTCAAGGGTGGCGATAACCAGGCCCGGCTGATCGCCATTGGCTTCGGCGATTACTTCACCCCAGGGCGCAACGACCAGGGAATGGCCATAGGTCGCCCGGCCGTTGGCATGTTGCCCACCTTGGGCAGCGGCGAGGATGAAACAGCCGGTTTCGATGGCCCGGGCGCGCAGCAGCACATGCCAATGGGCTTGACCGGTCGGAACGGTAAAGGCCGCGGGCACCGCGATCACCTGCGCGCCGGCCTGGGCCAGAGCCCGGTAGAGCGCTGCAAAGCGCATGTCGTAGCAGATGGAAAAGCCCAGCGTGAATGCACCGAGATCGGCGAGAACGGCGTTTTCGCCGCCGGCATACGTGGCGCTTTCGCGATAGGCGTTTATGCCCGGCAGGTCGGCGTCGAAGAGGTGGATCTTGTCGTAGGTCGCCAAAATCTCGCCGCTGGGCGCGAACAGAACCGAGCGGTTGGCGAACCGCCCGTCCTCCAGCGCGATGGCGAGCGAACCGATATGGAGGAACAGCGCGTTCTCCCGGGCGATCTCGGCCAGGCGGGAAATGTCGGGATTGCCCTCCCAGCCAGCGGCACGCTGAGCGAGGCCGGCGCGGTTTTCGGCAAAGACGACGCTCATTTCCGGGGTGAGGATGTAGGCGGCCCCCGCCTCCCTGGCCTCGGCGGCCCGGCGGGCGATTTCAGCCAGATTGGCGCCGGCCTCGAGTCCCGAATTCATCTGGACGAGAGCGACGGTAACCTTTTCGCTCACGCCGCACCCTCAAGCAGGGGATCGAGCTTGCCCTGGCGTTCGAGCGCGGCCAGATCGTCATAGCCGCCCACATGGGTTTCGCCGACGAAAATCTGCGGCACGGTGCGACGGCCATGGGCGCGCTGGGTCATTTTCTCGCGCAGCGCCGGATCGAGCACGGTGATCTCCTGGTACTCCACGCCCTTGTCGCTCAAAAGCGCCTTGGCGGCGTGGCAGTAGGGGCATGTGGGGGTCGTATAGATTTCGACCTTTTGCATAGAACTTCAAACTCCATCAGATCGGGCAGTTATACTGCCATATCGGTATCGAAGACAACGCGCAAAGCTGAGCACATCCACATGGCTCACGCCGGCCCGCTTGAGCACCTTGGCTGCGGCTGAAACCGTGGCGCCTGTCGTCAGCACATCGTCGATGAGCACAACGCGCCGCCCGGCAAGTCGATCCAGCCGCTTGAGGTCGACGCGGAAGGCGCCTTCGACATTGCGGGCGCGCTGGGCGGCGTTGAGGCCCACCTGCTGGATGGTGCGCCGGTGCCTTATGATCAGATCGGTATGGAGGGGCGATTTTGCAAGCCGGGCCACGGCCCGCGCCAGTTCGGCAGACTGATTGTAACGCCGCTCACGCTGACGCGAGCGATGCAGCGGAACGGGCACCAGCACAGCGTCGGGGCCGAGAAGTTCGTGCCCGGCCGCCGCCATCATGCGTCCGCAGAACAGGGCGATCTCTGGCCTGTCTGAATATTTCATCTTAGAGACCAGCTTGCGGGCGAGATCGGTATAGGCCACCGCCGAGCGCGCGCGATCGAACGGCGGCGGATTGGCGATAGCCTGCACCGAAAGCGCGCCCGCGCCCATGTCTGCGGCAAAGGGCAGGCCGAGGACGGGGCAGTAAGGCGTCGAAATGGGAACGAGCTGACGCCAGCAGTCAGGGCATAGCCCATCGGGTGTGGCAACCGCATCAGAGCAGGCAAGGCAGACCGGCGGGAAGGCTGTATCGAGGACGAGCGCGCCCAGACCGCCGATCAAGGCGCGCGCCCCAGCCCAACCCGTTTTGACAAGCCCGGTTTGTCTCTCCATAAGTGCCGATCATTGCACGGCGCATGTCTGCGCGCCATATGGGGCTCACCATGACCACCCAGCCTCCCCTGGTTTTCGATCGCGCCCGGCTTGCTGCCAATGTCGCGCGCCGCAATGGCGCTTCCGATTTCGTGACCGATCTCGTCATCGCGGACCTGGCCGATCGGCTGGCGCCGGTGACGCGCGATTTTTCCAGAGCGCTCATCATGGGACCCGACCCAAGGCTGCTGCCCAAAACGGCGCATTCGGCCAATGGCGGGATCGAATTTGAAATCGTCTCGACACTCGTTCCGGTTTCGGGATTTGCCAGCGTCGATCCCGAACGTCTTGTTCTCCCCGAATCCGATTACGATCTTATCGTTTCCCTGCTCGACCTGCAGACCGTCAACGACGTGCCCGGCTTTCTCGCCAGTCTGCGGCGGCACCTGGCCCCCGACGGGCTGCTGATCGCCGCATTGGTGGGCGGGCGCACGCTCACCGAACTCCGCGACGCGTTCCTGGCTGCCGATGTGGAGATGCTGGGCGGCGTGATCCCGCGCGTGGCGCCGATGATCGACGTGCGTGACGCCGGCGCCCTGCTCCAGCGCGCCGGCTTTGCCCTGCCCGTCACCGATCTCGAAACCCACACGGTGCGGTACCGTACGCCGCTGGCGCTGTTCGACGAGCTTCGCGCGATCGGCGCCACCAATCCGCTTTTGGACCGGGGTCAGCGGTTTTTGACCGCGCGTCACCTGATGCGGGCGGCCGAGATCTATGCGGAAAAATTCTCCGATCCCGACGGGCGGGTGCGCGCGACATTGGAAATCCTTTGGCTTTCGGGCTGGGCTCCGCACGAAAACCAGCAAAAACCGCTGCGTCCAGGCTCGGCCACCACCAGCCTGCGCGATGTGCTGGGGGATAAATCCCGGACTTAAAGCGGCCAGAACACCATTATGGCCGGCACCGCGACGATCACCACGATGATTTCGAGCGGCAATCCGAGCCGAACGTAATCGGCGAAGCGGTACCCGCCGGGCCCCATGATCAAGGCGCTGTTCTGGTGCCCGATCGGGGTAAGGAATGCGCAACTCGCCCCGATTGCCACCGCCATGAGGAAGCTGTCGGGATTGAGCCCGAGCAATTGCGCCAGCGCCAGCGCCAATGGCGCGGCGATCACCGCCGTGGCCGCATTGTTGAGCACGTCCGAAAGCACCATCGTCACAACCAGGATGGCGGCAAGCGCAACCCATCCGGGAAGATGCTGGCCCACTCCTGCCAGATACTGCGCAAGCAGCGCCGTGGCGCCCGATGTTTCCAGCGCCGCACCCACCGGAAGCAGAGCGCCCAGCAACACGATCACCGGCCACTCCACCGCATCGTAGATGTCGCGCACCGGCAAAATATCGAGCAATACGTACAGGATGCACACCGCGCCCAGCGCGATGGGCAGAGGCACGAGCGCAAAGCTGCTGGCGACCACCCCGCCAAAGAACAGGCCCGCCGCCAGCAATCCCTTTTCGTGCCTGACGATGGATACTGATGACGCCATGGGCAACAGCCCCAGCCGCGCCACCGCATCATCCATGGTTTCAGACTGGCCCAACAGCAGCAGCACGTCGCCGATCTGGAGCGGGGTGCGCCGCACGCGTTCGGTCAAGATTCGCCCCTGGCGAGAGATTCCCAGCAGTGACAGCCCCTGCCCCCGCAACATCCGGATGTCATTTGCCGAACGGTCCACGAGACGGCTGTCCGCAGCAACGATCGCTTCCATCATCCGCAAATCGGACGAGAGCTCGGCCCGCTCACCCGATTTTCCCTGATGGTCGAGCCCCAGGGCTCCGGCCAATGCGCTGAGCGCATCGGGCGTGCCGTAGACCACCAGAAGATCGCCATCCTTGATGGTGGTGGCCCGCGCCCGTCCCGCCAAGCGCCGGTTGCGCCGGATAAGTCCGGCGATGACGCAATCATGCTCGTTGGCGGCCTCATCGAGATCGCGCACCTTTTGCCCGACCGCCTTGGACCGCTCGGTCACAACCAGTTCGGCGGTATAGGTTCCCGAGGCGCGCAATTCTGCCACCGCGCCCTGTTTTCCACCACGGTTAGGCAGCAGCCGCCAGCCCCAAAGCGAAATGAAAACCACCCCGACGATGGCGATCAACAATCCCACCGGGGCAAAATCGAACATTTTGTAGCCTTCGCCCAAGGCATCCTGCCGGTAGGTCGAGACAATGATGTTGGGAGGGGTGCCGATCAGCGTGACGAGGCCGCCCAGAATGGTCGCATAGGCGAGCGGCATGAGCGAGGGCGCCGGCGATCGTCCCGCCTTTTGCGCCGCCTGTAGATCGACCGGCATGAGCAGCGCCAAGGCCGCGACATTGTTCATGAATCCCGAAAGCGCCGCCCCCAGGGTGCTCAGGATCGAGATATGGGCGGGGAGACTCCGCTCCGCCGAGATCGCATACCGGGTAACAAGGTCGACGGCCCCCGAGCGCGACAAGCCGGCGGTAACGATCAGGACGAGGGCGACGATGATCGTCGCCTGATCGCCAAAGCCGGAAAACGCGGTCTCCACCGGCACCACGCCGAGGATCACGCCCAGGATCAGCGCCGAAAAGGCCACCAGATCGTAGCGCCACCTGCCCCAGAGAAGACCGGCAAGCACCAGAACGAGAAGGACAAAAAGGACGATCTGTTCGTAAGTCAAAAACTTCCCCCACACGCCGCCCGAGGTTGGGCCGGGCAAGCCGATCTTACGATTTCGATGCAGGATTGCGATAGGAATGCCAGGCGAGTGGTGAAAACGCCATGCCGCCCATGCCGGTTCCGCGTCCGTGAGCAGGGCAAAAGAAAAATCCCCGGCCGTTAGACCGGGGATTTTTCGACATTGATTGCGGTTCCGAAGGTCAGAACGCGCCGTGGCAGTGCTTGAACTTCTTGCCCGACCCGCAGGGGCACGGATCGTTCCGGCGTGTGCGGGCCATCACTTCAGGGCTCAACTGCCCCTTGGGACCATCGTCACGCACCTCGTTCTCGCCCGTGGTGGGGTCGATATGGGTTTCGCGGAGCTGGCTCTGGTCCGGCTCCTGCGGTGGAGCGGGACGCAGCTCGAAATGGCTCATCTGGGTCGTCACCAGCTCGCGCAGATTGCCCAGGAGCTGGGAGAAAAGCTCGAAGGCTTCCTGCTTGTATTCGTTGAGCGGATCGCGCTGGGCAAGCCCGCGCCAGCCCACGACCTTGGAAAGATGGTCGAGGGTGATCAGATGCTCGCGCCACAGCCCGTCGATCGATTGCAGGATGAAGCTCTTTTCGATCTGGCGCATGTTTTCCGGGCCGACCCGTTCGGCCTTGGCGGCCGCATATTCGTCGGCCATGGTGACGATGCGCTCGCGCAGCTCGCTCACATCCATGCCTTCTTCATCGACCCACTGGGCCAGGGGCGGCTCGATGCCGAGATAGGTTTTGCAGGCCGCGCCAAGCTGTTCGATGTTCCACTGCTCGGGATAGGAGCGGTCGGGGCACGATTTGGCGATGAGCGAATCCACGACGTCGTGGCGCATGTCGGTGATGGTGTCGGTCACCGTTTCGGCGTCCATCAGCTCCTTGCGCTGTTCGAAGATCACCTTGCGCTGATCGTTCATCACGTCGTCGTATTTGAGAATGTTCTTGCGGATGTCGAAATTGTGCGCCTCCACCCGTGTCTGGGCGCGTTCGATGGCCTTGGTGACCATGGCGTCGGAAATCGACTCGCCATCCTTGAGGCCGAGCGAGGTGAGAATCTTTTCCATACGCTCGGGGAAGAAGCGGCGCATCAAATCGTCCTGGAGCGAGACGAAGAACTTCGAACGCCCGGGATCGCCCTGGCGGCCCGAACGGCCGCGGAGCTGGTTGTCGATGCGGCGGCTTTCGTGCCGTTCGGTACCGATCACCATCAGCCCGCCGGCGGCCAGCGCCTCTTCCTTCTTCTTGGCGATATCGGCCTTGATCTCGGCAATCTTTTTCTCGCGTGCCTCGCCCTCGAGCCCTTCGCATTCGTTTGCGATGCGCATGTCGAGATTGCCGCCGAGCTGAATGTCGGTGCCGCGCCCGGCCATGTTGGTGGCGATGGTCACGGCCCCCGGAACGCCCGCTTCGGCGATGATCTGGGCTTCCTGCTCGTGATGGCGGGCATTGAGGATCTGGAGGTCCTTGATGCCCTTTTTCTTCAAAAAGTCGGCCAGCATCTCGCTGCGTTCGATCGAAGTGGTGCCCACCAGCACAGGCTGGTTGCGCTGGCGGCATTCGACCACCTCATCGGTGATTGCCTGGAATTTTTCTTCCACCGAGCGGTAGATCTGGTCGTTCTCGTCGATACGGGCGATGGGAAGGTTGGTGGGGATGGTCACCACGTCCAGCCCGTAGATGTCGGCGAATTCGGCCGCCTCGGTGTCGGCGGTACCGGTCATGCCGGCAAGTTTGGTGTAAAGCCGGAAATAGTTCTGGAAGGTGATCGAGGCCAGTGTCTGGTTTTCCGGCTGGATCTTGGCGCCTTCCTTGGCCTCGAGCGCCTGGTGCAGGCCTTCCGAGAAGCGACGCCCCGGCATCATGCGGCCGGTGAACTCGTCGATGATCACCACCTCGTCATTGCGGACGATATAGTCCTTGTCGCGGGTGAAGATCTTGTGCGCCTTCAAGGCCGAATTGAGGTGGTGGACGATCGAGACGTTGTCGATGTCATAGAGCGAGCCGCCCTTGATGACGCCATCGCGCTCGAGGATCTCCTCGAGCTTTTCGATGCCCTGGTCGGTGAAGGTCGCCGCCCGGTGCTTTTCGTCGATCGTGTAATCGTCTTCGACCAGCAGCGGGATGTATTTGTCGATGGTCTTGTAGAGCTCGGACCGGTCCTGGGAGGGACCCGAGATGATCAGCGGGGTGCGCGCTTCGTCGATCAGGATCGAGTCCACTTCGTCGACGATCGCGTAATTGTGTCCGCGCTGCACCATCTGGGAGCGCGTGTACTTCATGTTGTCGCGCAGATAGTCGAAGCCGAACTCGTTATTGGTGCCGTAAGTGATGTCGGCGTCGTAGGCCGCCTTGCGCTCCATGTCGTTGAGGCCATGGACGATGACGCCGGTGGTCAGCCCCAGGAACTGGTAGAGCCGGCCCATCCATTCGCTGTCGCGGCGAGCGAGATAGTCGTTGACGGTGACCACATGGACGCCCTTGCCTTCGAGCGCATTGAGATAGGCCGCAAGGGTTGCGACCAGGGTCTTGCCCTCGCCGGTGCGCATTTCGGTGATGGCGCGCTCGTTGAGCACCATGCCGCCGATCAACTGCACGTCGAAATGGCGCATGCCCAGAGCGCGCTTGGAGCCCTCGCGCACCGTGGCGAAGGCGGGAACCAGAACATCGGCGAGCTTGGCACCGCCGGCGATCTTTTCCTTGAACTCGGCGGTCTTGGCGCGAAGCTGATCGTCGCTGAGCTTTTCGTATTCGGCTTCCAGAGCGTTGATGGCGTCGACATTGGCCTGGTAGCGCCTGACGCGTCGATCGTTTGCCGAACCGAAGAACTTCCGGGCGAGCGCAGCAAAAGCCATGAAGAAGTGTCCTTAGAACCTGTTGTATACGCCGGTACGGGCCGAAGCGGCGTTCCCGGTTATCTCAATAAACGCGTTGAAAGACGGTTGTCTGAAGCACACCGTCAAGGCGCGGGAAATAGTCGGCAGGAGATGTAAGAGTGCCACCAAGGGTTGTCAACGTTCGCAAAATCCGCCAAACCAGCGCCAAAGTCCGGGCCTAAACGCGTCTACGGACAATCGGTTCGGGCGATGGGGGGCCCGATCTCAAAAAAGGAGAGTTCTCATCATGTCATCCGATTTCGCCGCCCCGGTGGCAAGCCTGCTCCGTGCGGCGCTGGTGCCTGCAGTGCTCGCGGCCTCGCTCGCCGCAGCTCCGGTTCTGGCCCAGGAGACGCCCGAAGCGCCTGCGCCCGCCGCCGAAGAACCGGCGCCGGCGACCACCGAAGCCCCCGCGACGACCGAGGCGCCCACCGCTCAGCCCGCGCCTGAAGTCGTTGCCGAGCCTGTCGATCCGGCCACCGTGCTCGCAACCGTGGGGGGCGAGGAGATCACCGAAGGCGATCTCATGCTGGCCGCCGAAGAACTGCAGGCCGAACTGCAGTCGGTGCCCGCCGAGCAGCGCCGCGCCTTCCTTCTGACCGTCATGATCGACATGAAGCTCATGGCCGATGCCGCCCGCGAGGACGGTCTGGCCGAGAGCGAGGATTTCGCCCGTCGCCTGGCCTATCTCGAAGAGCAGGCGCTGCGCCGCGAATTCTTCAACCAGATCGTGGAAACCGAAGTGACCGAGGAGGCCATCCAGGCCGCCTATGACGAACTGGTCGCCGAATACGAGCCCGTCCCGGAAGTGCGCGCCCGTCACATCCTGGTCGAAACCGAAGAGGAAGCCAACGAAATCCGCGCCGAAATCGAAGGCGGCCGTGAATTCGCCGACGCCGCCGCCGAATACGGCACGGACGGCACCGCGGCCAATGGCGGCGATCTTGGGTTCTTTTCGACCGGCATGATGGTGCCCGAATTCGAGGAAGCGGCGTTTGCGCTTGAAGAAGGCGAGCTCTCCCAGCCGGTGCAGAGCCAGTTCGGCTGGCATCTGATCCAGCTCGAGGAGCGCCGCGTCTCCGAGGCGCCTCCGCTCGACCAGGTGCGTCAGCAGGTCGCCCAGCAGGTTCTTTATCAGAGCTATGAAGCGGCGATCGACGAGATCAAGGAAGGCACCGAGATCGTGATCGACGATGCCGATCTCGCCGCCGCCGTCGAGGCTCAGGGCGGCATCTAAGCCTCCCCGACCTTCGAAAAAGACAACAACCCCGGCCTCACCGCCGGGGTTCCTTTTTTTGCCCTAGCTGCGAAGGCCGTTTTTCGCCGCAGCCATTATCATGGCGACGACCGCGTCGATATCCTCGTCTGAGTTGTTCAGCCGTCCGGTCAGGAGCCTGTGCCAGGCAAAACCGGCGAGCAGTTCGATGACGACGGCGCCGTTGAACTCGGCGCTGACTTCCCCGCGTGCCTTCGCGCGCTCGATGATCTGCTCGGCGAATTTGCGCCGCCCGCGCTCATAGGCGAACAGGGCTTGCGCTGCATCGTCATCGCCCTGCGCTTCGGCAATGATCGAGCGGAACACGGTGCCGCAGAGCCTGTCCTGCCAGAAGCCGATGAGCTGATTGTTGAGGAACGCCTTGAGGTCGCCTTCCAGCGATCCGGTGTCGGGGAAGGGCCGGGTGTTCTTGAAGCGCTGATAGACATCGAGCAGCAGCGCGGTTTTGGTCGGCCACCAGCGATAGATGGTCGGCTTGCCCGCCCGCGCCCGCCGCGCCACCGCCTCTATGGAAAACCCCGCCAGCCCTTCCTCGTTGAGAATGGCCTCGGCGGCATCGAGAATGGCATTCTGGCTCGCTGGATTGCGCTTAGCCCCGATCGAGGCCCGTTTCACCGCCGCTGTCTCGCTCTCTACCATCGCTCCCTCCACACCTTTCATAGCCGGTAATAAACCGGCATCTTCGTGTTTGCCTCCTCAGATCAGCGTCAAAGCGCTGCCTCGTGAAAAATAATATAGTGAGCAAAGGCTCTGAACGGAACGGTTCGTTTTGCAGCAGTATGCTGCGCTAATCTCCTGCACCCGACTTTGCATGAGCAGCCGGGAAAACGGATATACCCGGTTCTGGTTATGGCGCTTCCGGTCGCTCTTTAACGGCGTCCCGTTCGCAATCAGCCCCCAGCCGTTTTTCGCGCCGTTCCCTCTCAAGCAAAAAATCGCGGCTACCTACTTGAACGAAACGGGTCGTTTCATATATAACGAAACGTATCGTTTCGAAAAAGGAAAAGCGATGTCTTCCTTGTCAGCTTCCAATACTCAGATCCCCGATAGTATGGGTGGTGCTCGAGCTCCGGGCCTGGAGGGTCTAAATTCAGCAAAGGCGACAACCATGGCGGAAGCCACGGCCTCGGCAGGATCAGCGGCGGCCAAAGGTACAAATGCCCGCCCGCAAGCAGCTCTGGCGCCGGTTCGCCACCGCCAGTTCCTGGTGACCTTGCTGGGTGTCTATCCCATCATCACGCTTCTGCTCTACGTGGTGCTACCGATGACGGCGGGTTGGCCAATCTGGCAGACCACGCTGATTGTCGCGCCCCTGATGGTCGCCATCATGGTGTTCTGGCTGATCCCTACTCTTCAGAGGCTTTTCGGCCGCTTCATCATGCAGCCGGTCAAATCCTGACCCAAGAGCATGAATTGAAAACGCTTTAGCTCTCGGGCGCATCCATCAGCCCGCCTCCTCGGCTCCGAGCACATCTTCCGAGGAGGCGCCCAGCCCGAAGCGCCGGGCCACTTCCGGTGCGTAGCGCACCATATCGAGCCTTAGGCGGATGGGGGCCAAATCCTTGGCTTTGGCCTCCAGCATCACGTCGAATTCAAGCCCTTCCGTGGCACCCATGAAGCCGATGAACTCGAAGGGATGGCAGAAGTCGGCATGGCTCATGCACCCAGAATACGTCCGCCGCCGAAAACCGCAGATCGTCAACCCAGCGGCGTAGCGCTTCTGGCTTGTTGCCATAGGCGCCACCCACATGGATGACCAGCACCGCCTCGTCATCGAGCTCCATCAGATCGAGCATTTCGGCCTGCGAGAGCAGATCCCAGGCACTCTTCTTGACCAATTCGGGATCGGGGCTGTTGAGCGCCACGATTGCGAAGGGTGGAAGGAGAGCCGGATATCGAGCCTCTTGGCCTTATTGCCGATCGCCTTCAGGCCAGCGGCGCTTTGCCGGACCATATCGTGGAACTGCAGCATGTCGGGATGAGTGGCATAAGGCGCCAGATCGGAACTGAGCCGGTACATGCGGATATCATGGCGGGCGAGATAGTCCAGGATCTGGTCCACATAGCCCAATAAGACGTCGCATCAGCCGCCCTGCCGTTGCACTTGCGCGGCCGCTGGCCCGGCCGCACAATGGCCCGGATCGGTTTGCTTGAGGAGAGCGCCATGATCGAACCTGCTAGCCGGTTGATCCCCATGCTCTCGGTGGCCGACATCGACAGGAGCCTCGGGTTTTATCGCGACGTGCTGGGCGGGGAGATCGTTTACAGGTTTCCGCCAGAAGGCCCGCCTGCTTTCCTCACCCTCAGCTTCGGCACGACCGAGCTGGGCCTGGGGCTGATTTCCGATGCGCCGCTGCACGGACGCGCGCTGCGCCCGGCGAGCGGACACCGGATCGAGCTTTGCATCAACGTCGCCGATACCGATGCCGCCCTGGCCGCACTCAAGGCGGCCGGTGCGCCGACGGTCGTTTCGCCTACCGACCAGCCCTGGGGCGAGCGCGCCGCCTATGTCGAAGACCCCGACGGCAATCTGGTGATGCTGGTCGCGCCGATCGGCTGAGACCACCCACTTGCGCACCCGCAGGGTTTGAGGCACACGGGAGGCCGGCAACGCTTCTCTCAAGGACTTCCCATGGCCCTGCCCGTCTCCCCCCTCGCCCCAAAGACCTATGTCGCCCCGCCCGCCATTGCCGGCGTGCGCTTTGCCACGGCCGAGGCCGGAATCCGGTACAAGGGACGCACCGATGTGCTTCTGGCCGTGTTCGACCAGGGAACCACGGTCGCCGGCGTTCTCACCCGCTCGCTCTGCCCCTCGGCGGCAGTGGACTGGTGCCGGCAGAACCTGGGAGGGGGAGTTGCGCGGGCGCTGGTGGTCAACTCAGGCAATGCCAACGCCTTCACCGGCATGAAGGGCAAGGCCTCGGTGCAACTGACAGCCGAGATCGCCGCCCGCGCCGTCGGGTGTGATATTTCGGAGATCTTTCTCGCCTCCACCGGCGTGATCGGCGAGCCGCTCGATGCCACAAAGTTCGATGGCGTGCTCGAGCGCCTCAATGGCGAACTCGCCGCCGAGCCGTGGATGGAGCCGGCCAAGGCCATCATGACCACCGACACCTTCCCCAAGCTGGCCGAGGCCAAGGTGGAAATCGACGGCACTATCGTGACCATTGCGGGGATTGCCAAGGGTTCGGGCATGATTGCTCCCGATATGGCGACCATGCTCTCATTCGTTTTCACCGATGCGCCGGTTGCCGCCGACGTGCTCCAGGCGCTGGTTGCCGAGCACAACGCGACGAGCTTCAACGCCATCACTGTCGATAGCGACACCTCGACCTCCGATACGCTGCTCGCCTTTGCCACCGGCAAGGCGGCGATCGCGCCTCTGGCAAGCCTTGAGGATCCGCGCACCAAGGGGTTCGGTGATGCGCTCGAGAACGTGCTGTTCGACCTTGCCATGCAGGTGGTTCGCGACGGCGAGGGTGCGACCAAGTTCGTGACGGTCAACGTCACGGGAGCCGTCTCAGATGAGAGCGCCGCAAGGATCGCCCGCTCGATTGCCGACAGCCCGCTGGTCAAAACCGCGATCGCCGGCGAGGACGCCAATTGGGGCCGTATCGTCATGGCCGTGGGCAAGGCCGGCCAGCCTGCCGACCGCGACAAGCTCACCATCAGCTTCGGTGAGCACGTTCTGGCCCGCAATGGCGAACGCGCACCGGAATATTCCGAGGACGCGGCCACCGCCTATATGAAGAGCCAGGAGCTTTCGATCACCGTCGATATCGGACTGGGAGATGGCAAGGCGACCATCTACACCTGCGATCTCACCCACGGCTATATCGACATCAACGGCAGCTATCGGAGCTGATTTTGCTTTCGGTTGCCGACATCGAAAAAGCGTTTCTGGCCGCCTGGCCCGCTCTCGAAACGATCGAGGCGGATGGCTGGTGCGCGCGCTTTTCCAATGGGCTGACGCGGCGCGCCAATTCGATCCAATCCAATGACCCGGCAGAAGATACCGACCCCGGAGAACGGCTCGACCGGCTTTCGGCACTCTATGACGAGCGCGGCCTGTCCCCGGTCTTTCGTGTTACGCCTCTGACCGGCCGGGCCACCTTCACAACGCTTGTAGAGCAGGGCTGGCAGAGCGGCGAGTTCAGCCTGGTGCTGCAGCGGCTGATCGATGCGACGACGGGCATTGACGGAGCCTGCGTGGTGACCGCGCCGGACGAAAAGGCCTTCCTCAAGGCGCAGAAAAAGCTTCAGGGCTATGACAAGGCGCAGGCCGAGACCTTCGCCTCCATCATCGCAAGCCTTAAGGCTCCCGCCGCGGGGCTGACCTTCTATGCCGAGGACGGCACCCCGATCGCTTCGCTTTTATGTGTGGAGACCGGCGGGATCGGCGTGTTCCTCAACGTCGTCACCGCCAAGGACAGCCGGCGGGCAGGCTATGGCAGGCGCATGATGAACTCGGCACTGAGCTGGCTGGGCGAGAATGGCGCATCGCAGGCGGCACTGCAGGTCCATGGCGTCAACGCCGCCGCGATCGGCCTCTATCTCTCGCTTGGGTTCGAATACCGCTACCCCTACCATTACCGCCGCAAGCCCGAGGCGAACCAATGAAGATCACCCTCGTCGTCGCCTGCGCCCTTGTCGATGCCGATCGGCGCGTGCTGATCGCCCAACGCCCCGAGGGCAAGCAGCTCGCCGGGCTCTGGGAATTCCCTGGCGGCAAGCTCGAAGCGGGCGAAACGCCCGAAGCGGCGCTGATCCGCGAATTGGAAGAGGAATTGGGGATCGAAACCAAACAAGCGTGCCTGGCACCGCTGACCTTTGCCAGCCATGCCTATGATGGCTGGCACCTGATGATGCCGCTTTATGTCTGCCGCAAATGGCAGGGCACTCCGATGGCTCGGGAGCATTCGGCGCTGAAATGGGTACGCCCGCAGATGCTGCGCGAATACCCCATGCCGCCCGCTGACGAACCGCTCATAGCCCCGCTCTGCGACCTGCTTTAGCTCTGGGGTGCCACCATTTCCGCAGCAACCGGTTCGGACATCGCCTGGGCCTGTGGCTGAGCGCCGCCAAAGGGGCTGAGCAGTGTGCCGAAAAAGCCATTGACGGCGCTGTTGAGCGCCTCGCCACGGGCTTCCATCTCGGCTTGGGCCGCCACGCGCCGCTCTTCGGCCTGCACGGCTGCCGCTTCGGCATCGGCAGCGCGCACGATAGCGCTCTGGAGCGCTGCCGCATCGGCTGTCTGCTTGGCCATGTAGGCCGAAACGATGCTCTGGTCGGCGGTCACCGGCTGGCACTGGCCGGCCATGGATGCTGCGGCCGAAACGGCGGAAGGCTGGCGGAAGACGTAGCGTCCATCACAAACGTCCCAGTTCGGGGGCACTTGGGCGACCTCGAAGAAATCGTGGCCTTGCTTGAGATTGTTCCAGAAATCGATGTGCGGGCTGGATTGATGCTTGGCGAGGTTTTCCGCCGTCATGCGGAACGGGAAAATCTGCACTTCGAAAGAGCGATTGCCACCGGAAAACGCTTCGCGCGCCAGCGCATAGATCTCGGCGATCTGCTCGTCTTCCATGGCGTAGCAGCCCGCCGAAGAGCATGCGCCATGCACCATCAGATGACTGCCGGTGCGGCCGTGGGCGCGGTCATACTTGTTGGGAAAACCGAGGTTGAAGGCGAGATAATAGTTCGAGTTCGGGTTCATCAGCCCCGGAGTAATCGTATAGAACCCTTCGGGCGCCTGACGGTCGCCCTCGTAAAATTTGGGCCCCAACTCGCCCGACCAGGTGCAAATGTCATAGGTCTTGAACAGCCGGAACGAACCCGAGGCGGTCTGCTTCCAGACTTCGAGCTTGGATTCTTCCTTGAAGATGCGCACCATCATGGCGGCCTGGGGGGAGGATCCCATTGCCGCAAGCTGCGCCTTGGCCGCACCCGAAAGCGGAACCAGATGCCGCCCATCCCCTTCGAGGGGCGAACATGAGGCCAGCACGACAGCGAGCAGCATCGCGCCAACCAGACCGAAGACCCTTGCCAGCATAGAAACCCTGACCCTGACGAACGAACTCTTACTCCACATCCCTCGCTTATCGCGCGCGAGGGTTAATGTCCGGTAAGATTCCAGGGTATTCGCTGCGATTTTTATGCAAATTGCAAGCACCCGCCCTCGCTTTGCGGTGAGCAAAGCGGCGCCCCAGCGCATTGGAGGCGGAAAATTCTCGCGGGTGGAGCGTTCTAGGCGAGCGTCGTCCCGATGGCCAGGAACTTCTCGCGCCGCAACTCGCGAATCTCGAGCGGGCCGAGATCGTCGCCATATTCGCCGAGGAACTTCAGGATTTCGGCCTTGGTATCTGCGATGATCTTGTCGGGCTGCCGATGGGCGCCGCCCAACGGCTCCTCGATGATGCCATCGATCACCTTGAGCGCCAGAAGATCCTGGGCCGTGATCTTTTGCGCCGCCGCCATGTCCTGAGCCTTGCCCGCATCGCGAAACAGGATCGAGGCGCCTGCTTCAGGCGAAATCACCGAATAGACCGAGTGTTCGAGCATGAGCACCTTGTTGGTGGCCGCAATGGCGATCGCGCCGCCCGAACCACCTTCACCGATGATGATCGAAAGGTTCGGCACGCCGATTTCGAGGCACTTTTCGGTCGAGCGGGCAATGGCCTCGGCCTGGCCGCGCTCCTCGGCGCCGATCCCCGGATAGGCGCCGGCCGTATCCACGAATGAAATGACGGGCAAGCCGAACCGGTCGGCCATTTCCATGATCCGCACCGCCTTGCGATAGCCCTCAGGTCGGGCCATGCCGAAATTGTGCTTCAGCCGGCTCTCCGTATCGTTGCCCTTTTCCTGGCCGATAATGGCGACCGGTATGCCTTCAATACGGCCGAACCCTGCCTGAACGGCGGAATCCTCGGCGAATTTGCGATCACCGGCCAGGGGCGTCCATTCGGTCACCAGCGCCTTGAGATAGTTGGAAAAGTGCGGGCGCTGCGGGTGGCGCGCCACCTGGGTCTTCTGCCAGGGCGTGAGCTTCCTATAGATATCGCGCAAGGCGTCATCGGCCCGTTGCTGCAGCCGTGAAACCTCATCCCCGATCGAAACCGCCTGATCGGCCTGGGCAAGAGATTTGAGTTCGGCGATCTTGCCTTCGAGTTCGGCGACCGGCTTTTCGAAATCGAGATATGACTGCATGCGATCCGCCCGTTGTCGGGCAACCTTCTCGTGTTGGAGCGTTCCCAGCAAAATAGGTCGGCTGGATTGGGTTGCAACGCCCTAGGGTTCCAAAGTGGCGGGAAAGTGTCGATTAGCCCTCAAGATGTCAAGCTCCGCCCGCCAGCGGATGGTGCTCTTCGAGCAGGCGCTTGAGATGCGCGTCGAGCACATGGGTGTAGATTTGGGTGGTCGAGATGTCGGCGTGGCCGAGCAGCATCTGCACCACGCGCAGATCCGCCCCGTTCTGAAGAAGGTGCGAAGCAAAGGCATGCCGCAGCACGTGCGGAGACACCTTGGCCGCCGGCAAACCGGCGCGCGCCGCCAGGGCCTTCAGATCGCGCGCGAAAACCTGCCGCGCCAGATGTCCCTGGGCGCTGGCGGCGGGAAAGACGAATTTGTCCTTTTCCCTCGCCCCGAGCCAGTCGATCAGCGCGTCCTTGGCGCGATCATTGAGCGGCACCAGCCGCTCCTTGCCGCCCTTGCCGGTGATCGTCAGGTGATCGGCCTCCCGCCGCACAGCCCTGCGCTCCAGGGCCACCAGCTCGGAAACGCGCAGGCCCGTGGCATAGAGCAGCTCCAGCAGCACATAGAGCCGGACTTCCTTTTCCTCGCCGCCAGCCGCTTCTTTTTCGGCCAGGGCCAAAAGCCTGTCGACCTCTTCAACCGAAAGCACTTTGGGGAGCGAGCGGCCCGGCTTGGGAGAGGAGACGATGCGGGTGGGATCGTCCCCTTTGATCGCTTCGGACACCAGGAACCTGTGCAATTGCCGCAGGGCGCTCAGCCGCCTGGCCGACGAGCTTGCCGCCATGCCCTGGCCGGCAAGATGGGCGAGATAGTCGGCCACATCGTCCCGCCCGGCTTCGGAAATGCCCTTGCCGCGCGGCGCGAGGAAACCGGCATAGTCGAGAAGGTCCGCGCGATAGGCCTCGATGGTGTTATGAGCCGCCCCGCGCTCGGCACTCATCATTTCAAGGAAGGATTCGACGAGATGCCCGTCCTTCATCGCGAAGCGTCCGGCAGAAGATCCCGGGTGGGCACCCGCACCGTCACCTCGCGCTCGGTGGGCTCGACCAGCACCGCAAGCGCGAACATTGCCGCATAGCCGAGGCCGACGATGAAGGCGATGGCAACCAGCAACCGGAACAGTGTTGGCATGGGATGTTTCCCGCGAATTACCTGGACAGATCGCGGACGCCACTGACCAGCAGCCCGCCACCCACTGCCCCGAATGCGAGCCCGAAAAGGGTTTCCGCTCCCTTAACGAAACGCGAATAGATCGACCGCGCCACCTCTGTCGAGAACAGCAGGCTATAGCCGCCATAGACGGCAAGCGCGGTCATGAACCCGACGGGTGCGAAGGCCAGCACCTGCAGGGCCGAAAGGCCCGAGCCGAGCATGAAGGTGGTGACCGCGCCCCACATCAGGGCCGATTTGGGATTGGTGAGATTGACGAGAAGGCCCGTCCGCCACGCGCCCAAGGGCGAAAGCCGACGGCGATTGGCCTTGAGAGTGGGGCTTTCGCCCCTGAGGGCGGCGCGGAACGCCTTGAGCGCGAGAAAGCACAGATAGCCGCCGCCGAGAAATTTCATCGCCGTGATGAGCGCCGGATAGATCGACAAGACCGCTCCCAATCCGGCGGCCATGGCCGAAACCCAGATGAAGATCGCCGTGGCCACGCCCAGCGTCACCAACAGCGCGGCGGCCCGCCCCTGGCTAAGCGCCATGCCGGCCACCGCCAGAAGATTGGGACCGGGCGTGATCTGCGCGATAATGATGGCAATAAGCGTGATGCCGTAGATTTCGATCATCGGACGATCTCCAGGTTGAGCCCGATTCTAATCGCGGCGCAGGGACTTGGGCAATGGGTGTACTTGACACGTTGGCCGCCAAAGGCTTGAACCAGCCAATCGAAAGGGCGAGGAATGGGGCACGACGCGTCGGGTATCGCAAAGCCGAAAACCGAAAGCCTGGTGCTCGAGCGCCTGGCCGGGCGGCCTATCGTGCTGGTGGGCATGATGGGCGCGGGCAAGACCACAGTGGGCCGCCGGCTGGCGGCGCGGCTGGGATTGGCCTTTACCGATTCCGACGCGGAAATCGAAACCGCCGCCGGCATGTCGATCCCCGACATCTTCGCCGCCCATGGCGAGGCCGAATTCCGCGCCGGAGAGGCCCGGGTCATTTCCCGCCTGCTGCGCGAGCATAATGGCGTGATCGCCACCGGCGGAGGAGCCTTCGTCAATCCCGAGACACGCGCCGCCATCAAGGCGCATGCGGTCTCTGTGTGGATCAAGGCCGATTTCGACGTGCTCTTCGCCCGCGTGTCCAAGCGACCGACACGCCCCCTGCTCCAGACGCCCGATCCGCGCGGCACGTTGCGCGACCTCATGGACAAGCGCTACCCCATCTACGCGCTTGCCGATATCACCATCGCGTCGACCGACGTTCCCCATGACACTGTGGTCGCCGATATTTTCGCCGCCCTTTGCAACCATCTGGATATTTCAAAGACTCCATGAGCCTGCAGCACCCTCCGCACCACACAGTCCATGTGCCGCTGGGCGAACGCGCCTATGACATCGTCATCGGCCCCGACGCCATCACCAGCGCCGGCGAAAGGCTGGCAACCATGTTCCCTGGGGCACGCTACGGCATCGTCACGGACGAAAACGTCGCCGCCGCACAGCTGCCGCGCCTCCTGAAATCACTCGAGGGCGCAGGCTTGTCCCATGCCGAGATCGTCCTGCCGGCCGGCGAAGCCACCAAGTCCTGGACGCATCTACAGGCGGCGGTCGATGCGATTTTGGCCGCGCGCCTCGAGCGCAACGATATCCTTATCGCCCTTGGTGGCGGGGTGATCGGCGACCTTGCCGGCTTTGCCGCGGCCATTGCGCGGCGCGGCATGGACTTCGTCCAGATTCCCACCTCGCTCCTGGCCCAGGTGGATTCTTCGGTGGGCGGCAAGACCGGCATCAATTCGACCCATGGCAAGAACCTGGTCGGCGCCTTTCACCAGCCGCGCCTGGTCCTTGCAGACCAGCAGGCCCTCGATACGCTTCCTGCCCGCCAGTTCGCCGCGGGCTATGCCGAAGTGGTCAAATACGGGCTGATCGATGACGAGGATTTCTTTTTTTGGCTCGAAGCCAATTACGCCGAAATCGCTGCCGGCGGCCCAGCCCGCGCCGAAGCCATAGCCCGAGCCTGCGCTGCCAAGGCGCGGGTAGTTGTCGAAGATGAAAAGGAAACCGGCATCCGCGCGCTTTTGAACCTTGGGCACACCTTCGGCCATGCGCTCGAAAAGGCCACGGGCTATTCGGACCGCCTGCTCCATGGCGAAGGTGTCGCCATCGGCATGGTGCTGGCGCATCGCTTTTCGGCCCGGCTGGGCCTTGCACCGTCCCAGGACGCGGGGCGCATCGAAGCGCACTTGAAAGCCGCGGGCCTGCCCACCACATTGGCCGACATCCCCGGAGAACTGCCGCCCACCGAGACGCTCTTGGACGCCATAGCGCAGGACAAAAAAGTCTCGCGCGGAGCGTTGACCTTCATTCTGACGCGCGGCATCGGCAAGGCCTTTATCGAGCGGGGTGTCGACCCGCAGGCCGTCGCCAGCTTCCTTGAGGATATGCGATAATGGATGCTTCTCTCTGGCTTTCGTTTCTGGCCATCGTCGCGCTTCTGGCGATGAGCTTTTTCTTTTCCGGCTCTGAGACGGCTCTGACAGCGGCATCGCGTGCCCGCATGCACCAGCTCGCGCGCAGCGGCAACGCCCGCGCCTCGCTGGTCGAAAAGCTGACCGCCGAGAAGGAGCGCCTGATCGGCGCCATCCTCCTGGGCAACAATGTCGTCAACATTTTAGCCTCGACCCTGGCCGCCAGCGTCCTCATCCAGATTTTCGGCGAAGCCGGCATTGCCTACGCCACGCTCGCCATGACGGCGGCGGTGGTGATCTTTTCCGAAGTGATGCCCAAGACGATCGCCTTGATCCGCCCTGACGGGTTTGCGTTGACGGTCGCCCCCATCATCAGGGTCATCGTGACCATCTTTTCGCCGGTCACCTTCGCGGTGCAGGCGATCGTCAATACGATCCTGCGCCTGTTCGGGCTGGACGCCAGCAACGCCAACGCCATTTCGGGCCATGAGGAATTGCGCGGCACCGTGGACTTCCTCCACGCCGAGGGCGAAGTGGTCAAGGGCGACCGCGACATGCTGGGCGGCATCCTCGACCTGCGTGAGCTCGAGGTTTCCGACGTCATGGTGCATCGCACGCGCATGCTCGCCCTAGATGCGGACATGCCCGCCGACGAGTTGATCGGTGCGATTCTTGAAAGCCCCTTCACCCGCGTGCCGCTCTACAAGGACAAGCAGGACAACATCGTCGGCGTCGTCCACGCCAAGGATCTGCTGCGCGCCATCCAGAAGGCCGAGGGCGACTATTCCAAGGTCAATCCCGCCCGGATTGCCTTCAGGCCCTGGTTCGTGCCCGACACCACATCGGTTCAGGCCCAGCTCAATGCGTTCCTCAAGGCCAAGCTCCATTTCGCGCTGGTTGTGGATGAATATGGCGAGGTGCAGGGACTGATCACCCTCGAAGACATTCTCGAAGAGATCGTCGGCGACATCGCCGACGAGCACGACGCGGTGATCGAAGGGGTGCGCAAGCAGACGGACGGATCCTATATCATCGACGGACAGCTCCCCATCCGCGACCTCAACCGGGCGCTCGATTGGAACTTGCCCGATTCCGAGGCAACGACAGTGGCGGGGCTGGTGATCCATGAAGCCAAGCTGATCCCCGATCCGGGCCAGCAGTTCACCTTCCACAATCTGCGCTTCAAGGTGCTGCGCAAGCAGCACAACAGGATCACCCAGATCAGGGTGTCGCCGCTGGAAACGGCGGTCAGTCCGAAGGGATGACCTTGATCGTCAATGCGTGCATGCCGGCGGCGAACTGATCGGCCAAAGCCGCGTTGATGGCCCGGTGCTGCTCGATGCGGTTCATGCCGTCAAGCGCAGTGCTGGCGATTTTGATATGGAAATGGGTATTGCCCCCTTCCCGCCATCCTGCATGTCCATGGTGGCGTTCGGAATCGTCGATCACCTCCAATAGGGCAGGATCGAATTTGGCCCTAAGGGTTGCTTCGATCTGGTCGCGAACGCTCATGTGTCAATTCCCCATGGGCAATAAAATGGTGGTTTTGGTCCGGGCAATCCGAACCGAAACCGTATATGATTGCGGGCCCCTGGTTCACAAGCCCGGCGAACCGGTAAAAAGTTAAGACCATTCGATGAGTATCAACACCAAGTCCAAGCTTTTCGATTCCGTGCGCATCAAGCCCCGCCGCGCCGCGGCCGACGAGGAAACCCCGACGCGCCCCGGCTGCGATTGGGAAGGTTGCGACAATCCGGGACTCTATAAAGCTCCCAAGGGCGCCCGCTCGGAAGGCCAGTTCCACAATTTCTGCCTCGAGCATGTGCGCCACTACAACAAGGCCTACAACTATTTCTCGGGCATGAACGACGAGGAGATCGCCGAGCATGCCATCAAGATGAACGCGCCCGGCTCGCGCGAGACCTGGGCGTTCGGGTCGAACCGGTTCGGCAAATCCAACCCCAATCCGAAAAAGTTCAAGGCGCGCGATTATACCGGCCGCCAGTTCCACGACGTCAACAACGTCTTTGCCCGGCTGCGCTCGCGCGCCAAGGCGAGCGGGAATGGCGAGCGGACCGAGCGCGACATTACCCTCACCGGCCAGGACCGGTCGGCGTTCGAGGTATTGGGGCTCGAAGGCCGCAAGCCTTCCGTGGAGATCAAATCGGCCTATAAGGCCCTGGTCAAGCTCCACCACCCCGATGCCAATGGCGGCGACAAGGGGTCCGAAGATCGGCTGCGCTCGATCATTGCCGCCTACAATCACCTGAAATCGCGTGGCTTCGTCTGATCCAAACACCTTGCAGCACCCCGCTCTCTGGGTTTATGGCAAGACGACTGCTATAAGCGCACGAAATTTCTCCCTGAGAGCCACGCGCCGCGCCCTCCAAGAGGCTGATGATGACTGAGTTTTCCCACCTGCCCGATACCGAGTACTCCGTCCGCGATCTGTTCGGGATCGACAGCGACATGATGGTCAAGGGCTATAAGGAACGCACCGACCACGTCCCCGAGATCGATCCGGACTATCTGTTCGACCGCAACACCACCCTTGCCATCCTCGCCGGCTTCGCCTTCAACCGCCGCGTCATGGTGCAGGGCTATCACGGCACGGGCAAATCTACCCATATCGAACAGGTCGCCGCACGGCTCAACTGGCCGCTGGTACGCGTCAATCTCGATAGCCACGTTTCCCGCATCGACCTTGTGGGCAAGGACGCGATCGTTCTGCGCGAGGGCAAGCAGGTCACCGAATTCCGCGACGGCATCCTGCCTTGGGCGGTGCAGAACAATGTGGCCCTGGTGTTCGACGAATACGACGCCGGGCGTCCCGACGTGATGTTCGTGATCCAGCGCGTGCTTGAGGTGTCGGGCCGCCTGACGCTGCTCGACCAGAACCGCGTTATCCGCCCGCACCCGGCCTTCCGGCTGTTCGCCACCACCAACACCATCGGTCTTGGCGACACGTCGGGCCTCTATCATGGCACCCAGCAGATCAATCAGGGCCAGATGGATCGCTGGTCGATCGTCGTCACGCTCAACTACCTGCCGCATGAAAAGGAAGTCGGCATCGTTCTGGCCAAGGCCAAGAGCTACAACCAGAGCGAAGAGGGGCGGAAGACCGTCTCCAACATGGTGCGCGTCGCCGATCTCACCCGCTCGGCCTTCATCAACGGCGATTTGTCGACGGTGATGAGCCCGCGCGCGGTGATCACCTGGGCGGAAAACGCCGAGATCTTCGGCGATCTCGGCTTTGCCTTCCGGCTGACGTTTTTGAACAAATGCGACGAGCTCGAACGCCCGGTGGTCGCCGAATTCTACCAGCGCGTGTTCGGCGTCGATCTCCCCGAATCCGCGGCCAACCTGGCGATTTCGGCCTAACCCCTCAAAGAGCCATGGCGCAGAACATCTACGACGATCCGGCCTTTTTCGAAGGCTACAGCCAGTTCCCGCGTTCGCGCGAGGGATTGGCTGCGGCCAATGAATGGCCGGCGTTGCGCGCCATGCTCCCCGACCTGAACGGCAAGCGCGTGCTCGACCTGGGCTGCGGCTTCGGCGCCTTTGCCCGCTTTGCCGCCGCAGAGGGCGCCAATAGCGTGCTCGGCATCGACCTCTCCGAAAAGATGCTCGAAACCGCCCGCGAGCGCACCGACAACGCCGCCGTTGCCTACCAGCGCGGCGACCTCGACAAACTCGACCTTGGCGACCGGACTTTCGACGTCGTCTTTTCCTCGCTCGCCTTTCACTATGCCGCCGATTTCGCGACTCTGGCCAGAACCATCCGCGCGGCGCTGACCGATGGCGGGGCGCTGGTCTTTTCGGTCGAGCATCCGCTTTTTGCCGTGCGCACCGAGCCCGAATTTTCGACCGACGCGGGCGGCAAGCGTGTGTTCCTGGTCGACGACTATCTGGGCGAAGGCAAGCGCGTCACCTCCTGGGTGGTCGATGGGGTGGAAAAATACCACCGCACCATCGCGACCTATATCAATTCGCTGCTCGACGCCGGATTTTCCCTTTCCGCCATCGACGAATGGGGACCCGGCCCCGAGCTTTTGGCGCAGAACCCCGATTATATCGATCACCGCATCCGCCCGATGTTCCTTCTGATGGGAGCGCGGGCCACGAGCCGCTAAAAGACCATGGCCCAGCCCCCGCGCAACAAAGCCAACAAGCCCGATCCCACCGCTGCCTTCAAGGCAGCGGTCGGCGCTGCCGTGCGCACCGTGGCCGGAAAGCACGATCTGGAAGTCAGCTTTACCGCCGACCGGCCGATTTTGACCTCCGACAAGGCCCGCCTTGCCGCCCTGCCCCGCCTGCCGACCGCCCGCGATATCGCCGTGGCGCGTGGACAGGGTGACGCCATGGCCATGCGCATGGCCAGCCACGATGCCGACACCCACCGCAAGATGGCGCCCAAGGACGCCGATGCCCGCGCCGCATTCGACGCGCTGGAGCAGGCGCGGGTCGAATCGCTGGGCTGTGCCCGCATGGCGGGTATGAGCGGCAACATCGCCGAGATGATCGAGGACCGGCTGTTCCGCGCCAATTACGCCAATGTCACCGATATCGCCGATGCGCCGCTAGCCGAGGCGTTGGGGCTCTTGATGCGCGAGAAGGTGGCCGGCATTCCCGTGCCGCCCTCGGGCACCCCGCTTGTCGATCTCTGGCGCGAGCGGATCGAGACCAAGATCGGCACTTCGCTCGACGAACTTGCCCAGCACCTGGAAAACCAGGCCGAGTTCTCGCGCCGCTCGCGCGCCATCCTGCGCGATCTCGACCTGATCGCCGAAACCGATTTCGACCAGCTCGACCCTGACGAATCCGATTCGTCCACCGAAGACGCCCAGAACAATCAGGCGATGAACGGGGACGAGGAGCAGAACGAGGGCGACGCCGACAACGCCGAAATGGACGGCACCGAGGAGACTCCCGGCGAGCACGAGGAAGCCGGCGACGTCGAGGGCATGGAAGCCGATAGCGCCGACACCGACGAAGACGCCCAGGCCGAAGCTGGCGAGGATTCTCCTGCGCCGCCGCCGGGCCAGGGCGAACAGCGGCTGTCCAACCAGCCGACCTACAAAATCTTCACCGACAAGTTCGACGAGATCGTCTCGGCCGCCGATCTCTGCCCGCCCGAAGAACTCGACCAGCTCCGCGGCCTACTCGACAAGCAACTCGAGCACCTGGCCGGCGCCGTGGCCCGGCTTGCCAACAAGCTGCAGCGCCGCCTAATGGCGCAACAGAACCGTGGCTGGGATTTCGATCTCGAGGAAGGCGTGCTCGATACCGCCCGTTTGACTCGCGTGGTGACCGATCCGCTCCAGGCGCTCTCCTTTAAGGCCGAGCGCGATACCGAATTCCGCGACACCGTCGTTACGCTTTTGATCGACAATTCCGGTTCCATGCGCGGCCGCCCGATCACCATTGCCGCGATCTGCGGCGACATTCTCGCCCGCACGCTGGAGCGCTGCGGCGTAAAGACGGAAATTCTGGGCTTCACCACCCGCGCCTGGAAGGGCGGCAAGTCGCGCGAAGCCTGGCTCGACGCCGGCCGGCCTCCCAATCCGGGCCGCGTCAACGACATTCGCCACATCATCTATAAGGGCGCTGACGAACCCTGGCGCCATGCCAAGCGCAATCTGGGCCTGATGATGCGCGAGGGGCTGCTCAAGGAAAATATCGACGGCGAGGCCCTGCAATGGGCCCATAAGCGCATCGTCAACCGCCCGGAGAACCGCCGCATCCTGATGGTGATCTCCGACGGCGCCCCGGTCGACGATTCAACGCAGTCGGTCAATCCCGGCAATTACCTCGAAGCCCATTTGCGCGCGGTGATCGAAGAGATCGAAACCCGTTCCCCGGTCCAGCTCGTCGCCATCGGCATTGGCCACGATGTGACACGCTACTACCGCCGCGCGGTGACCATTCTGGACGCGGATGAGCTGGCCGGCGCCATGACTGACAACCTTGCAGCGCTGTTCGACGAGGAACTTCCGGGCGAAGCGAGGAGGCGGCGCTGAGACCACCAGCCGTCTCAGCTTGCCCGTCTACTCCGTTCCCTCTCCCCAAAGGGGCGCAGAAGGCTTATGCCGCGTCCGCACCAATCTTTCCTTCTCCCCTTGAGGGAGAAGATGCCCCGAAGGGGTGGATGAGGAGTGCGCTGAGTTTCCTCGCACTCACGAGTCTGCTGCTTCCCTCTTCCGCCTTTGCTCAATCCCCGTCCGCCGAACCCATCACGGTCACCGCGTCCCCCATTACCGATTTCCAACGCGCCGCGATCGGGGAGCCGGTCGACGGGCTCATCTTCAAGGGTGGCCTCCAGCTCTCCAGTTCGCATCCCGATTTCGGCGGTATCTCCGGCCTTGCCTTTCTCGATGCGGACCGCTTCGTGATGGTCACCGACGAGGGGCGGTTCATCTCCGGAGCGCTCGTCCTGGCCGAGGGTGCTCCCGCAGGGGTCGCGGATGTGGAAATCGACGTGATCCGCAATTCCAAGGGCGCGCCGCTGCCGCGCAAATTCGCGCAGGATTCAGAGGCAGTCGAAGCGATTTTCCGCGAGGACGGCACGAGCGCGGTTCGCGTCGGATTCGAGCACCTTGCCCGCATCGCAGATTTCGAGATGATCGACGGCCGGCCCGGCGGCGCGGCGAGGGAAGTGGCGATTCCAGATTGGCTCACCGCTCTGCGGACCAATGAATCGATCGAATCGGTTTGCATCGCCCCGCCGGCTTCGCCGGTGGCCGGATCGACCCTGATCATCACCGAAGCCCATTCGCTTGTGCCCGGGACATGGGCGGCGACGCTTTTGGGCAATCGCGATCGGGGCGACCTTCACCTCGCCCAGGGCGGCGGGGTCAACCCCACCGATTGCGCCTTTCTGCCCAATGGCGACCTGCTCGTTCTCGAACGCGGCTTTGCTTTCCTCACCTTCACGGCCCGGCTCCGCCTCATCCCGGCCGATGAGGTCCAGCCCGGCGCAACCATGGAGGGCGAAGTTATCTTTTCAGCCTCGGGCGGGGAGATCGACAATTTCGAAGCTCTGGGCGTGCGCGGCTTGCCCGATGGCGAAACCCGCATCACCATGGTCTCCGACGATAATTTCAATTCCTTCCAGCGCACCCTGCTGCTTGACTTTGCCCTACCCGATCCGGAGTGATTTCATGAACATCGACCTTCTCCGCCAGCTCTGCGAAACCCCCGGCGTTCCCGGCCGCGAACACCGTGTCCGCGCCCTGATCCAACGCGAAATCGAGGGACTTTTCGATGAGGTGAGAACCGATTCCATGGGCTCGCTCATCGCCGTGCGCCGCTCGCGGACAAAGGCCGAAAAGCCTTTGAAGGTCATGCTGCTCTGCCACATGGATGAAATCGGGTTCCTGGTCACCCATGTGAGCGAGAAGGGCTGGATCCACATCGACAATGTCGGCGGCTTCGATCCGCGCACGCTCTTTGCCCGGCGCGTGAAGGTCGTCACCCGCGATGGCGATTATCCCGGCGTCATGAATGCCGGCGGTCGTCCGCTACACATCTCCTCGCCCGAGGATCGCAAGAAGGTGCCGGCGGTCAAGGAGTTCTTCGTCGATATCGGCTTCGGGGCGGAAACGCGCTCCAAGGTGCATGTGGGCGACTTCATCGTCATGGACGAACCCCTGGTTGAGATGGGCGACAAGATCGTCTCCAAGGCGCTCGACAACCGCATTGCCTGCTGGCTGGGTATCGAAGCGATCCGCGCACTCGAAGCGAGCGGGGTCGACCACGATTGCGAAATCCACGTCGCCTTCACGGCTCAGGAGGAAGTGGGGCTGCGCGGCGCCCGCACGGCGTCCTTCTCCGTCGCTCCCGATATCGGGCTGGGCGTGGACACCACGCTCGCCTGCGACACCCCCGGCGTGCCGGAAAACGAAATGGTCACCGCCCAGGGCAAGGGTTTTGGCCTCCAGATCAAGGACGGCTCGTTTATCGCCGATCTGGAACTGGTCGAGGAATTCGAAGCCCTGGCGGCAAAGGAGAAAATTCCCTTCCAGCGCACGGTCCTCGCCGCCGGCGGCCAGGATGCAGCCGCCGCCCAGCAGGCCGCCGCCGGCGCCCGCGCCGTGGGCATCGTCGTGGGCACCCGCTATATCCACACCGTCACCGAAATGATCGAGAAATCCGACCTTCAGGCGGCGCTCGATATCCTCGTCGCCTATCTCAAGGGCAAATAAAACAAAGGGCGCCACTGGCGCCCTTTTCGCTGCATCTCAAGCGACGATTGCCGTCCGATCGGGGATCACCCGCCGCAGGACCTTGTAGGGTGCGAGCAGCACCAGAGTGACCGCCATCTTGACCAGGAAATCGCCGACGCCCAGCGAAACCCAGAGCGGCACTTGTGGCCCGAACGAGAGCAGCGGAGTGGGGAAAGGCAGCGAGCTGTCTTCCAGCCCGAACCCGGTATCGAGGAAGGCAAAGCTTGCGGCAAAGGCGATGCCGAAGAACAGGATCGTGTCGATCACCGAACCGATGGTCGATGAGACAAGCGGCGCCTTCCACCATTGCGCGCCGCGCAGCCTGTCGAAGATCGAAACATCGAGAAGCTGGGCGACAAGGAATGCGGCTCCCGAGGCGACGGCGATGCGCGGGGAGGCGAGAAAGATGCTCATCGCCACGGCGCAGGCAAAGCCGACGACAACCACCACGCGCGCCGGACGCGGACCGAAATGGCGATTGGTGAGGTCGTTGACCAGGAACGCGACCGGATAGGTGAAGGCGCCCCAGGTGAGGATTTGCGCCAGATCGAATCCGCCGATCGTGCCTTGTACCGGAAACTGAACGAGATAGTTCGATGCGGTGACCACCACCGCCATGGCCAGCACGGCCCAAAAAAAGCGCACGCCCATATCGCGTGTTTCCCTTTCCCAAAAGCGGCAAGATGACCGCCGGATGCTTCGGTTAACCCCTGGACGCGATCCGGCAAATGGCCGGTGCATCCAAAACGAAAGCGCCGCGCCGGGTGTTCCTGGCGCGGCGCTTTCAATTCTTGTGCGCTGTCATGCCTTAGCTGGCGAGAGCGGCGCGGATTTCCTTCTTGATGCCGCGGGCGCGATCGGAAAGATCGGCGTCGTCGGCCTTGATGAGGAAAGCGTCGAGGCCGCCACGGTGCTCGACGGTGCGCAGAGCCGCAGCCGAAATGCGCAGCTTGACCTGGCGGTCGAGCGCTTCGGAAATCAGCGTCACATCGCAAAGGTTGGGCAGAAAGCGGCGGCGGGTCCGGTTGAGCGCGTGGCTCACATTGTTGCCGGTCATCACGCCTTTGCCGGTGAGTTCACAGCGCCGTGCCATTTTGTATTCCTGTCAATCGAATGCCGGGACCGAGGGCTTGCCCCCCAGTCGACCAGTCTGGGTCTGGTTGGAAGAAACTTTCGGGCGGATATAGAGAAATGGCGGGTGTCCGTCAAGCACAAGCGCAACAAATGCTCACTGTTGTGACTTCTCGATGCTGGACACGCCGAATCCCAGCAGGCAACCTAGACGCAACCCTGATTCGTGGCGCGGCGGATCGGACACTGCGGCAATATCAGGAAACGAGTCTCGCGTGAAACGCTTTTCCCTTCCGTCCCTTTTCGCCACCGCAGCCCTCGCCCTGGGGTTTGCCGGCCCCGCAACCGCCCAGCAGGCGGGCTCGATCGCAACCTATGTGATCTCGATCGGCGGCATCAATGTCGCCAACGTCTCGATCCGGCTGGCAACGGAAGGCTCGGCCTATCAGCTCGATCTTTCCGCCGACGTGGCCGGTCTGGCCCAGGTCGTGGCGCAGGGTTCCGGCGCCGTCAATTCGGGCGGGGTCATCACCCAGACGGGGCTGCAGGCCAACCGCTTCTATCTCGAGACCCGCACCGCCAACGAACGCTTCGCGCTTCAGACCGCTTATACCAACGCCAATGCGAGCGAGGGCACGGTGACCCCGCCGCTTGCGCCCAATTCCGATCGCGTGCCGGTCAGTTCGTCCCACCGCTCCGGCGTCAACGATCCCTTGGCCGCTTTCATCCTGCGCGGACAGGCGCTCGACGGCTCGCTCTGCAACCGCACCCTGCGCATCTATACCGGCATCGAGCGCTTCGACATGCCCATGAGCTATGTCGAAACCACCACCGCCACCTCGGCCCGCACCGCCTATCAGGGGCCGGTCGTTCTTTGCGCCATGCGCTATGTTCCGGTGTCAGGCCATTTCGAGACGTCCGAAGTCACCCAATACCTCGCCAATTCCGATCGCATGCTGATCTGGTACATGCCGCTTTCGGATTCGGGATTCTTCATTCCCTATCGCGTGCTGATGGGCTCGAGCTTCGGGGATATCTCGATGGTGCTGGTGGGGCTGCAATAGCCTAGGGCTAAGCCACCTCCGGCCGCCGTGCAAATCCGCGAAACCGCTTGAGCCCCAAGGGCGCGAGCGTGATCGCAAGATAGACGCCCCCCAAGATCAGCAGGGTGGCCTCCAGCCCGATCCCGGCAATCAGCACCCCGCCCACAATGCCACCGAACGGCATCAACGCCCAGGCCGAAGCGGTGACCAGCGAGGAGACCCGCCCCACCAGCTTTTCGGGTATGCGCTCGAGGATCACCGCTGAAATGATCGGATTGAGAAATCCCGATGCAAACCCGCCCACCGCCAGCACGGCCAAAATCGCCGCAAGGGGGGCGTCGAATGCAAAGACAACGAAGCGTGGCAGGCCCACAAGGACAAAAGCGCCGATGTAAACGGCCAGCCGCGGCAGCTTTTCGGCAAAGGCTGTCGCCACTGCCGAGCCGAGGATCGAAAACCCCGAAAAGACCGCCAGCACCAGCCCGATAGCGGCTGCCCCGCGTCCGCTATCGGCGGCCCAGACTGGCACCAGCACCACGCCAAAAGCCTGATCGATGAAATTGGTCAGCGCCACCATCACGGCGATCCCGACCAGCACCGCATCCTTGCGCAGAAAATCGAACCCTTCCGCGAACTGACGGCCATAGCTCTGAGGCACCCCGGCCTCGGTTATCGTGGTGGATCGCGTGCCGGCGAGCAGGACGATTGCCGCCACGGCCAGGCAAATGCCATTGAAGGCCAGCGCCTGCGCAGGACCGATGATAGCGACCAGCGCGCCGGCCGCAGCCGCCCCGATGGTCGAAGCCAGCCGCTCGATCGTCCCCATCACGCCCGTCACCCGTTCGAGCGGCAGCTTTCCTTCCCGCGCAACACTCGGGATCATCGCCTGCTTGGCCGCGTCGGCCGGTCCGCGCAGCGCCCCCAGAATCGCCATCAGCGCGATGAGGAGGGGAACGACCAGAAGCTCGAAATGATCGAGCACCGGAATGGCAGCCACCACGGTCACCGAAGCGAAATCGCCCACGATCGAAACCCGCCGCGCCCCCAGCCGGTCGAGCAGCGGTCCGCCGAGCGCCTTGGCAATGACATAGGGCGCCATTTCGGCAAAGGCGACGACGCCGGTGAGCACCGGATCCCCGGTTATGGTCAGCACCAGCCAGGGGATGGCGATCATCGAGAGCCTTGTGCCCGAAAGCGAACAGACCTCGGCCAGTACGAGCGAATAGAAACTGCGCCGGCCGCTCATGTCTCCCCGCCGTCCTCTGGTACATAGGGAAAGCCATGGAGATGAATGGTGAAGGGTCGCCAGCCTTGGGGAAGCGGCTCGCCCAAAGCCGGTGCCTCCTCTTTGGCCTTCCAGAGAAGGGCGTGAAGCTCATCCAAAAGCGCGCGGGCCGCATCGGCGGAAAGCGCAATCGTGAAATCGCTCAGCGTCTGCGCTTTTTGCCATTCGGGAGGCAGATCGGTGAAGGTGTCGTGCGCCCGCTGCATGGCGGCGGCATGGTGACTGACCACGGCCTGCATCATAGCCATCGAGGCGTCCCGAGCATCGCCTTCCGCCTCGGCCGGAGCGATAACCGTGGATTCGTGCCGCGCCCTCCACCACTTGTCGCGCTTGTTGCCGCGGCTTTCATCGATCTCGATGAAACCGTGCTGGGCGAGCTGGCGCAGATGATAGCTCGTGGCTCCCGAATTGAGCCCCAGCCGCGCAGCGAGGCTCGTCGCGGTCTGTGGCCCTTCAAGCCGCAAAATCCCCAGCATCTTGAGCCGGTCCGGATGAGTGAGCGCCTTGAGGGCCCGGGCATCGGGAACGATTTGGAAAATTTCGCGCATTGCAATGCAGCCTACGGTGATCGATGAGGTCACCCTAGAACTGCAAACAATATTTTGCAAATATTTCTTTGCGATCAATCTTCGTGCGGTGTCACCGCCACGCCCGCCTGCGGATCGGCGGCCACTGGCGGTGGCAGTGGCGTATGGCGCTGACGCTCGCGCAATAGCGTCAAAAGACCCGAAGCGATGATGAGGACGATACCAACGACCATGGGCAGATCGACCAATTCACCGAAAAACACATAGCCGATGACCAGCGCTCAGAGCATCTGGCTGTACTGGGTGGGCGCCACATAGGCGGCGGGCGCGTGGGCCGCCGACATCATCATCAAAACATTGGCCAACGCCGCCAGCAGGCCATAGCCGGCAAGGAACAGCCATTGCTCGGGAGTGGGCATTGTAAACACCGGGATCATGGCGATGCCGCAGATGATCAGCCATCCCAGTACACCCGCGCCATAAAGCGAGATGTTCTTTTCCTTGGGGCCCATCGCCCGGAAGATGATGATCGAGATCGCCCCGCTCAATCCACCGAAGATCGCCCCCAGATGGCCGATCGACAGCTCGCGGAAACCGGGCCTGAGGATGATCAGGACACCAATGAACCCCACGATCACCGCGCCCCAGCGCCTGATGCCGACTTTCTCCTTGAGGAAAAACACCGACATGATGGTGACGAAGGACGGCAGCAGGAAGATCAGCGAAAACGCTTCGGCCATGGGCAGATAGCTGAATGCTGTGACGCTCCCCACAGCGCCCACGCCCGAAGACACGAACCGCACCAGCCACAGCGGGCGATTGGTGGTCCGCACGATATCGCTCCACTGGTCCCCCGGCCGCCGCAGGAAGGGCAGCGCCACGAAGCCGAAGGCCGCGCCGAAAAAAGCGATCTCGAACGGATTGATCGCCCCGTGCAGGAATTTGATGAATGCGTCGCTCCAGGCAAAGACGGCAAAGGCGGAAAACGCCAGCATAAGGCCATAGCCCACCCGGTTCTGTGCCGCCGAATTGAGAACTGCCGTTGCCATCTAGCACTCCGAACCTGAAACAATAAAGCGGCCTCAAGACTGGCGGGGCCGCCGCTGCCGTTACCGCGCCTAACCGCTCCTGTCTCGCCCGACAAAGCGCATAGCGGCTCTGCATGACATGCAGGCGTCGGCGTTCCAGGAACGCCTCGGCCCGTGCGGCATTGTGGCTAGGCACCCTACCCCCAAAGGAGGAGCTTATGATCAGTAAGCCGCTTGCCGCCGCGCTCGCCTTTGCCACGTCGTCACTGCTGTCGCTGGGCTCGGCGGGCTTTGCCCAGACCGTGGGCGGTCAGGAGATCAGCGAGGCCGATTGGCCCATCGTTGAAAACCATTGCGCCGAACTGGCCGGCCAACCGCTCGACGACCCCGCCGAGCAAGGTGCTTCCGGCGAGGCCACCGACACACCCGCCGATACCGACGCCCGCGCCGATCAGGGCATGCCCCAGGAAATGCTCTCCGAAGGCACCGCCGATGAACCCGCGGAAGAAAATGAGGACCTTGCCACAGTCGATCTCGATGCCATCACGCTTGAAGATTGCACCGACGCAGGTCTCGTCACCGAGCAATGAGGCCATTGCCGCTCTTGCGGCGAAATCTCTTCCCGGTTGCAGGCGAAAACCGCGATCTTGACTCACTCTGCAACCGGTTGCATAAATGTCTTGTGCTAAAAACCGCACGCACGCTTAGTGGAGGAAATCTTGCGCAAATCTGCAATTTTGGTGGCCCTTGCGGCTGCCGGCCTGTCCTCGACCGCATTCGGTCAGGATAGCTTTACCATCGGCCTTTCCAACGGTTTCGTGGGTAGCGAATGGCGCACCCAGATGATCGAGGAGGCTCAGGCCGCAGCCGAGGCCTGGTCTGAAAACGGGGTGGAAGTCGAAGTCATCGTCCAGAGCGGCAATGTCGACGTCCAGGGCCAGATCGGCCACATCCGCAATTTCATCAATCAGGGTGTCGATGCCATCATCATCAACCCCCAGAGCCCGACCGCTTTCGATCCGGTCTTTGCCCAGGCCGCCGCTGCCGGCATCCTCGTGATCGCCACCGACGCCGAAGTCTCCTCCCCCGACGCCATCTATGTGGGCATCGACCAGAAGCAGTATGGCGTACAGGCCGCCGAATGGCTGGTTGAAACGCTCGGCGGCGAAGGCAATGTCGTCACCATCGACGGCATCGCCGGCAACCCCGCTAACGAAGCCCGCGTCGCTGGCTATGAGGAAGTCTTCGCCCAGCATGAGGGCATCAATGTCCTCAATCAGGCCAATGCCAACTGGGATCAGGCACAGGGTCAGCAGGTGATGCAGAACCTGCTCGCTACCTATCCTGATATCGATGGCGTTCTGGTCCAGGACGGCATGGCCGACGGCGCCTGGCGCGCCATCGAGGCGGCCGGCCGCACTGAGGACATTGCCGCCACCGGTGAAATCCGCCGCGACTTCCTGGTGCGCTGGCAGGAGCAGGGCCTCAATTCGGCCGCTTCGGTCAACCCGCCGGGCGTGATGGCCTCGGCGCTCAATGTCGCCGTGCTCGCGCTGCAGGGCAATGAGTTCCGCGAAGACGTGTTCACCGGCCAGTATGGCAATGCCATCTATATCCCGATCCCGTTCGTCGATAACGACAACCTCGCCGAGAACGTGGCTGCTTCCGAAGGCCAGCCGGGCTACTGGTCGGTCACCGAAGTCGTGACCCCGGAAGAAGCCCAGGAATTCTTCCAGTAACAATCGCATAGACCATCCGGGCGCCCCCTTGGGTTGGCCCGGATGGTCCAATAAGAATACTCGAGATCGGCGCCTCCGGCAGCCGACGAGGAGGACAGATGTCTGTTGCGCTTCAAGCCAAGGACGTGGTCAAGCATTTCGGCGCCGTCAAGGCGCTGGTCGATGGACAGCTTTCCGTGGAGGAAGGCGAAATCCATGCGCTCATGGGAGCCAATGGCTGCGGCAAGAGCACGCTGTGCAAGATCATCGCCGGCGCGGTGTCGCCAACCTCGGGCGAGATCGTCTTTGAAGGCCAGCGGGCCGATTTCTCCAGCCCCCGCGCCGCCGAACATGCCGGTATCGCGCTTTTCTATCAGGAACTGAGCCTCATTCCGCAATTGAGCGTCGCTGACAATATCTTCCTCGGCCATGAGCCCGAAAAGGGCGCCTTTGTCGACCGCAAGGCGCTCCGTGAAAAATCGGCCGAACTCATCGCGCTTTTCAACGGTGTCGCCGGCACGGGGTTGGACCCCGACGTCATCGTTGCCGACCTGCCGCCCGATCAGCGTCAGATCGTTGAGATTCTCAAGGTCTTCGCCAAGAACCCGCGCCTGATGATCATGGACGAGGCGACCGCCGCCCTCGATGGCCGTCAGTCGGAGCGCTTTTTCGACATCCTGCGCCAAAAAAAGGCGCAAGGGGTCTCCACCATCATGATCTCGCACCGGCTCGATGAAGTCTTCGCCGTTTGTGACCGCATCACCGTCATGCGCAATGGCGCAACCATCACCTCAGTCGATACCGCCGCCACGACCCGCGAAGAGGTGGTTCACAACATGGTCGGCGATGTCACCGCCCCCGTCCGCCGCGACCGCTCCGCCGAGCCCGCTGGCGAAGTGACCCTCGAAGTCCGCAACCTGAGAAACTTCCGCGTTTCCAACGTGTCCCTCAAGGCCCATCGCGGCGAGATCCTCGGCCTTGCCGGCCTGCAGGGCCAGGGTCAGTCGGCGCTGCTCCAGGGCCTGTTCGGCGCCCGGCCCTTTACGGAGGGCGAACTGCGATTCGAAGGCCGCGCGCTTTCGATCAAACGCCCTGGCCAGGCCGTCCGCGAAGGCTTTGCCTATGTTTCGGGCGATCGCGCCCGCGACGCGGCCCTGGGGGGACGCTCGATCTTTGAAAACCTCGTCAGCGCGTTGACCGTC
Source organism: Pelagibacterium sp. H642 (assembly GCF_031202855.1). Classification (GTDB taxonomy): domain Bacteria; phylum Pseudomonadota; class Alphaproteobacteria; order Rhizobiales; family Devosiaceae; genus Pelagibacterium. The sequence continues at coordinate 2,108,358 of NZ_CP101829.1, read as the reverse complement.
CGCGAGCGATTGAAGATCGTCAACCCAGGAGCCCTCAAGCCTCGGGTCGAGGAGGTTTCAAAGGGTTTGAAGACCAAATTTTCTCATCTCGATGCGCCGATCGGCACGCTTTCGGGCGGCAATCAGCAAAAGATCTTCATCTCCCGCTGGCTGGCGACCAAACCCAAGCTGCTGCTGCTCGACGACCCCACCAAGGGTATCGATCTTGGCGCCAAGTCGGATCTTTTCGCCTTGATGCGGCAATTGGCCGATGGCGGCGCGACCATTCTTTTCTATTCGTCGGAAGATTCGGAAATCCTCGACTATGCCGACCGCGTCATCGTCTTCAATGGCGGTGAAATCTCGGCCGAACTCATGGGCGATGCCATCAATCCGGTCAATCTGGCCCGCGCCGCTTTCGGGGAGGCTGCATGAACGCGCTGGGATTTGTAAGGAGCCGCCCCTGGCTCATCACCGTTCTCGTTCTGGTGCTGCTGGTTGCGATCAATATCGCGCTGCAGCCCTCGTTCACCAATCCCGGCGTGTTGCGCTCGAATCTCGCCACCTTCCTGCCCCTGGTGCTGGTTGCCATCGGGCAGACCTACGTGATCCTGGCCGGTGACATCGACCTTTCGGTCGGCTCCATCGTGGCGCTGGCCAATGTGGTGACCGTCACCGTGATCGCCGCCATGGGTGGCACCGACCTCGCTATCTGGATCGGCATGGCCAGCGGCGTGGGTGTGGGCCTGGCCTGTGGCCTCGTCAATGGCCTCTTGATCTCTGGCCTGCGCTTCCAGCCGATCGTCACGACCTTCGCCACCGGCATTCTGTTCGCCGCCCTCGCCCTGTGGGTGCTTCCCCAGGCTGGCCTTCCCGTGCCACAGAACTATTGGCGCACCTATGGCGAGAGCTTTTTCGGTGTTCCGCTGGTTGCCTGGGTCCTGATCTTCGGCGTCGTCTTTACCCTGGTGGTCTCGCGCACCGTGTTCCACAGCCACCTTCTGGCGGCCGGCGGCAATCGTACAGGGGCCTTCCAGTCCGGGCTTCGTCTGGGCAGCATTCGCATCGTCTCGTTCATGATCGCGGGGTTCTTTTCGGCCCTTGCCGCTCTATGCCTTACCGGCGAAACCGCTTCGGGCGATCCGCTCCTGGGCCAGACATTGGCGCTCTCTTCGATTTCGGCGGTAGTGTTGGGCGGCACGGCGCTGGCCGGCGGCTTCGGTGGTGCCTTCGGCTCGATCATCGGCGCTCTGGTGCTGGGCATGATCGGCAATGTGATCTTCTTTGCCGGCCTGCCTTTCGAATATCAAACGCTCGTCCAGGGCATCATCGTTCTTCTCGCCCTTGCCGGCGGCGTATTCGTAACGAGGCGGTAACATGGCCAATCCAACGTCCCGCATCACATCGATCCTCACCGATCCGCTTACCCTGGCGATCGGCGCCTCCATCGCCCTGCTGCTGATCGGCGAACTGGTTTCCCCCGGTTTCGCGCAGGGCCAGCAGATCGTGCGCCTTCTGACGGTCGCCGCCATCCTGGGCATCGTCGCGGCCGGGCAGAACCTCGTGATCCTCGGTGGCCGCGAGGGCATCGATCTTTCCGTCGGCGCCATGATCTCCTTGGGCGCCGTTCTCGCCGGCAACATGATGAACGGCCAGAACGAAATGATCCCGCTTGCCATCCTGGTTGCGGCGGGTGTTCCGTTCCTGATTGGCCTCGTCAACGGTCTCGGCGTCACCTTCGTGCGCATTCCACCCCTGGTGATGACCCTGGGCATGACTGCCGTGATCCAGGGTGGCCTTGTGGTCTATTCCCAGGGCGTGCCCTCGGGTCAGGCCGCGCCCATGCTCTCGGCTTTCATCAACCGGCCGTTCCTGTTCGGCATTCCCGGCATCCTTTTCGTTTGGGTGCTGATTGCCATCGCCATGTGGTTCCTGCTGCGCCGCACCGCCTTCGGCTATGCGGTCTACGCCATGGGTTCCAACGAACGCGCCGCCACCCTCAACGGTATTCCCGTGCGCTTCGTGCGGGTGATGATTTTCGGGCTCTCGGGTCTCTTCGCCGGCCTCGCCGGGCTCTGCGTCATCGGTTATACCGGCTCGTCCTTCATTTCGGTGGGCGACCAGTATGTCCTGCCCACGGTGATCGCCGTAGTGATCGGCGGCACTTCGCTCGCCGGCGGTATCGGCGGCTACTGGGGCACAATGGCCGGCGCTGTGGCGCTCACCATTCTCCAGAGCGTCCTCATCACGCTCAACATGGACGTGTGGATGCGTCAGGTGATCTTCGGTCTTACACTGCTCGCACTGATGTTGCTCTACGGGCGCCAGAAACAACTTCGCGTCTAAACCTATGCAGGCCAAAAAGAGCATTCACGAAATCGCCAGCATCGCGGGGGTATCCGCCGCGACGGTGTCGCGCGCCCTGCACAATCCCTCGATGGTCAAAAAAGAAACCCTCGAGCGCGTGCTCAAGATCGTCGAGCAGACCAATTTCGTGTCCAATGCCCAGGCGCGCTCGTTCCGCCAGCAGACGACGAGAACCGTCGTGCTCCTGGTGCGCGATATCTCCAACCCGTTCTATCTCGAGATCTTCAAGGGGGTGGAGGAAGCGGCTTCCGACGCCGGTTACAAGGTACTGATGGCCGATGCGCGCAACGACGAAGCGCGGGTCAAATCCTATATCGACCTCGTGCGCCAGCGGCAGGCCGATGGGGTGATCGTCATGTTGGGCAGCCTGCCCTTCGACGTCGCCGCCCATATCGACCGCTCCACCCCCATCGTCGTTGCGTCCGAAGCCCTGCCCGATGTCGATCTGCCCACTGTACGCATTGACAACGTCGCGGCGGCCCGCGAGGCGGTGCAGTATCTGATCGCCCAGGGCCATCGCTCCATCGCCCATATCGGCGGCCTGCCCGCCGACTATCTGGGCCAGGAGCGGCGCAAGGGCTATGAACTCGCGCTGGCCGACGCCGGCATCGCGATCGATCCCGAGCTTATCGTTTCGGGCGATTTCTCCATCACCGCCGGCCGCGAGGCGGCAAGCCGCCTGCTCGACCGCGGCGCGCGTTTTACCGCCATTTTTGCTTCGAGCGACCAGATGGCCATCGGGGCAATCGGCGCGCTGCGCCAGCAGGGCTTTTCGGTTCCCGCCGACATTTCCGTCATCGGCTTCGACGACATCATCCTTGCCGAAGCCTTCGAGCCGCCGCTGACCACTGTACGTCAGCCCCGGCTGGAGATGGGCCGCAAGGCGATGCAACTGATGATCGGACGGCTCGAGCACCAGGACCTGCCGTCCGTACACGAATTCAAAACGCGCCTTGTCGTGCGTGCTTCGGTCGCCGCCCCCCGCGGAGCGATCATCGAGCAGCGGCTGGGCGCCTAAAAGGAGGCAAATTCGATGAAGACACTCAAAGGACCGGCGATTTTTCTTGCACAATTCGCCGGTGAGCAAGCCCCGTTCGATACGCTCGACAACATCACGAAATGGGCTGCCGGCCTGGGCTACAAGGGCGTGCAGGTGCCGACCTTGGGCAATTTCATCGATCTCGAAAAGGCGGCGTCATCCAAGGATTATTGCGACGAGATCAAGGGCATCGCCGCCGCCAATGGCGTCGAGATCACCGAGCTTTCGACCCACCTCCAGGGCCAGCTCGTCGCCGTCCATCCCGCCTACGACACCCTGTTCGACGGCTTTGCGGCCCCCGAAGTGCGCGGCAATCCCAAGGCGCGGCAGGAATGGGCGGTCAATCAGTTGATGCTCTCTGCCAAGGCCTCGCGCAATCTGGGCTTGACCGAGCACGCCACGTTCTCGGGCGCGCTGGCCTGGCCCTATGTCTATCCCTGGCCGCAGCGCCCGGCCGGGCTGGTCGAGGAAGCCTTCGACGAACTGGCGCGCCGCTGGACCCCGATCCTCGATGCATTCGAAGAGGCCGGCGTTGATCTCTGCTACGAGATCCACCCGGGCGAGGACCTCCATGACGGGATCAGCTATGAGATGTTCCTTGAGCGCGTGAACAACCACGCCCGCGCCAATCTGCTCTACGATCCGAGCCACTTCGTCCTGCAGCAGCTCGATTATCTCGACTATATCGACATCTATCACGAGCGGATCAGGATGTTCCACGTCAAGGACGCCGAGTTCAACCCGACCGGGCGGCAGGGCGTTTATGGCGGGTATCAGGGCTGGGTCGAACGTGCCGGGCGCTTCCGGTCCCTGGGCGACGGACAGGTCGATTTCGCCGCGATCTTTTCCAAGCTCGCCGCCTATGATTTCGCCGGCTGGGCCGTGCTCGAATGGGAGTGTGCGCTCAAGCACCCCGAGGACGGAGCGCGTGAAGGCGCCGAGTTCATCAAGAACCACATCATCCGCGTCACCGAAAAGGCCTTTGACGATTTCGCCGGCGCCGGAACCGACACGGCGGCCAACCGCAAGATGCTCGGCATCGACTAAAGGGAGAGAGGACAATGGCAGAGAACGGAAAACGTCCCATTCGCTTGGGCATGGTCGGCGGCGGCAAGGGCGCCTTCATCGGTTACGTCCACCGCATCGCGTCCCGGCTCGATGGTGATTACCAGCTCGTCGCCGGCGCCCTCTCTTCCCGCGCCGAAGTCGCAAGGCAATCGGGCAAGGATCTCGGCCTGGCCGAAGACCGCATCTATACCGATTTCGCCGCAATGGCCCGCGCCGAAGCGGCACGCGAGGACGGCATCGAGGCGGTGGCGATCGTCACGCCCAATCACATGCATTTCGCCCCCGCCAAGGCTTTTCTCGAAGCGGGCATCCATGTGATCTGCGACAAGCCTTTGACCGCTTCGATCGACGACGCCTATGCGCTGCAAAAGATCGAGCCGAAAAACGGCGCCAAATTCCTTCTCACCCACAACTACACCGGCTACCCGCTGATCCGGCAGGCGCGCGAGCTCGTCCGCTCCGGCGCCTTGGGCAAGATACGCGTCGTCCAGGCCGAATACCCCCAGGATTGGCTGGCCGAGCCGGTGGAAAAATCGGGCAATGCGCCAGGGGCCGAATGGCGCACCGATCCGGCCCGCTCCGGCGCCGGCGGCGCCATCGGCGATATCGGCACCCATGCCTACAACCTGCTGCGCTACGTCACCGGCCTCAAGACGGCGGCGGTTTCCGCCGATCTCGACCATTTCGTCGAAGGTCGCCAGCTCGACGATAATGTCAATATCATGCTTCGCTTCGAAGGCGGGGCCAAAGGCATGCTCTGGGCCAGCCAGGTGGCCGTCGGCTGCGAGAACGGGCTCCAGCTTCGGGTCTATGGCGAAAAGGCCGGCCTCGAATGGCGGCAGGATAACCCCAATTACATGTGGTTCACCGAGTTCGGCAAACCGCGTCAGCTTCTGACCCGCGGCGGCGCCATCAATGGTGCGCCGGCCAGCGCCATGGGCGTTCGCGTCCCGTCGGGTCATCCGGAAGGATATCTTGAGGCCTTTGCCACGCTCTATTCGCAATTCGCCGCCATCATCCGTGGCGAAGGGGATGAGTTCGAAGGCCTGCTGCCCACGCTCGATGATGGCGTCGAAGGCATGGAGTTCATCATGGCCGCCGTCGAATCGAGCCGCAACGACAGCCGCTGGACCCCGCTGGGTCGCTAGCGGCACGCTTGTTGTAGCCGGCAGCCGCGACAGGCCGCAACCGACACGGGCAAGGGGCTCCGATCCCTTGCCGGCGCCCCACCCAAGGGCGTCCAGAACGAAAGCCGAAAAGGCCCTTGAAGCGCCCTTGGGGGAGGTGCGCCTCAAGGGAGCGGGCTTTCCATTTCTTCTGATAACCACATGAAATCATTAAAGTTTTTTCACGCCTTCGCTACTGAAACCGGTTGCAAGAATAGCCCGCCTATGGCTTAATCAAACTTGGGCAGGAGAGATATTCAGAGACAATGTGACCGATCTCCCTGCCCACAGTTGCGGCCGCCTCGATGCTGTTCGGCGGTCATCATCAGGTGAGGAGATTGAAGTGAAAAAGCAGGGTCTTTTGCTGAGCACGGCCATTGCCGGTTTTGTGGTTGCCGCCGGTGCGGCCTCGGTGTCGGCGCAGGACGCCGCCCCGGAGGGCGATGCAGCGCTGCCGATCGCGGTGCAGATGTACACGCTGCGCAATTTCGGTTCCGTCGAAGAACAACTGGCCATTGTCGAAGAGGCCGGCGTTTCGGCCGTCGAACTCGTCGGCACCCATGATATGAGCGCCGAGGACCTCAACGGGCTGCTCGACGCCCACGGGATCGAGGCGGTTTCGGCCCACGTCCAGCTCGATGCGCTGCGCAGCGGCATCGAGGATGTCATCGAATTCAACAAGGCCGTGGGCAATGAGGTGATCACGGTGCCCTATCTGGCCGAAGAGGCCCGCCCGACCGATGCCGAAGGCTGGACCGCTCTTGGCGAAGAGCTCGAAGAATTCGCTGGCCAACTCGAAGCCGAAGGCCTCCAGCTCGCCTATCATAACCACGATTTCGAGATGGAAGAGTTCGATGGGCAGACGGCGCTCGAAGTGATGTTCGATGCCGCGCCAAGCGTTCTCGCTCAGCTCGACGTCGCCTGGATCGACCGCGCCGGCCTCGATGCAGCCGAATATATAGCCAATTTCGATGGCCGGCTGTTCGCCATCCACGCCAAGGACAATGCGCCCGAAGGCGAGGCCGAGGAAGAAGACGGCTGGGCCGCCGTCGGCTCGGGCACGATCGATTGGCAGGCGGTTCTGACCGCCGCCAACGATGCGGGTGCCCAATGGTACATCATCGAGCACGACAACCCGGCAGACGCGTCGGCTACCGTCGATAGCAGCGCACGTTTCCTCGAACAGGAACTGCCCGGCATCCTGGGCGAATAACAGCCTGACGGCCGGGCCGCTGACGCTTTAAACGGCGGCCCGGTGGATTAACGTCCAGGCCAATCCAGCTCCATCCCTTACCACCCGCGAATGGCACCCCCATTCGTGGCAGGAGGAGCTTTGCGCCAAGCGCAGCGGATTGGCCTGTCCTCACGGCCTTTAAATCCATGGAGAACCTCACATGGCCAATGCCAACAATCACTACGATGCCATCGTCGTCGGATCGGGTATCAGCGGCGGCTGGGCCGCCAAGGAGCTGACGGAAAAGGGCTTGAAAGTCCTGCTGCTCGAACGCGGCAAGAATGTCGAGCACGTCACCGACTACACAAGCGCCAACAAGGAAGCCTGGGATTTCCCGCATCGCAATCGCGCCACCCAGGAGATGAAGGAGAAATTCCCCGTTCTCTCGCGCGACTACCTGCTCGATGAGGCGACCCTGGGCATGTGGGCGGACGAACAGGAAAACCCCTATGTGGAGGAAAAGCGCTTCGACTGGTATCGCGGCTATCATGTGGGCGGCCGCTCGCTGATGTGGGGCCGACAATCCTATCGCTGGGCTCCCATCGATTTCGAAGCCAACGCCAAGGACGGTATCGCTGTCGATTGGCCGATCCGTTATGAGGACGTTGCCCCCTGGTACGATTATGTCGAGCGCTTCGCCGGCATTTCGGGCACCCGCAACGGGCTCGACATCCTCCCCGATGGAGAGTTCCTGCCCCCCATCCCGCTCAACTGCGTGGAAGAGGACGTGGCCGCCCGTATCCAGACCGCGTTCAACGGCACGCGGCACCTGATCCACTCGCGCTGCGCCAACATCACTCAGGAGCTCGAAGGCCAGAACCGCACCCGTTGCCAATACCGCAACAAATGCCGGGTCGGCTGCCCGTTCGGCGCCTATTTCTCCACCCAGTCCTCGACGCTCCCCGCCGCCATGGCGACGGGCAATCTCACCCTGCGCCCCTTCTCGATCGTCAAGCAGGTGCTCTATGACCGCGACGCCAAGCGCGCCACCGGCGTCGAGATCATCGATGCGGAAAACAACCAGACCTACGAATACACCGCCGACATCATCTTCCTTAACGCATCCACCCTCAACACCACCTGGATCCTGATGAATTCGGCCACCGATGTGTGGGAAGGCGGCCTGGGCTCGAGCAGTGGCGAGTTGGGCCACAACGTCATGGACCACCATTTCCGCGTCGGCGCCAATGGCGACATCGAGGGCTATGAGGACGTCTATTATCAGGGACGCCGTCCGGCCGGCTTTTATGTCCCCCGCTTCCGCAATGTGGGCGACGATACCCGCGACTATATCCGCGGCTTTGGCTATCAGGGCTCGGCCAGCCGCCAAGGCTGGCAGCGCGAAATCGCCGAACTCAATATCGGCCGCGATTTCAAGGACGAACTGCTCCAGCCCGGCAAGTGGACCATCGGCATGACCGCCTTTGGCGAAATGCTGCCCTATCACGACAATCGGGTCACGCTGGACCACAACACCACCGACAAATGGGGCCTGCCGGTCCTCTCGATGAATGTCGAGATCAAGGACAACGAGCTCAAGATGCGCAAGGACATGGCTGACGACGCCGCCGAGCTGTTCGAGGCGGCTGGGGTCAAGAACGTCACCACCTATGATGCCGACTACGCCCCGGGCATGGGCATCCACGAGATGGGGACCGCCCGCATGGGTCGCGATCCCAAAACCTCGGTGCTCAACGCCCACAACCAGATCTGGGACGCACCCAATGTGTTCGTGACCGACGGGGCGTGCATGACCTCTTCGTCCTGCGTCAATCCCTCTTTGACCTACATGGCCCTGACGGCCCGCGCCGCCGATTTCGCGGTGGAAGAACTGAGGAAAGGAAACCTGTGATGATGAACCGACGCGACCTTTTAAAGCTCATCACCGCCGCAACGGGCATGTCCCTGATCGGTGGCACCATCGTCACCGCCCAGGAACTGTTCGGCCCACAAAGCGACACGGGACGTGCCTTTGGCGAGGCCGGCAGCGCCCTCAGTGACGAGGAGATCGCCTTCCTCAACGAAGTTGCCGAGGTGATCCTGCCCCGAACCGACACGCCCGGCGCCAAGGAGGCCGATGTGGCAACCTTCATGTCGGCCTATGTCGCCGATGTGTATTCGGCTGATGAGCGGGAGACATTCCTCACCGCCGTGCCGGAAATCTCGGCCCGCAGCCAGGATCAGTTCGGCAAGGACTTCCTCGACCTCACCAAAGACGAACGGCTCACGCTGGTTTCCGAACTCGATGAGGAAGCCCGCGCGGCCGCCTCATCCGATGACCCGCACTATTTCACCATGGTCAAGCAACTGACCCTGCTGGGGTTCTTCACATCCGAGGTCGGCGCCACCCAGGCCCTGCGCTATGAGGCAGTGCCCGGCGGCTACGATGGCTGTGCCGTCTATGAAGAGGGCCAGCCGGCCTGGGCCACCGGCTGATTTTCGATCGCCCCGGTACGGGCAAAGGTGTCGGCGGGGCTTTCCCGCTGGCGAGGTCCCGCGGCGGACCGAGGTGCCGCATCCGGTTGCTCCCGACGGATGCGGCACCCATTGGACGGAGGAGGTGCCTATGAACATGCATTTCATGCCGGTCGCCGAAGCCGGCTTCAAATCGGCGATGGCAAATCTTGCCGGCGCCGTCAGCGTGGTGACGACCCTTTCGGGATCGACCCGATTGGGCATGACGGCGAGTTCGGTCACCTCGTTTTCGGCCCAGCCACCCTGCATTGCCGTCAACATCAACATGGCCACCCGCACCGGCCGGGCCATGCGCACCGGCAGTCCACTCTGCGTCAACATTCTCGGCGACCAGCAGGACGAGATCGCCGCGATATTCGCCTGGCGGGCAGACGCCGCCGGTGACCGTTTTTCGGCCGGCCGCTGGCACATGATGAGTTCGGGCGCTCCCGCGCTCGAAGACGCCATCGCCAATATCGACTGCATCGTCGAAGATGTGATCGAACGCCACACCCACGCGATCGTGCTGGCCCGCGTCATCGCCATCGCATCCGGCAGCGAGCGCCGCCCGCTGCTTTACTGGCAACGAGGTTTCCACAGCCTGCAGACCTGACCGATCCACTGGATAATGAGGAGATATTCCATGATCAAACACATCATTTTGTCGGGCGCCGCCCTTTTGAGCACGACCGCCATAGCCCCCACCCAGGAGGCCGAACCCACCGACGGCCAGAAATCGGAAGTGACCGAGATCTGGGAGCCGGTCCCCGGAACCGTCGAAACCCCGGAAGGCGAGCCGCCTTCCGACGCCGTTGTGCTTTTTGACGGCACCAATCTCGACGCCTGGGAATCGGTCGATGGCGGTCCCGCCGAATGGACCGTGGAGGACGGCGCCTTCACCGTCGCCCGGGGTACGGGCGATATCCGCACCACCGAAAGCTTCTGCGACGTGCAATTACATATCGAGTGGCGCTCGCCTGCCGAAACCGAGGGCTATGACAGCCAGGATCGCGGCAACAGCGGCGTGTTCCTCCAGGAACGCTATGAGGTCCAGGTCCTCGACAGCTTCGAGAACCCCACCTACGTCAATGGTCAGGCAGCTTCGGTCTACAAGCAACACATTCCGCTGGTGAACGCCTCGCGCGAGCCTGGCGAATGGCAGAGCTACGATATCATCTTCAAGGCCCCGATCTTTGCCGAGGACGGCTCGCTCCGCAGCCCCGCCTATATCACCGTGCTGCACAATGGCGTCGTGGTGCAGAACCACGTTCAGGTGCAGGGTCCAACTGAGTGGATTGGCTATCCACAATATGAGGCTCACGACTGCGCGCCGATCAGCCTGCAGGACCACGACGCCGATGTGAGCTTCCGCAATATCTGGGTACGCCCGCTCTAACGCCCGGTCCCGGAAGCAGTGCAGCGCCAACCAAAGGCGCTTACCTCGATCCGACAAGGAGGAGCCCCTTTATGAGCTCGATCACCCTCTCCCGCCGCACGCTGCTGCGCGGCGCCGGCGTCGCCGGAGCGCTGGCCGCCGTGGCGGGCAACAGCGCAATGAGCACCGCCATCGCCCAGGAAGCGCCGACCACCCTCAAGGGCAACATCAACCATTCGGTCGCCCGCTGGACCTTCGGCGATCTCTCGGTCGATGAGCTTTGCACATTGGTCAAAGAGATCGGCTTTGCCGCCATCGATCTGGTTGGCCCCGACGACTGGCCGACGCTGCAGCGCCATGGAGTGGATTCCTCCATGTGCAACGGCGCCGAAATCAGCCTCGAGGACGGCTGGGCCGAGCCCGATAACCACGCCGAGCTGATCGAACGCTATCTGCGCTACATCGATCTGGTCGCCGAAGCCGGCTACACCAACCTGATCTGTTTTTCCGGCAATGCCCGCGGCATGGACCCCGAAGATGGGCTTAAGGCCTCCGCCGAAGGCCTCAAGCAGATCATGGGCGCAGCCGAAGAGCGCGGCGTTGTCCTGCACATGGAGCTGCTCAACTCCAAGGTCGATCACCCCGACTATCTCTGCGACAACAGCGCCTGGGGCATCGAACTCTGTGCCCGCATCGGCTCACCCAATTTCAAGCTGCTCTACGACATCTATCACATGCAGATCATGGAGGGCGACGTGATCCGCACATTGACCGACAACATCGATTATTTCGGCCACTTCCACACCGCCGGAAACCCCGGCCGCAACGAGCTCGACGAAACCCAGGAGCTCTTCTACCCCGCCATCTGCCGCGCCATCCTCGACACCGGCTTTACCGGCTATGTGGCCCAGGAATTCATCCCCAGCTCCGATGATCCTGATACCGCCGCCGAAGCCCTGCGCGCTGCGGTGATGACCTGCGACGTCTGACGCAAAGGCCGTACCCGATTTCCTCGGCTACGGCCCCAGCATCTCGATCACATAATCCGCCCGCTCCTCCACCGGCCCCTTGGGAACGATGTGGATGTCGTAGCCAAGCTGCCGGTAATCCATAAGCAGCCGTTCATATTCGGCGATTCCCGCCTCGAGACCGTGCTGGCGCTCGCTGTCCTCGACATAGATTTCCGGCCAGGGCGGAGTGAGAAACACCTGGGGATGATAGCGTTCGGTCCCGATGATCTCGTCCAGCGTGCCGCCGCCCACACTGCCGAGCGCCGAGGCGGCGTCGATCAGGCCGCGGTCGAAAAAGATCGTTCCTTGCTGCCCCGCCATGCGCCCCATGTCCTCGCGCGCCATGGCGACAGCCCGCTCGGCAAAGGCCCGCATATCGACCCAGGGCAAGGCCCGACCTTCGCCTCTCTGTTCCTCGATAACGATCCGCCGACCCGGCTCCTCCACGGTGGCATAGCCCCGTAGCGCCAACGCGCGCAGCAGTGTCGATTTTCCCCCGCCCGAGCAGCCGGAAATCACCACCAGCCGATTTGCCATGCCTCTTTGCCCTGTCCCATTCCGATACGGTCAAAATCTTTTTTGCCAACGCGAACGGTTTTCGCCTCGGCAATTCCGGGCATTCCACCTTTATGGCGCCACTACCGCATTAAAAATTGCTTTCACACTTCGTTAGCATTTGACGCGATTGGGTCGCCTTTAACGAAAATGCAACTAAAGTGAACGGATTCGGCCACCATTTCTGCCTCTGGCGCAGCTCCCGCTATCCCCTTGTGGCGAATCACAAAATCCCACCACTAGATGCTGTAGGGAACAGATCGTGATTCCGATTCGGAACGCGATTCGGTTCGCGTTTGTTCTTTTTTCGTTCGAAACGTTAAAGACGGGGCCGCTCCGGCCATTGCCTTTCCCGTTTCGATACACCACCTTGCGAAGCAAACCATAACCCTGCCCTTGTCCCCAAAAGCGCCGATGACCTCTTTGACCTCACAGGCCGTAAAGGCCGTTCTCGGCCCGACCAATACCGGCAAGACCCATTATGCCATCGAGCGCCTGCTGGCCTATCGCTCCGGCATCATCGGTCTGCCGCTGCGCCTGCTCGCCCGCGAGGTCTATAATCGCGTCGTCATGCGCGCCGGCGTCGAGTCGGTCGCATTGGTCACCGGTGAAGAGCGCATCGTTCCCAAGGCGGCCCGCTATTGGGTCGCCACCGTCGAGGCCATGCCCACGGACATGGCCGCCGATTTCCTCGCGGTCGACGAGATTCAGACCGCTACCGATTTCGATCGCGGCCATGTCTTTACCGATCGCATACTGCATGCCCGCGGCCGCGCCGAAACTATGCTGCTGGGCGCCCAGACCATGGAGCCGGTGATCCGGCGGCTCCTGCCCCATGCCGATATCCAGTTTCGCCCACGCTTTTCCAAGCTGACCTGGGCGGGCAGCAAAAAGCTCTCCCGCCTGCCCCGCCGCTCGGCGGTCGTCGCCTTTTCGGCCTCTGAGGTCTACGCCATTGCCGAGCTGCTGCGCCGCGAGCGTGGCGGGGCGGCAGTGGTGATGGGCGGTCTTTCCCCGCGCACGCGCAACGCCCAGGTCGAGTTGTTCCAGAACGGCGATGTCGATTTTCTCGTCGCCACCGATGCTATCGGCATGGGGCTGAACCTCGACGTCACCCACGTCGCCTTTGCCTCCGATTCCAAATATGACGGCCGCCAGTTCCGCCCCCTGACCCCCGCCGAGATCGGCCAGATCGCCGGCCGTGCCGGCCGCCACATGCGCGACGGCACGTTTGGGGTCACCGGCGGCACCGACGAATTCGACGAGGAAACCATCGAGCGCCTCGAATCCCATGATTTCGAGCCGGTCAAGCAGCTCCAATGGCGCAGCCGCAATCTCGATTTTTCCTCGCTGCAACGGCTGCATTCGAGTCTTGAGGTGATTCCCGAGCACCAAAGCCTCACCCGCGTTCCCGTCGCCACCGACCAGCGGGCGCTCGAATTCCTGTTGCGCCGCGAAGAAGGCGCGCTCGCCACCTCTCCCTCGCGCGTGGAACTGGCCTGGGCCTGCTGTCAAATCCCCGATTACCGCGACATTTCCCCCGCCGCCCATGGCGAGATCGTCGCCCGCATTTTTTCCGGCCTCGCCCTAGCCGGAAGGATAGATGCCGACTGGATTGCCGAGCAGGTCAGGTTCTGCGACAATACGACCGGCGACATCGATACGCTATCCAACCGGATCCGCCAGATCCGGACTTGGACATTCATTTCTAACCGTAGGGACTGGCTGGAAGACCCCGCACACTGGCAGGAGACGACCCGGGCGATCGAGGACGCCCTGTCCGACGCCCTCCATGAAAAGCTGATCGCCCGTTTCGTCGACAGGCGAACCAGTGTGCTGATGCGTCATCTAAGAGACAAGCAGATGGTATCACCCCAAATCACCGAAAATGGCGAACTCACGATCGAAGGCCATGTCATTGGCACGATCGAAGGGTTCCGGTTCACCCTTTCGCGCATCGAGGGCGAAGCCGATTCCAAAAATCTGCGCTCTGCCGCCTCTTCCGTCGTTGCCCCGGAAATCGCCAAGCGCGCCGACCGGCTCGCGGGCGCGCCCAATGAGGAATTCGTTCTGACCACCGACGGCGTCATCCGCTGGCGCGGCGAGGTGGTTGCCGAATTGGCCGAAGGCCCGACGCTTTTTGCCCCCCGCATCATCATCCTGGCCGATGAGAGTTTGACCGGCCCCGATCTCGAAAAGGTCGAGGATCGCCTCTCGCTCTGGCTGCGCCATCACATCAACACCCAGCTCGAACAGATCGTCGCGCTTTTGGAGCCCGCCGAGCTCGAAGGCACCGCGCGCGGCATCGCCTTCCGGCTGGCCGAAAATCTCGGCATCATTCCGCGCGCCGAAATCGCCGAAGAGGTCAAGAGCCTCGACCAGGACACGCGCGGCAAATTGCGCAAGCTCGGCGTCAAATTCGGCGCCCACCACATCTACCTGCCCCTCACGCTCAAGCCCGCCCCGCGCGAGCTCGCGTTGATCCTTTGGGGTTTAAAGCATGGCGGTGTGCGCCAGCCCGGCATTGCCGAATTGCCCCATATTATCCTCTCGGGCCGCACCTCGTTCCCCATCGACAAGAGCTTCGACAAGCGCCTCTACGAAGTCGCGGGCTTCAAGGTGGCCGGCGAGCGCATCGTCCGCGTCGATATTCTCGAGCGCCTGGCCGACATCATCCGCCCGCTGATTGCATATGACGCCAACCGTCCGGTTGATACCCCTCCGCCCGAGGGCGCCGCAGAGGCCAATGGCTTCCGCGTCACCGTCGAGATGACATCGCTGCTTGGCTGTGCCGGCGAGGATTTCGCCTCGATCTTGAAGTCGCTGGGTTACCGCGTCCGCCGCACGCTCAAGGCACCGGCCGCCGAAGTCGCTCCCACCGAGCCTCTGGCCGATCCGGCAGCAGCCGAAGCCATTCTCGAAGGGGCTCCGGCAGAGGCAGCAGCGGAAGCCGCGGCTGTCGAGCCGGTCGCGTCAAGCGAGCCCATTGCCGACGCCGCCCTCGCCGAGGCCGCAGCGGTTGTGGCCAATGCCGAACCCGTACCCGCCTCCATGGAAGCTGCACCCGCCGACCCGGAAGCTGCAACGCCCGCCGAGCCGGAATATGACGAGGTCTGGTTCCCTGCCGGCCGTCGCCCCGAGCGCAACAGCCGGCCCCCGCGCAACAAGCCCGACGCCAATCGCGGCCCACGCCCCGAAGGCCAACAGCGCTTCAAGGGCAAGGGTGGCAAGCCCGGCCATCACAATGGCAAGGGCGGACCGCGCGAGGATCACAACCGCAACGACCGTCCGCGCCCCGAACGCCGCGAAAAGCCGATCGACCCCGATTCGCCTTTCGCCGCCCTCGCCGCGCTCAAGACACGGAAGTGATGCAGCGCTCCGCCACCCTTAAGGTCGCTTTTGGCGCAACGCTTGCTCCAAGAGCCCCCCTCTCCCCTGGTGGGAGAGGGGTCGGGGGTGAGGGGGGCGCAGCCTTTCGACAAGCACCAGCGGCGGAAGGGTATCGTAATCTCCGCGCGCCCCTCATCCGTCCGCTTCGCGGCCTGCCATTCGAGCTCCCGCCTTCGCGGGGGCAGGCGCCGTCTCATGGCCTTTTCGCCTCCGTTCGTGCCACTGGCACGAATGGCCAAAGGACGGCTCGAACTCTCCCACCAGGGGAGAAGGGAAACCGGGGCTCATCAGGCAGTGGAGCGAGCAATGCCCGCTGACCTCCCCACCCGGCAGCGTCTCGACAAATGGCTGTGGCACGCCCGTGTCACCAAAACCCGCACCCTGGCCCAAAAGCTCATCGAGTCCGGTGCGGTGCGGATCAACGGCCAGCGGATTGTCGAGACCGACCAGCGGGTCGGTCCGGGCGACGGTCTCACCATCCAGATCCATAGCCGGTTGCGGGTTCTCAAGATCACCGGCATCGCCGACAGGCGCGGTTCGGCGACCGTCGCCGCGACGCTTTACGAGGATATTTCGCCGACCCTCGAAAAACCGGAATCCTGATCGCAAGCTGCGGCAAATCTTGGCATCCGAACGCCTTGAAAGCCGCCCCAAAAGCGTTTAGCAAGCTTTCGCTTGGCCTAATTCCTCACACTCGCCAGCTTACAGGACTGCCTCATGACCTATGTCGTCACCGACAATTGCATCAAGTGCAAGTACACCGACTGCGTCGAAGTCTGCCCGGTCGACTGTTTCTATGAAGGCGAGAACATGCTGGTCATCCACCCCGATGAGTGCATCGACTGCGGGGTGTGCGAGCCCGAATGCCCGGCCGAAGCCATCAAGCCCGACACCGAGTCCGGTCTCGACAAATGGCTCGAGATCAATGCCAAATACGCTTCGGTCTGGCCCAATCTCACCGAAAAGCGCGACGAGCTGCCCGAAGCCAAGGAAATGGATGGCGTCGAAGGCAAGTTCGAGAAATATTTCTCCGAAGAGCCCGGTGAAGGCGACTGAGCCTCGAGCAAAAATGGGGCCGCTTTTGCCGTTCTGACTACACCATCCGGCAGCGCTGCGCGGTTTCCGATGGCGCTTCCCCGAACTGGGCGGCGTAGTACTGCGAAAACCGTCCCAGATGCCAGAACCCCCAGTTCATGGCGATCTCGGAAACCGTCCGCCGATCTCCTTCTGCCAGTTCGCGCCGCACCCCGTTGAGCCGCCGCTTTCTGATCCATTCGCCTGGACTGATCCCCACCGCCTGCGAAAAGGCCGAGCGCAGATCGCACGGGGCAATGCCGACCGCGTCGGCAATCTGGCGCATCGAAAGCGGTTCACCCGCCTGATCGTCCACGAAGTCGCGAATTCGCCGATAAACGGAAAAAGCCGACTGCGGCACCGCCGGTTCGGTTCCAATGGCCGCGCCCGCCAGGCCGGCCAGCCTGTCGAGCATCAATCCCGACAGCACCGCCTCTTCGAGTGCTCCGGTCGAACCGCGCGCCCCGGCGGCAAGAAGGCTGACCATCCATTGGGTCGTATCGGCCACCTGCTGGCAAGCAGGCACCGTCGCCGCATCATGCCCCACCCGCCGGCCGAGTTGGGTTTCGATCAGGTCTCGCTCCACGCAGATGAGCAGCAGGTCCGACGGACCGGTCCCGCAGGCCAGCGCTTCCCGCCCGCCGCCCGTCACCACCATCTTACCCCCGCCCATGGAGTCGGCATTATAGCGCCAGTCCGCCGAAGGGTTGAGCGTTGCCCCGAACACAACCTGGTCTTTGGGCGCCACTACCTCCTGGAGCACCGGCAGGCCAATGCGCTCGCGGTAGATGGTGATCCCCGCCATCGACAGCGCGTCGATCTCCCCGCAATAGCGCCCCGGGGCGAGCTGCGCATAGCGCTGCTCCCAGCCGACAAGCCCCCCTTCCTGCTCGAAGGCATCGGCATATTCAGCGTGGTGAAAGGTGATCATCGGCAGTGGGCCACAAACTCGATCCGAACCAAGGCTAGCGCCCGGCTCACAAATTAGTCAACCCATATTGATGCGTAAATATTAGGCACGTCTCTCCCTCAAACTGGATAGCGCCGTCCTCGCGCCGCTGCCTAAGCTGGCTCCATTGACTGCAATGGAGACCCCTATGGTGAGGCAACCCCTTTCTTTGGCGCTGGCGCTGGGCACTGTCCTGGCCCTGCCGGCTTTGGCCCAGGACCAGGCCGATACGGAGCCGGTCGCGTCCGAAACGCTGACCGTCAAGGAGACCATCGATCCTGGGCCCAACATCTTTTCCAACGCCCAGCAATGGGGCGGCGCCAGCTCCATTCAGGTGTGGTCTGCCGAAGACCTCACCTACAAGGGCAATATGACCGCCGGCGCCATGGCGCAGATGCTCATCTCGCCCGATGGCACCAAGGCCTATGGCCAGTCCACCTACATGGCCCGCTACACCCATGGCGATATCGAGCAGGTGCTCGAGGTCTATGACGTCGAAACCCTCTCGATCGAAAAGGAAATCCCGCTGCCCGCCAAGGCCGCCATGGTCGCAGCCTATGAGCCTTATCTGGAAATGAGCGCCGATGGTGCACTGGTCTATGTGCTCAACGCCACCCCGGCCACCTCGGTCACCATTGTCGATGTCGAGGCTGGCGAGGTGGTCCAGGAGATCCCGACCCCCGGCTGCTTCGGCATCTATCCGGCCCTTGAAGGCTATAAATTCTCCACCGTCTGCGGCGATGGCAGCATCGCGACCTTCGATCTGGGCGAGGACGGCAGCGAGGCGGAGCGCTCCGCGACCGCGGACATCTTCGACCCCGATGAAAACCCCATCTTCATCGCCGGCAAGCGGGTCGAGGATGCCTTGGCCTTCCTCACCTACAATGGCGACCTCATCACCCTCGATGACAGCGGCGAAGCCGTCGAACTGCTCGACACGGTTTCGATCACCGACGGAGTCGAGGAGGCCTGGGCGCCGGGTGGATACGACCTTTTCACCTACAGCCCCACGGCCGGTGTCCTGTTCGTCACCATGCACTCCGAACCCTATGACGGCTCCCACAAGAACGCGTCCGAGGAAATCTGGGCCTATGATGTCGAAAGGGACGAAGTGCTCTACCGCACCCATGTGGAAGGCGTCATCTCGGTAACCGCAACCGATGCCGAAGCCCCCATGCTCTATGCCGTCAACGAGCACGAAGCCACAATCGAGATGTTCTCGACCGACCCCGAGGCCAAATTCGTCCTCAAGCATGAAGGTTCGGTGGATTCGCGCGGCTGGGCGACAGTGATCGCGGTGGCCCAATGAGCGAGCTCACCTCCCTGCTCGCGGGCACGGCGGGCGCCTTCACCGCTCTGCTCTTTGCCCGCGCCGCCTGGCACAAGCTTTCGGACTTCACCGAGTTCACCGGCTTTGTCGCCGATTACGAGCTGGTGCCCGAACGGCTGGTCCGCCCGGTTTCGGCGGCCATCGTTGCGGCTGAAACCCTGGTGGTCCTCGCCTTTCTGGTTCCCGGCGGCGCCCCGGTCGGCGCCCTTGTCGCGGCGGCGCTGCTGCTGGCCTATGCCGGCGGCATGGCGATCAACCTCAACCGAGGCCGCGACAGGATCGAATGCGGTTGCGGCGGCGCGGCCCAGCCCCTGAGTTGGTCGCTGATCGCCCGCAACGGGGTGCTTGCCCTCTTTGCCGTCACGGCGCTGCTCGCCCCGATCGCCCTCAACCTTGAGGGCGCCATCGCCGCCATCGGAGCCGGGTTCACGCTCTGGCTCGGCTTTGTCGCCGTCGAACAGCTTCTGGCCAACGCTGCGCTTTTCTCGCTCAAGCGCTGAGCACGGCCAAGACACATTGGATGAATTGAAATGAACGCATTGATATTTGCCGTTGGCGTGCTCTGGGTGGTGGTTCTCGCCCTGATCGTCGTCATCTTCGCCCTGGCCCGCCAGATCGGCGTCCTGTTCGAGCGCGTCTCGCCCATGGGCGCCCTGGTCAACGACGCCGGCCCCAAGATCGGTGACAGAACGCCGGTCTATACCCTGCCCAACCTCAATGGCGGCGTGGTCTCGATCGGCCCCAAGCCCTCGCGCTCCACCCTGGTCTTTTTCCTCTCGCCCACCTGCCCGGTGTGCAAGAAGCTCCTGCCCATCCTGCGCTCGGTCAAATCCGATGAAAGCAAATGGCTCGACGTGGTGCTGGCCAGCGATGGCGAGGTTGAAAAGCACAAGCGCTTTATCGAAACCGCCAATCTCTCGGGCTTCCCCTATGTGGTTTCGACCGAGCTGGGCCTTGCCTACCGCGTTTCGCGCTTGCCCTTCGCGGTGCTTTATGACGAGCACGGCACCATCAAGGCCAAAGGCCTCATCAACAATCGCGAGCAACTCGAGAGCCTGTTCAACGCCGCAGAAATGGGCGTGGGCTCGATCCAGAACTATCTCGACGCCCCCATCCCCGCCAACTGATCGCAAGGGAGCACAATAAAATGAACGGTTTGATCGACTCTCTTCTGGCCTGGATGGACCGGCGCGCCGAAAATTCGGCCCGCTCCGTCGCCCAGCACACGGGCCGCCGCAACTTCCTCACCAGGGCCGGCGCGTCCATCGTCGGCGGCGTCGTGGGCGCCACCATGCTGCCCATGCTGCCCTATGACCGCAATTTCGGCATGGCCTTCGGCCAGGAAGGCGCCTCTCCCGACGGCGACCAGACCCAGTGCGATTACTGGCGCTACTGCGCGCTCGACGGCAATCTCTGCAATGATTGCGGCGGCTCGATCACCCAGTGCCCGCCGGGCTCGGAAGCCTCCTCGGTCGCCTGGGTCGGCACCTGCACCAACCCCAACGATGGCCGCGACTATCTCGTCTCCTACAATGATTGCTGTGGCAAGGCGTCCTGTGAGGGCTCGTTCTGCTTCACATCCGAAGGCGAACGGCCCGGCTATCGCATGGGACTCTATAACGACATCAACTGGTGCATGGCCAACGCCTCCAAGGGTTACCACTGCACGGTCGCTGTCGTGGTGGGGCTTGCCGAGTGAGGCTTTGGCTCATTTCGATCCTGGTCCCGGCGCTGCTCCTTGCGGCGCCGGTATCGGCCCAGGAGCGCAGCGCCCACGCCAATTACATCCTGCGCTGCGCCGGCTGCCACGGCATGACCGGAGCGGGCGCGCCCGATGCCGGCATTCCCGACTTCATCGGCCTGGTCGGCGCCTTTGCGGGTCTCGATGAGGGCCGCACCTATCTCATGCACGTCCCTGGCGTGGTGGGATCGGGACTTTCGGACGCCGAAATCGCCGCCGTCAGCAATTACGTCATCGAAACCTGGGCCGGAGAGTCCCTGCCCGCCGATTGGCAGCCCTTCACCGAGGCCGAAGTGACCGAACGCCGGGCCATCGACATCCCCGACGTCGTCGCCAAGCGCCGCGAAGTCGTGGCCGTTCTCGACGCCATGGGCATCGAAACCGCCGCCTATCCCTGGCCGTGATCAAATCACCTGTGACAGGTTTCGGGCGGTCAACAGCGCCCAACCTTGAAAAACGCCCAACCTATAACCATATCGTCATTGCGTCTCCGCGAGCGCCGCAATAGGGCCCCGGAGCGGTTGATTCGTAACTTTTGATTTTGTCATCAAACTGTGGTATTGTTTCCACAACCAGTCGTATCGGCCTCACGCTAACCCGGTGCCCGCGAAGGGCACTTTTTTGTGACACAGCTTCCAAGCCAGCAAAACTGACCGGAAATATTGGCCCGGGCTGTGGGGCAATATGACTGACAAATGGCCGTTCGCGGCCATCCGAGAAGGTGACGAGACGCGTCTGCCGAAAATGAATGCGTCCGTCATGGCGTCAACAGGAGTAGCCAATATGGCAACCAAAAAGACCACGCAGCGTGCGGGCTTCAAGACCGGCGAGTATATTGTGTATCCCTCGCACGGTGTTGGCCTGATTCAGTCCATCGAGGAGCAGGAGGTCGCAGGCCTCACCCTTGAACTGTTCGTTATTGCCTTCGAGCAAGACAAACTGACGCTTCGCGTGCCTGTCGCCAAGATCAAATCCGTCGGCATGCGCAAGCTCGCCGAGCCCGAGGAAGTGGGCAAGGCTCTCGATACCGTCACCGGTCGTGCCCGCGTCAAGCGCACCATGTGGAGCCGGCGCGCCCAGGAATACGAGGCCAAGATCAATTCGGGCGATCTGATCGCCATTTCCGAAGTGGTCCGCGATCTCTACCGCTCCGAGGATCAGCCCGAGCAGTCCTATTCCGAACGCCAGCTCTTCGAGCAGGCCATGGACCGCATGAGCCGCGAGATCGCCGCCGTGAACAAGCTGACCCTCACCGAAGCGGTCAAGCTCATCACTAAGAACCTCTCCAAGAGCCCGCGCCGCGGCAAGGCCGACGCGGCCGATCCCGAGGAAGCTGCCGCCTGATCGAAGGCGCTCAACCGAAAATGTGAAGGCCGGTCCATTGGACCGGCCTTTTGCTTTATTCGGCCTCGCGCAGCGTAAACTCCTGGGCTGAAATCAACGCCGTGAGCGTATAGATTGAAGCCGTCAGCCCGTAATAGGAAATGGCGTAGAATTCCTCGCGCGGCACACGCACATATTGCCCGTTCCGGCAGGCCCAGAGCGCATCGCAATATTGCGGGAACACTTCCCGCATTCGCTCGTCGGCAGCCTCGGGCCCCTCGCCCCGATCGGAGCGATAGCTGTCGATGATCAGATCCGCATCGACCTCGTCGATCCGCTCGGCGCTGAGCCTGATCTCGGTGCCCACATCGAGGGTGTCCATGAGCGCCGGCACCCGGAAGCCGGCATCGCGCACCGCGATTCCCAGAGAACCGAAGGTATGGGGCACGGTCATAGTCCCTTCCGAGGCCGTGATCACCGAAACCGTGATCTCGCTCGTATCCACCAGCGCCCGAAGCTGGGTAAGCTGGGTCTCGTAACGCGCCTTGAGCCGCGCCAACGTATCCTGCGTGTTGGTGATCTCGGCTAACTTTTCATAGATGCCCATATAATCGTCGGCCGTGGGGTCGAGCACGATGGTGGGGGCGATCATTTCGAGTTGGTTCAGCAATTCGTCCCGGCCGCCATAAACGACGATCAGGTCAGGCTCGACGTTGAGCACCGCCTCGGCGCTGATGTCGCTGCCCACGAATTCGATGCCGCTGTTGTCGAAGTCGATGCCCGTCGCCAGCTTTGCCGCCCGGATATAGGGTCCGGCATCGCCCTCGCGCCCATGGCTGGCCACCGGCACCACGCCGAGTTCGAGCAGCGGCACGGTAACCCGCAAATCATCGAGCGAAACGATCCTCTGCGGGTCGACGGGTATGTCCACTTCCCGTCCCCGGTCGTCAACAAAGGTCCGGGTCTCCTGACCCATTGCCACGGTGGGCAGAAGGACCAGAAAGAGGGCAAAAACGATTTTGAGCATGGCTATCCTTTCGCGTCCTCCCTCGCCTTGATAATAAGATGAGTCAGAATATCAAGTTAAAAGACACGAAAAACCCCGCGCAAAGCGCGGGGTCGCCGTCGGGGCCATTTGCCCCGCACCACCCTCTAGGCGGCTGGCATGTGAAGCGGACGCAGTTTGGGACCCGTATCTCCAGCGCTACCACACATAGTTGTCGTAGTGTTCTTCGGGGCTGCTATAGGTCGAATGATTGTAGTGCTCTTCAGCACTCTCATAGTTGTAGTGATCGTAGTGCTCTTCGGCACTCTCATAGACATAATTGTTGTAGTGGTCTTCGGGGCTGTCGTAGTTGCCTCCGGCCAAGGCCGCCGAGGTCAGCGACAGCAGCGCCGAAGTTGCAAGGGCAAGCGTGAGGGCAAGCGGCTTGTTGAGCATAAGCTCCTCCTTTTGCATGAACTCTTTTGCAGCAAGTATCAGCCCGGCGTGACGATGCCGAAAACCTGAGATCACGCGCCGGTGATCAAGATGCTAGCCGCGAAGTCGGAGGTGTCAAATTCTAGTTTGATGACAGTCTAAGCCGTTAACGCGGCAAGCATTTCCCCGGTATTTGGCTACGCGGCAAGCCGGACGCGGCCACAGATTCCACACAATTGGATACCAACGGCTAGGGCCGAGCCCTCATGAGGGGCCACACCTATTCGACCCGCACCACCTTATAGGGCATGCCGTTCTCGACCGGATCGCCCGGCAAAAGGTTGTTGAGCACCAGGAACAGTTCCCGCCCGCGATTGAGCTGGCCCATGCGCTGGGACAGCGTATCGGCATCGTCGCCGCCGCCGGCGCGGACCAGCCCGAGCTTGATGGTGCGGACGGCGGCCAGGTCTGACGCCTGGGTGCGCCGCAGGCTGTCGATGGTTTGCTGCGCACCGGCCCGGAAAGCCTGCGTATCCTCGCGCCCCGCAAAGATGAAGCGGAAGACGTTCCCGTCAATCCGCGCCACGGAAACGTCGAAATGCCATTCCTCGGTCCGGGCCCGGCCCGTCGCCGTTTCAATGCCGTTGACAGCGCGCGTCGTCACCGTTTCGGGCTGCAGCCCGGCGATCCAGCCCGAGCGCAGGTAATCGGCCAGCGGCGTCGCCGGGGCCACCTGCGCGCTGTCGAAGCGCAACGCCGCCCCGTCGCCGGCCACCGCCACCACCGCCTGGTTCGACATCTGCAGCGTGTAGCTCGAAGGCACGGTGAAGGTCAGTCGGTATTGCGGGCTGATATAGCGTTGCCCGACGATCGCACCCTGGCGGCTGGAATCCCCGAAGGTGATGCCTTCGATGGCCGTCAGATACCCCTGCCGGTCGGTTGTCCCGGTTCCCGGCTCGCCATAATTGCGCGCCTCGTTGATGGCGCGCTGGATGCGGTCGGGGGTCGAGGGATGCGAGGAAAGGAAATCCTCGCCGCCATTGGAAGCGGAAACGAATTGGGCGAACCGTCCCATGGCCGTCAGGAACCGCGCCGCCGCATGCGGATCGTACCCGGCCCGCGCCGCGATCTTGATCCCTTCCCGGTCCGCTTCGAGTTCCTGGTTCTGCGAAAACGCCGCAAGGTTCTGCGCCGTTCGTTCGGCCGTGGCGTTAGGATCGATCACCCCGCCCAGAACCCCGGTGATCACCCGGTCGACGATTTCCGATGTCCGCACCCGGTTGGACCGCGCCCGCGCGTGCCGCAGGGTCACGTGAGCGATTTCGTGCGCGATCACCGCCGCCAGTTCGCTCATGTCGTTGGCCAGCGCCAGGATGCCGCGCGTCACATAGATGAACCCGCCCGGCAGCGCGAAGGCGTTCACTTCGCTCGAATCGAGAATGGTGATGGTGAACTGGGTCGAAGGCTGGCCGGCCGCAGCGAGCAGCTTGGAGACCATGCGCGCCAGCATCACCTCGGTCGAGCGATGCTCATAGACCCCGCCATAGGAGGCGATGATGCGCGGATGCTCACGCAGCCCGATCACCGCATCCTCGGGGTCGGTTCCCGCCGGCACGGCGGG
Organism: Pelagibacterium sp. H642; assembly: GCF_031202855.1. Taxonomy (GTDB): domain Bacteria; phylum Pseudomonadota; class Alphaproteobacteria; order Rhizobiales; family Devosiaceae; genus Pelagibacterium. Next base: position 2,083,263 of record NZ_CP101829.1, on the reverse strand, counting down.
CGCCGAACCGCTGGTCTGGCGCGTGGCGATGTTCGAGCCCCCGATCAGCCCCGAGCAGCCCGCAACGGCGGCCACGAGCACCAGGCTCGAACCGGAAAGAAAGGCCCGGCGTGTCAGTTGTCTTTCACTCATGGCCTTGCCAGGACCTCGATCTGCTCGGGATGCGTCACTTCGATGCGCGGACCGTCATCCACCTCGATCCAGCCTCGCACCCGGATCACCGCATTGTCCAGTGACAGTGGATCGATGCCCGCCGTCTCGAAAACCCTCAACCCCGCGCGCTCGATCACAACGGTGAAGTCCTCGCGCCAGACGCGTCCGAAATTGAGAAAGACCCGGCTGCCCGCCGCCTCGGCATTGAGCACCCGCCCCTCGACCAGTTCATATCCGCCCTCGCGCTCGAGCAGCGTTTCGGGCTGGGCGGCGTCGCGGATCGCGTAGTAGGGATCGCGCCAGATTCCGGCGCCCTCGGCCCGCCCCTGCCCTTCGGCGGCATAAAGCAGATCGAGGCATGAACGGTTGTCGGGAAACGAATAGACCCGCGCCAGTCCCGAGCGCAGCATTTCGGCCTGCACCCAAAGGTCTTCCCCGTCTTGCTCGACAACCACATGGGCCAGCGCGCGCCCATGCCGGTCGCGCGTCTCCCCGCCATAGTGGAGCGTCACGGTCTTGCCCATGACGAGGCTTTCGATCCTGTCCCTGGCTTCGTCCGCCAGCGGCCAGGTCTCGAACCCCTCGCGTCCCAGCGGCAGCTTGGGCGCCTGAATGCCCACCAGCCGCACGGTCAGCCCGCTATCGAGATCGATGGTATCCCCATCGGAAATCGCTACCACGCGCCCGGTGGGGCCTGGAGTAAGGCTATCGCATGTTTGGGAAAGCGCAGGCGCCGCACCCGGCACAGCCATGAGAAGTGTCGTCACGAGCAACCGTCTGAGCAAGTTTTGGCCTCTAACCAAGTACCGGAGCCGCCCGGCATCCTCTCGACGAACCGCCGCACACCCCCGCAATGCTTCGGAATCGATTATGCGGCCACTGTGCACTCAATTGCGGCAAAAATCATCAACATTGTCCGCGATGCCGAGCTTTGGCCGCCGAGGTGTTGCATTTGCGCGGCTTTGCGTCGCCGGTGCGCTACGCCACCGCCCTGTTCTTCTCGATCATCCCCGCCAGCGCCTGCACCTGCCGGTCGGCGATGCCCATTTCCTTTAGATGCTGCGCGGTGTTGAGCACATAATCGACATTAGGCCCCGCCTCGCCCACGGCCCCGTCCACCAATGCAAGCTGTTCTTCCAGCGACAGCCGCCCCGCATATTGGGCATGGTGCGGATCGGCGACAAAGGTCAGCGCCTCGACCAGTTCCCCGCTCGCCAGCCGCGCCGGGCGATGGGTTTCCAGATACACCCCGGTCACTTGCTCGCGCTCGCGCAGATACTCGCGCACCTCGATCCAGTTCTCCTCGGCCACCTTGAACGCCATCCCCACGCACGCCCCGCCGCGCTCGAGCCCGAACACCAGTCCCGGCCGCTCGGCCGTACCCCGGTGACGATGAGAATAGATGCACAGCCTTCTGTGCACACCGCGCAGCAGCGCCCGCTCGGCCCGCTCGAAAGCAAAGCCCGGTCGCCAGATCAGCGAGCCATAGCCGAAAACCCAGGGAACGGGGGAGGAATCTTGCGCCATGGCCATGAGATGACACGCCCCGGCCCGCCGTGCAAGGGACGGCCCCGCATGCCAGATTTGCACTTTGCCCCATGACGGAGACGGACGAACCCGATAAGAGGGGACCCATGAAGCGCTTTGTCATTCTGATCGTCGCCGTCCTGGCCGTTTCCGTCCTCTGGATGGCCGGCTGGTTCTATATCGCGGGGCAGGTCCGCGCCGAGATCGCCGCCCTGGCCCAGGCCGACGGCATCGCCCAGCCCCGGCTGACCTGCGAAAGTCTCGATGTCGGCGGCGCCCCCTTCTCCTTTTCGCCCCATTGCGAGGGCGCGCAGATCACCTCGGGCGATATCGCCATCGACCTTGCCGACATCCGCGGCACGGCGCTGTTCTACAACCCCTTCCACATCCAGATCTTCGCCACCGGCCCGGCACGGATGACCGACGCCTTCACCGGCGCCACCCAGGAATTGCGCTGGACCAACCTTCACGCCAGCCTGCGTCTCGATGACGGCTCGATCGAACGGCTTTCCGCCGTCGCCGACGATCTCGTCTATGCCGACATGCTGATGGGGGAAAACCTCATCGGCACCTCCGGCCATGCCGAGCTCCACCTGATCGACGCCACCTCCCCGGACGCCCCCCCCGGCTCGGGCCGCGTCTATGACGCTTATGCGGTGTTCGAGAATGTCGACAGCCAGCCCTACGAAATCGCCAACGGCCGCATGAGCGTGGACGCGCAGTTGACCGGCCTGCCCGATCCGGCGCTCTGGTCCGACCCGCAAGCCCTCGCCTTCTGGCAGGCGCTGGGCGGGCAGCTCACCCTGCGCGCGCTGGAGGCCACCGCCGATGGCCTTTCGCTCACCGCCGATGGCCAGGCAAGCCTCTCGGACGCGGGCCTCGTCAACGCCAATCTCGAAGTGGTCTCCCAGGGGGTGGCCGAGCGCATCGAAAATCTCGTCGGCGACCCGTCGCTGGCCGAAATCATCCTGGGCAGCCCCGACCAAGGCGGCGCCTCGCGCCAGAACCTCTCGGTCACCAACGGCACCGTCACCGTCGGCATCCTCCCCGTCGCCGCACTACCGCCGCTGTTTTAGCGAAATGCAGCTCCGCGCCATGGGGCGCAGCCTTGCAAACAGATCGATACCCCCAGAAGCCGCCTTTCCCTTGTGGAAGAACGATGGGGGTGACAGCGGCGCCGAGCTTCGAGACAAACGATGTGCGCGCGAAAACTCAGCGCCCCTCATCCGTATCGAACCTGACGGTCCGATCCACCTTCTCCCACCGGGGGAGAAGGGTAGGAGAGGAGAGGAGAGGCAAGCATTGCGACAAGACTTCGACGCCGCCAAGAGAGCCCCCCTCTCCCCTCGTGGGAGAGGGGTCGGGGGTGAGGGGGCGCATCGCTAAAGCGATGCGGCGGCGTCAGCCGCTCCAATCCTCAGGCTTCCGCTATTTCCCATCCCCATGCGGGCGCCCGAAGTCGGGCGCTGCGGTTTCCTGCCCCGCTTCGATGATCGAGCGCCGGATGTCGCGCGTGCGGGTAAAGAGCGCTTCGAGCGCTTCCCCGTCCCCAACGCGCACGGCTCGCTGAAGCACCGAAAGATCCTCCAAAAACCGTCCCAGCATTTCGAGCACGGCATCGCGATTGGTGAGGAACACATCGCGCCACATCACCGGATCGGACGCCGCGATACGGGTGAAATCGCGGAAACCACCGGCCGAAAATTTGATGACTTCCGATTTGGTCACCGTTTCGAGATCGTCCGCCGTTCCCACGATATTGTAGGCGATAAGGTGCGGCACATGGCTTACGATGGCGACGACCAGATCATGGTGTTCGGCATCCATGATCTCCACGTCCGAGCCTAGCCCCTTCCAGAACGCGGTGACCTTTTCGATCGCCGCTTCCGACGCTCCCTCGGGCGGGGTGAGGATGCACCAGCGGTTCTCAAAAAGGCTGGCAAACCCCGCCGCCGGCCCCGAATATTCTGTACCCGCCATCGGGTGCGCGGGAACGAAATCCACCCCCTCTGGCAAATGCGGCCCAACCGCGGTCAACACATGGCCCTTGACCGACCCCACGTCGGAAACGATCGCGCCGGGCTTGAGATGTGGCGCGATCTGCCGCGCCACTGCCTCGTACGTCCCCACGGGCGAACAGAGGATCACCAGATCCGCCCCCTCGACCGCTTCTCCCGCATCGAGCGTATAGATGTCGCCCAGTCCCAAAGCCTTGGCCTCGTCCAGGGTCGCCTGCCGCCGCGTGGCAATCGCGATGGTCTGAACCAGCCCCTCCCGCCGCGCCGCGCGCGCAATCGATGAGCCGATGAGCCCGATACCGATAAGGGCAAGTTTTTCGATCATTGCCGATCCATGAAGTCTTTGAGGCAGTCGGCCACTGCTTCCATCGCTTCGGCGCTGCCGATCGAAATCCGCAGCCCGTTGGAAATGCCGTATCCGCCCATCTCGCGCACCACCAGCCCGCGCTCGAGCAGCGCCTTGTTGGCATCGGCCGCCGTATGGCCGGGAGTGTCGGGAAACAGCACAAGGATGAAATTGCCCTGGCTGGGCAACACGCGCAGCCGGTTCGACGCGATCCTCGCTGTCAGCCAGTCCCGCCACCTCTCGTTGTGCTCGCGCAGCGCCCTCGTGAACGTCAGATCGCGTGCAGCAGCCGCCGCAGCCACCTGTCCCAGCACCGAAACGTTGAACGGGCCGCGAATGCGGTTGATCGCATCGACCACATGGGCCGGGCCGTAGAGCCACCCTACCCGCGCCGCCGCCAATCCCATCTTGGAGAAGGTCCTCACCATAACGACGTTCTCGGATCGCTCCACCAGCGAAATCCCCACCCCGTAATCCTCCGCCGTCACATATTCAGCGTAGGCGGAATCGATTACCAGCAGCACATTTGCCGGCAGGCCCGCATGCAGCCTGTCGAGTTCCTCGGCGCTGAGATAGGTACCGGTGGGATTGTTGGGATTGGCGAGGAAGACGATTTTCGTCTTGGCGGTCACCGCCGCCAGAAGCGCATCCACATCGGCGGTAAAATCGGTCTCAGGTGCCACCACCGGCGTCCCGCCCGCCGCCTGGGTCACGATCGGGTAAACCATGAAGCCATATTGGCTCATCACCGCCTCGTCCCCATCCCCGATATAGGTCTGGGCCAGAAGGTGCAGCACTTCGTCCGAGCCGGCGCCCACCACGATCCGGTCGGGATCGATGCCATGCACCTCGCCCAGCGTCCCGCGCAGCATGCGCGACGACCCTTCGGGATAGATTTCGAGCTTTTCGGCCGCCGCCTTCACCGCCTCGACCGCCTTGGGACTGGCCCCGAGCGGGGATTCATTGGCTGAAAGCTTGATGTCCTCGCCCGCCTTCTTCCCCGGCGCGCTCGACCGCCCCGGCACATAAGGGGCAATGGTCAAAATCCCCGGCTGCGGAACAGGTCTGTCGGTCATCGGTCGCATCGCTTGGCAAAATCAACAAAAAAGCCCCCCAGGGAGCCGCGCGGACCATAGTGAAACCAAAACCACAAGGCAATCGCGCGCTTACAGGCTGCCCCGCGCCGTCTGCGGCGCCAGTTCCGGGCTCGCCAGCGCCTTTTCGGCCCGCTTGCGCCGCGCCACCGCCGGAAACTGTTCCTTTTTCGCCCTAACGCACGTCACCCCGGCAAAAGTCGGCCCCAACACCCGCCCCGCCTTTTCGAACACCCGCGCCCAGCGCAAAATCGCACCCGAATGGATCGGCGGCAGATAGAGGCAATCGCGCCAGGCTTCGGGCGTGAACGAATGATCGCGCAACAGCTTGTCGAGCTGTCCGCGCGAATAGGGCTGGCCATAGCCGAAGGGGTTGTTGTCGAGCCCCGCCCACGGCCCGCGCCGGCGCGGCACCACGATCACCAGTTTGGCATTGGGCGCGCAGACGCGCCAAAGCTCGCGCATCATCTCTTCGGGATCGACCACATGCTCGAACCCATGCACGATGATCACCATATCCATCGCCGCATCGGTCAGCGGCATCTCCAGCGGATCGCAGAGCACCGTATGGGACGGCCCTTCGCGCGGCCAGCTCGAGGCCCCCTGCCGCGCCGGCATGAAGGCCAGAACCCGCTCGGCGCCCTTGAGCGCCCCGCGCAGATAGGGCGTGGCGAATCCCAGACCCAAGAGCCGCAATCCGGTGACGTCCCCGGCCAGCGCGCTCACCTCCTGGCGGATCAAGCCCCGCGTCAGCCGTCCCAGCGGGGATTTATAGAATCGGATAAGGCCATCGACGTCGGGCGTCATCGGATCTCCTTGCCATCGCCCCCTTATTTGGCCGCATCAAGCGTCCACGTCAAACCTTGCGCGCCGCCGCCCCGCGCCCTACCCTCGCGGGCAAAACATCTGGAGGCTCTTCCCATGCCGCTCGAAATCGCTCTCTTTCCCGCCCTCAGCGACAATTTTGGCTATCTCGTCCGCGATACCGCCTCGGGCCGTGTCGCCGCCATCGACGCGCCCGACGAAGCGCCCATTGTGGCCGAACTGGAAAAGCGCGGCTGGACGCTGACCGATATGCTCGTCACCCATCACCACGCTGACCACACCGACGCCATCGCCCCGCTCAAGCGCCGCTTCGACGCCCATGTGATCGGCCCGCGCGAAGAATCGGGCAAAATTTCCGGCCTCGATACCCTGGTGGGCGGCGGCGATACGGTGACGCTTGGCGAAACCGTGTTCGAGGTGATCGACGTTCCCGGACACACGCTGGGCCACATCGCCTTCTTCTCGCCGGCCGACAAGGTGCTGTTTTCCGCCGATGCGCTATTTTCGCTGGGCGTGGGCCGCATGTTCGAGGGCGATGCCGAAGGGATGTGGAAAGGGCTCGAACGCCTCAAGGCGCTGCCGGGCGAAACGAAGATTTATTGCGGCCACGAATACACGCTCTCGAACGCCAAATTCGCCCTTTCGGTCGATCCCGAAAACGCCGCCCTCAAGGCCCGTGCCGACCAGGTCCAGCGCCAACGCGATGCGGGCGAGGCCACCATCCCGGCAACCCTGTCCGATGAACTTGCCGCCAACCCCTTCCTGCGCGCCGACACCCCCGAACTGGCCCAGGCCATGAACCTTTCCGGCGCCCCCGCCTGGCAGGTCTTCGGCGCCCTGAGGAAAGCCAAGGACAATTTCTGAGATCCGGCGCCGCTCATTTGTTGGAGCCGAGGCGTCACCGCCGCCCTATCCCATCACTCCGGGACGTGTTCCCGGAGTCCGGCGGCAGCACCCGTCAAAGTCCTAAAGCCTCTGCCGCAGCTCATCGATCCGCTGAATCTGCGCCTCCAGCTCGGATTTGAGCGCCAGCCGATCGGCGTCCGAATAGCGATTGACCGCCACGGTGCGCTCGAGCTCCTCTATGGCACGGGTAAGCTTGGCGAGCGATGGGGCGGACATGAGCGGTCTCCGGGGTTTATGGTTGCGCGTGCTTAGCACGCGGATCGGCAAAACACGAGCATCCCCGCTCCGTTCCCCGCCTCGGCTCTAGCCCCTTCCGACAAACGGCATCTGCGTGGCCATCACCGTCATGGTGAGCGTATTGGCTTCGAGCGGCAAGCTCGCCATGTAGCTCACCGCATTGGCGATGTGGCTGACATCGATCGTCGGCTCGATCGCGATCGAGCCGTCTGCCTGCAGAACGCCGGTCGCCATGCGCGCGGTCATGTCGGTTCCAGCGTTGCCGATATCGATCTGGCCCACCGCGATGTTGAAGGGCCGTCCGTCGAGGGCCGCGGCCTTGGTCAGCCCGGTAATGGCATGCTTGGTCGCCGCATAGGGCGCCGATTGCGGTCGCGGCGTGGTTGCCGAGATCGAGCCGTTGTTGATGATTCGTCCGCCCTGCGGTGTCTGGCTCTTGAAATGTTTGAACGCCTGTTGCGTGCAGAAGAACGCGCCGGAAAGGTTGGCTGCGACCACCTGGTCCCACTGATCCTGCGAAACCTCTTCCAGCGGTATCGAGGGCGCATTCATGCCCGCGTTATTGACCAGCAGGTCGAGGCGCCCCCATCGTTGGACGACCCGCTCGAAAGCCGCCTGCACTGCGGATCTGTCCCCGATATCGACCGACACCGGCAATATACCGTCCCCTGCCCGGTCGATCTCCGCCGCCGCGGCCTCCAGCACCTCCTTGCGCCGCCCGAACAGGGCAACCAGGAAACCGTCCTCGCCCAGGCGCCTGGCAATCGCCTTGCCGATCCCCGATCCGCCGCCGGTCACGATCGCCACTTTCATTTCGGCAACTCCCCGCCCAACTCGTCCTCGATATGGATCCTGATGATCTCGTCAAACGAGGGTTCGGCTTCAAAGCCCAGAGCCTTGGCCCGCAATGCATCGAAATCCTTCGCCCAGCCATCCACCATCTCGATGATCATCGGATCGGGCTCGCGCCGGATAAGGCCAACCGCCTTGTCGCCAGCGATCCGGCGCAGGGCCTCGATCTGCTCGCCAACCGTCGCCGAAAGCCCGGGCATGTTGAGATTGCGCCGTGTGCCCAGCGTTTCGGTGTCGATCTGCGCCGCATGGAGCAGGAACCCTACGGCCGCACGCGGACTGGCGTGCCAGTGCCGCGCGCTTTCATCGACCGGCAGCACCGCCTCTTGCCCCATAAGGGGCTCGCGCAGGATGGAGGAGAAAAAGCCCGACGCTGCCTTGTTAGGCTTGCCAGGCCTGATGCAGATGGTGGGAAGACGGATGCCGATACCGTCGAGAAAGCCCCGCCGCGAATAATCCGACAGCAGCAGCTCCCCGATCGCCTTCTGCGTACCGTAGCTGGTGCGCGGCGTCTGGAAGAATTCGTCGCCGATCTTTTCGGGAAAAGGCGCGCCGAACACGGCGATCGATGACGTAAAGACGAAACGCGGACAATAGGGTTGGGCCCTTCCCGCCTGCCGGATCGCTTCGAAAAGGTGGCGCGTGCCGTCGAGATTGACGGCATAGCCCTTTTCGAAATCGAGCTCGGCTTCGCCCGAAACGATTGCCGCCAGATGAAAGATAATGTCCGGCCGGCTTGCGATCAGCGTTTCGGCCACGGCCGAATCGGAAATGTCGACAGCACGGGTTATGACCGCAATTCCATCGGCAGCGACCGGCTCGGGGGCCACAACGTCGACGAGTTCGAGCCGCGAGATCGGTTTGCCGGACAGGATCGGGTTCTTGATCAGTGCGTCCGCAAGCTTGCGCCCCACCATGCCGGCGGCGCCAATGATCAGGATATTCATGCTTGGACAGGGCCTCCCGAGCCTTCGCTGGATTTGCGGTCCGTGCTCTGACGGACCTTGAGTTCATAACCGACGTCGATGACGGCGGGATCGGGGCGCTCGCCTCTGTTGGCGGCGGCGATCATCTCGATGGCGCGGCGCCCCATTTCGTATCGTGGAGAGCGGACCGTCGAAAGGCTCGGCACGCTCGCTGACGAATATTCGAGGTCGTTATAGCCCATAATGCCCAGCTGCGCCGGCACGCGGATCCGGCGCTTCTGACACTCGAACAGCGCGCCGAGCGCCATATCGTCATTGTTGCAAAACACCGCATCGGCATCGGGCACCAGGCTGAGGAAATCGGCGAACATTTCGCTGCCGCGCGTCACCGATGAGGGCTGCGGAGAGGTATGGATCAGCGCCTCGTCATAGAGCCCGGCCTCCTGCATCACCTCGATATACCCATCCAGGCGTCGCTGGGCGCGCGGGTCCATGCGCGCGCCGATGAATCCGATACGGCGGTAACCCTTGCCGATCAGATGTCGCGCCGCCGCCCGCCCGCCCTCGCGATGGTCAAAGCCGACCATCATGTCGATGGGATCGGGCCCGATGTCCATGATCTGAACCACCGGACAGCCCAGGCTTGAAAGGATCGCGCGTGCCGCCTCCGATTGGTCGATACCGGCAACGATCAGGCCTGCCGGCCTTTGCGCCGCAAAGACCTTGAGCAGCATCTCCTCCATGCGCGCCGTATAGCGCGAATTGCCCAACTGCACCTGATAAGGCGTGCCTTCTACGGCCTCATAGACCCCGCGCAGAACGTCGGCAAACACCTGGTTGGAAACCGAGGGAATGATGACCCCGATCGTGGAGGTCGTCGCCGATGCCAGTGCTCTGGCGGCCTGGTTGGGCGCATAACCCAAAGCTCGCACCGCCTCCGCCACCCTCTCGCGAACCTTCTCGGAAACGACCTCCGGCGTGCGCAGCGTGCGCGAGACGGTGATAACGCTAACATCAGCCGCGGCAGCTACGTCTTTTAGCGTTACTGCTTTGTATGTATGGAGTTTTTTACTCATTCCCTCCCCCAGCCCGCGGAGCTATTTGATGCAGGGCCGTTGACAATGACATACGCTATCATTTAAGCCTTTGTCCAGCCTGGGCCACGGGAGAAAAGTCCGGCGCATCGGGTTAGAGGCGTCAGCCCGGCTACCGAACGGGGAGGAATTTACGTGTCAAGCACGGTTCGGCCGGGCAGCGCCGGGAGAGCGCTGCCATGAACGCAGTCAAATCCGGAATTCTTCGGATCATCGAATTTGCCCTGGTGTTTCTTCTCGCGGGCATGGCGCTGATGGTGTTCGTCAACGTCGTGCTGCGCTACGGCTTCAATTCCGGCATCACCTTTTCCGAGGAGATGAGCCGCTATTTCTTCGTCTGGCTGACCTTTATCGGCGCTGTCGTGACCTTCGGCGAGAATTCCCATGTGGGGGTCGAGACGCTGGTGCGCAGGTTTGGCCGCGGCGGACGTCTCGTGTGCATGCTGCTCACCAACATCATCATCCTCATCTGCGCGGTGGTGTTCTTCCACGGCACCTGGGTCCAGCACCCGATCAACGCCTCGATGACTGCGGCCGTGGTCGGCATTTCCCTGATCTGGGTCTATGGCATCGGCTACATTTCGGCCGGCGGCATCGCCATTATCGCCATCGCCCGCATTTTCCGCATCCTGAGCGGCCGCATTACCGACGAGGAAATCGCCCGCTTCGCCGGAGAGTATGAACCCCTCGAAAAGGCACAGGAGCGCGGCTGATGGTTATTGGCGTCTTTCTCGCCTCGCTCTTCGGCACCCTGGCGCTCGGGGTCCCCGTCGCATTTGCGCTGATGTTCACGGGCATCATCCTCATGGGCTACATGGGGATTTTCAACACCCAGATCGTCGCCCAGCAGATGATCACGGGCGCCAACACCTTCACGCTCCTGGCCATCCCCTTCTTTCTTCTGGCCGGTGAGTTGATGAACGCGGGCGGGCTTTCCAAACGCATCGTCGACTTCGCGATCGCCTGTGTCGGCCATATTCGCGGCGGCCTGGGCATCGTTGCCATCATCGCGGCGGTGATCATGGCGTCGCTGTCGGGTTCCGCCGCTGCCGATTCCGCTGCATTGGCCGCCATCCTCATCCCGATGATGGCCAAGGCGGGCTATAACGTTCCACGGGCGGCGGGGCTGATGGCCGCCGGCGGCGTTATCGCCCCGGTGATCCCGCCCTCCATCGCCTTCATCATCTTCGGGGTGGCCGCCAACGTTTCGATCACCGGTCTGTTCATCGGCGGCATTGCGCCGGGTCTGCTCATGGCCCTCTCGCTCGTCCTCACCTGGCTCGTGGTCGCCAGGCGCGAAAAGGTCGATACCCTGCCCAAGCAGTCCGGCCAGCAGCGCCTCAAGGCGACACTCAACGCCGGCTGGGCTCTGCTCATGCCCGTCATTATCCTGGGAGGCATCCGCTTCGGCGTCTTCACGCCCACCGAGGCCGCGGTGGTTGCTGCCGTTTATGCGCTGTTTGTGGGGCTGTTCGTTTATCGCGAGCTCAAGATCAAAGATCTTTACGGCGTGCTGCTCAATGCCGCCAAGATGACCGCGGTGGTCCTGTTCCTGGTGGCCGCTGCCCTGGTCACCTCCTGGCTGATCACCTCGGCCAACATTCCCGCCCAGGTGAGCGGGTTGATCGAACCCCTGATCGAAAACCCAAGGCTGCTGATGGTGGTGATCATCGCGCTGGTTCTGGTGGTGGGCACGGTGCTCGATCTGGCACCCACCATTCTCATTCTGTCTCCCGTGCTCATGCCTATCATCCGCATGGCCGGAATCGATCCCGTCTATTTCGGGGTCGTCTTCGTCATGACGACCTGCATCGGGCTCATTACTCCCCCTGTCGGCGTCGTGCTCAACGTGGTGAGCGGGGTCGCGCGCGTTCCCATGGGCCGGGTGATCGGAGGAGTTCTTCCCTTCCTGCTCGCCCAGGTAGCCGTTTTGTTTCTGCTCGTCATGTTTCCCGAACTGGTCACCGTTCCGCTCGAATGGCTGCGCTAGGCGGGCAATGTCCAATCAACCGTCCCGAGGAGGAGGACACATCATGACCCTTAAATCCACTATCGCGGCGGCTCTCGCCGCTACCATGATCGCCGGCATGGCCATGCCTGCCCAGGCCCAGATATCGGAGCGCACCATCCGCGTCTCCAACGGCGTCGCCGAAGACCACCCGGTCGGAGACGGCATAGCCGCAATGCAGCAGTGCTTCGATGAAAGGACCGGCGGCGCCTGGACGCTGAACGCGTTCTGGAGTTCGGCGCTGGGCGACGACCTCCAGGCCACCCAGGCGCTGCGCTCGGGCACCCAGGAAATGGTCGTCACCTCGACCTCTCCCATCGTCGGCATCGTCCCGGCGCTCGGCGTCTTCGACCTGCCGTTCCTGTTTGCCAACGAACAGGAAGCCGACGCCGTTCTCGACGGCGAGTTCGGCCAATACATCTCCGACATGATGCCCGAGGCCAACCTCATCAATCTCGCATTCTGGGAAAACGGCTTCCGCAACCTCACCAACTCGGTGCGGCCGGTTGAGAGCCTTGAAGATTTCGAGGGCATGCGCGTCCGCGTCATGCAGAACAACATCTTCCTCGACACCTTCCAGACGCTGGGCACCAACGCCACCCCGATGGCCTTCGGCGAAGTGTTCACGGCCCTTGAAACCGGCGCCATCGACGCCCAGGAAAACCCCTATGTGACCATCGACACCTCGCAATTTTATGAGGTGCAGGACTATCTCTCCAACACCCGGCACGCCTATACCCCGTTCATGGTGCTGTTCTCCAAGCCGATCTGGGATAGCTATTCGGCCGAAGAACAGCAGATCCTCGTCGAATGCGCCGAAATCGGCCGCGACGTACAGCGCGAGGCCAGCAGGGCGCTCTCCAATGAGTCGCTGGCTCGCATCCAGGAAGCCGGAATGCAGGTCAACGACATTCCCGAAGAGGAAATGGCCGAGATCCGCGAGGCCGTGCAGGGCGTCTACGAGCGCAACGCCGAGACCATCGGTCAGGAGGTCATCGACCGCATGATGGCCGCCCTGGAAGAAGTTCGCGCCCAATAATATCCTCCCATGGGCGGAGCCGGTTTCCGGCCCCGCCCTCTTTCTCTCGGACGTCCCCGCCATGAAGATCACCGCAGTCGAAACACTAAGGTTGGCCGAGTTCGCCAACATCGTCTGGGTGCTGATCAAAACCGACGAGGGCATCACCGGGCTCGGCGAGACCTTCATGGGCGCCGCCGCTGTCGAAGCCTATATTCACGAAACCGTCGCACCCAAACTCGTCGGGCGCGATCCGTTGCAGATCGAAGCCATCAACCGCGACCTCATCGGCTATCTGGGCTGGCGCGGAGCCGGGGTTGAAACCCGTGGCAACTCCGCCGTCGACATCGCCCTTTGGGACATTTTCGGCAAGTCCCTCGGCGTCCCCGTTTCAGTGGCCCTGGGCGGCAAATCCCGTGATTCGATCCGCACTTACAACACCTGCGCCGGTTATCGCTACGTCCGCGACGCGCGCGCCCAGGCCGTAGCCAATTGGGGGCTCGGGGAAAGCACGCCCGGCCCTTACGAGGATCTCAACGCCTTCCTCAACCGCGCCGACGATCTCGCTCATTCCCTGCTCGAACAGGGCATCACCGGCATGAAGATCTGGCCCTTCGACATCGCCGCCGAGCGCACGCACGGGCTGGTTATTTCCGCCGCCGAACTCAAGACCGCGCTGGCCCCCTTCGAACGCATCCGCAAAGCGGTGGGCGACAAAATGGACATCATGGTCGAGTTCCATTCGCTCTGGCGCCTGCCCGCCGCCCAGCGCATCGCCCGCGCGCTCGAGCCCTATGAAACCTTCTGGCACGAAGATCCGGTGCGCATGGACAGCCTTGAAACCCTCAAGGCCTACGCCCCGCACTCCAAGGCCATGATCTGCGCTTCGGAAACCCTGGCTTACCCCCATGCCTTCCGCGATTATCTCGCGACCGGCGTTGCGGGCGTTGCCATGCTCGATCTCTCCTGGTGCGGTGGGCTTTCCGAAGCGCGCAAGATCGCCGCCCTCGCCGAGGCTCACCAGATTCCCGTCGCCCCGCACGACTGCACCGGCCCGGTCGTCTTCATGGCCTCCTGCCAGTTCTCGCTCCACGCCCGCAACGCCATGATCCAGGAATCGGTGCGGGCCTTCTATACCGGCTGGTACACCGAGTTGGTGACCGCCCTGCCCACCGTCGAGAAGGGCGAGATTTCGCTCTCCGACGCGCCTGGGCTCGGGCTCGAACTTCTGCCTGAAGTCTTTGACCGCCCCGACGCCATCCACCGCCGCTCGACGGCAGATGGGGAGACGAAATGACCGCTGCCAAACCCTCCACGGCGGCCATGTCTCCGGCCCGGATGGGCGTCCTGGTCATGCTGCTGGCCATGTTCCTGTTCTCGCTCAACGATGCCATGGGCAAATGGCTCGTCGCCACCTATTCGGTCGGCCAGGTTCTCCTGCTGCGTTCGGTCGTGGCGCTGGTCATCCTCCTGCCCTTCATGTGGAAGACAGGCCTTTCCGCCCTGCGCAACGTCGAACGCCCCGGCCTACAACTGGCCCGCGTGGTGTTTTCGACCGCCGAAGTCTTCTGCTTTTACTGGGCGGTCTATTTCCTGCCGCTGGCGGATGTCATGACCTATTGGCTCGCCGCCCCGATCTATGTGGCCGCCATGTCCCCGTTCCTGCTCAAGGAAAAGGTCGGCCCCATCCGCTGGGCCGCCATCGGGCTGGGGTTCGTGGGTGTCCTCGTCGCCCTCACCCCCTCGGGCGAGGTCAACCCGCTCGCCATCCTCGTCTCCATCATCGGCACGCTGGCCTTTGCGCTTATGGTCGTTACCGGCCGCACCCTGCGAGGCACGCCCGATACGGTGCTGGTCTTCTTCCAGATCGCCGGCGCGCTGGTCGCCGGCATCGTCCTCGCCCCCCTGAGCTGGGTCACCCCCACCGTGCCCGATTTCCTGCTGCTGGGCACGCTCGGCGTGGTCGCGATGCTGGCCCATATCTGCGTCAACCGGGCCGTCAAGCTTGCCGATGCCGCCGCCGTGGCGCCGCTGCAATATACGCTGCTGCCCTGGGCAATCATCCTTGGCTATCTCTTCTTCGGCGACCTGCCGCGCCCGCTGACCCTCATTGGCGCGGCGATCATCATCACCTCGAGTTTCATCATCTATCTCCGCGAAACCAGGGCACGGCGCGCCGCAGCCCTGTCCACGAGCGGATCTGGGGAAATTTCATGAAAAAACTGCGCTCCCGCGCCTGGTTCGACAACCCCGACAACCCTGACATGACAGCGCTCTATCTTGAGCGTTACATGAATTACGGCATCACCCGCGAGGAGCTCCAATCCGGCAAGCCGATCATCGGCATCGCCCAGACCGGCTCGGACCTCTCCCCCTGCAACCGCCACCATATGGTTCTGGCCCAGCGCGTGCGCGAAGGCATTCGCGAGGCGGGCGGCATCGCGTTTGAATTCCCCGTCCACCCCATTCAGGAAACCGGCAAGCGTCCCACCGCAGGGCTCGACCGGAACCTCGCCTATCTCGGCCTGGTCGAAGTGCTCTATGGCTATCCGCTCGATGGCGTCGTCCTCACCATCGGCTGCGACAAGACCACCCCCGCCATGCTCATGGGCGCGGCGACGGTCAATATCCCCGCCATCGCCCTTTCGGTGGGGCCCATGCTCAATGGCTGGCACAACGGCCAGCGGACCGGCTCGGGCACCATCGTCTGGAAAGCCCGCGAGATGATGGCCGCCGGCGAGATCGGCTATGAGGAATTCATCGAGCTCGTCGCCTCGTCGGCCCCATCGGTGGGCTATTGCAACACCATGGGCACCGCCACCACCATGAACTCGCTGGCCGAAGCCCTGGGCATGCAGCTCCCCGGCTCGGCGGCCATCCCCGCCCCGCACAGGGACCGCGCCGCAATCGCCTGGCGCACCGGCAAGCGCATCGTCGAGATGGTTCACGAGGATCTCAAGCCCTCCGACATCCTCACCCGCGACAACTTTTTGAACGCTATCGCCGTCAATTCGGCCATCGGCGGCTCGACCAACGCGCCGGTCCACATCAACGCCATCGCGCGTCATATAGGCGTCGAACTCGGCATCGAAGATTGGCAGACCCACGGCCACCACATCCCCTTGCTCGTCAACCTCCAGCCCGCCGGTACCTATCTGGGCGAGGATTTCCACCGCGCCGGCGGCGTGCCCGCGGTCGTCAACGAACTGATGAAAAACGGCCTGATCCTGGAGAACGCCCCCACGGTCAACGGAAAGACCATCGGCGAGAACTGCCGCGCCACCCCGATCCTCGACCCCGACGTCATCCGCCCCTTCGACGCCCCGCTCACGCCGGATGCGGGCTTTATCGTGCTCAAGGGCAACCTTTTCGACAACGCCATCATGAAGACCTCGGTGATCTCCCCCGAATTCCGGGAGCGCTATCTCTCCAACCCCGACGATCCCGAAGCCTTCGAGGGCCGCGCGGTGGTCTTCGATGGCCCCGAGGATTATCACGAGCGCATCGACGACCCCGCGCTCGGGATCGATGAACACACCCTGCTTTTCATGCGCGGCGCCGGTCCCATCGGCTATCCGGGCGCCGCCGAAGTGGTCAACATGCGCCCGCCCGCCTATCTCATCAAGGAGGGCATCCATTCCCTGCCCTGCATCGGCGACGGAAGGCAGTCGGGCACCTCGGGCTCGCCCTCGATCCTCAACGCCTCTCCCGAAGCCGCCGCCGGCGGGGGATTGGCCCTGCTGCGCACCGGCGACCGCGTCCGCATCGACCTCAGGGCCGGCACGGCCAACATGCTCATCGATGAGGACGAACTCACCCGCCGCCGCGTCGAGCTCGAAGCCAGGGGCGGCTACCCCTATCCCGACAACCAGACCCCCTGGCAGGAAATCCAGCGCTCCATGGTCGATCAGCTCGGCAATGGCGCCGTCCTCAAACCCGCCGTCAATTACCAGCGCATCGCCCAGTCCAAAGGCGTGCCGCGCGACAATCACTAGGGCACTACTCCTCCGCCCTTTCTCAAGGTCCAGACCGCAGCGAGGGGTAAGGCCTTCCAGAAGCGAAAGCATTGAACATGCCCGCCCTTTTCGATCTCACCGGCAAACTCGCTCTCGTCACCGGCTCGTCGCAAGGCATCGGCTTTGCTCTCGCCCAGGGGCTGGCCGAACACGGCGCGAGCGTGGTTCTCAATGGCCGCGACCGGGACAAGGTCGAGGCAGCCGCCGACCGCCTGCGCGCGGCGGGGCACACCGCCCACGCCCTGCCGTTCGATGTGACCGATCCGTCCGCAGCCGAGGCGGCGATAAGCGCAATCGAAAGCGGCATCGGTCCCATCGATATCCTGGTCAACAACGCCGGCATGCAGCATCGCGGCCCGCTCGAGGATTTTCCGCAAGACAAATGGGACGATCTCCTCAGGACCAACATCTCCTCGGTCTTTTATGTGACCCAGCCGGTCGCCCGCTTCATGATCGGGCGCGGCCGCGGACGCATCATCAACATCGCTTCGGCCATGTCCGAACTCGCCCGCCCCGGCGTCACCCCCTACACCGCCACAAAGGGCGCCATTCGCAACCTGACGCGCGGCATGGCCGCCGACTGGGCGAAGAAGGGCCTGCAGGTCAACGCCATCGCGCCGGGCTATTTCAAAACGCCGCTCAACAAGGCACTGATCGAGGACAAAACCTTCTCCGCCTGGCTTGAAACCCGCACCCCCGCCGGCCGTTGGGGCGATCTCGACGAACTCAAAGGCGCCGCCGTCTTCCTGGCCTCCGACGCCGCCAGCTTCGTCAACGGCCACACTCTCTATGTCGACGGCGGGCTCACGGTAACGGTCTAGAGCGTGTCCAGCAAAAGTGGAAACGGTTTTGCGGTTCGGACACGCGACAAAACAGGGACTTAGAGCATTGAAGCGATTCGGAGAAAAGCGGAAATGCTCTAGAGTCAGGACCTGCTACGCCCACATCTTCCTGCGGGAAGTCTTGCCGATCCCGGGATTGAAGCTGTTGGTGGGATCGAGCTCGCGATAGAAGGCCTCGAGCTGGGGCTGCGCACGATAGAGGTGCCCCACATTGTGCTCGGCCGGGTATTGCGCCCCCCGCCGGTCGAGAACCGCCAACATCTCCTGTTCGAGCGCATGGCAGTCCACACCCTTTTTGACCAGGTATTCCTGGTGCAGCACGTGGCAGAAGAAGTGCCCGCAATAAATGGTGCGCTCGATTTGGCCGGCAATCGATGAGGGCAACGTTTCGAACCAAGCGGTCATGTTGCGCGGCAGCGCCACGTCGAGCGCCAGGATGTCCTCGACGGTTCGCTTATGCGTCGCGCGGTAGCGGACCACCGATCCGCCCACCGCAAAGCGCTGCAGGAAGGCGGCCTCCCCTTCCTCCTTGGTACATTCGAAAAACCCGAACTCCGCCTTCGGCGCACGGTTTTGGAGATAATTGCGCGCTTCTGCGATGCCCTCGCCTCCCATCTTGAGCAGGAGATGGTGGGTGAACCGGTCGCGGTATTCATTCATCCGCCTGGGCAGGTGTTCGGGCAGAAGGCGGGCCAGAAAGGTCAGCAGATGGTCGGAAACCGCCGACCCAAGGCCTAGCTTTTCGGTGATGCCGTCGAACCAGCTTTTGGCCGCGAAGGCCCTGAACACATTGTCGGTTCCGAACGCTTTGATGAAAAGGTAGAGGTCCTTTCCATAGACCTGCGCCGTCTCATAGGCGTCGCGGTGAATATATTCGCCCGCGATCGGAAGGTTTTCGAAATCCGAGAGAATATCGCACCGAATCCGTGCCAGATCGTCGGGATCGTTGGCGCCGATATAAAAGACCGTCACGTCCTTGTCGGCTTCGAACGTGTCGAGCCTTACCGCAAACACCCCGATCCGTCCCGCCGAGCCCGACGCTTCGTAATGCCGCCTGGGATCGGCGTTGAACCGGGCGGGGGTGGGCGCGGATATGTCCCGCACATGTTCGCAATATTCCCGATCCGACGCCCATTGATTGGTGGCGTACGAGATGTCGGCCTCCGAATAGGCCCTGCCGTCGAGCCGCGCCAGGATCGTCTCCGGATCACCACCCAACTCGACCCCGAGATGATTGACCAGGTGCAGGTCTCCTCGGGCGTCGATCTGTGCGAAGATGGCGAACTGGGTATAGGCCGGTCCGCGCCGGATCAGCGAGCCGCCCGAATTGTTGCACACCCCGCCGGTCACCGATGCGCCGATACAACTCGACCCGATCACGGAATGGGGTTCGCGTCCGATCGTCCGCAATGCCTTTTCCAACTTGTCCAGGGTTGCGCCCGGCAGGGCGATGACCTGCCGCCCGCCATCGATCAGGTCGATCCGGTCGATACGCATGGTGTTGATGATGACGATGGGACGGTCGTACCCCTCACCGAACGGCGTCGAGCCTCCCGTCAGTCCCGTATTGGCCGCCTGAAAGATGACGATCACGTCGGCCGCCACGCACGCCTTGAGAACCCGCCATTGCTCGAGCAACGTTCCCGGCCGTACCGCCGCCAGAACCTCCCCATCGCCATAGCGGTACCCCTTGCGGAACCGCCGCGTGGCACGCTCGCCGACATGGACATGGGCGGGTCCAACTATGGAGCGAAAGTCTTCGATAAGATTCATGGTGCGATGGCCAGCTTCATCCTCAAACCGGGTCTGATCGGACCTACCACATCCGGGCGTCCGAAAGCGTGTTTCCATATAAGTCATAGATGCCGACCTAACTAGAGACCGCCATATTGAAGAATTTCCGGCCCTGAGACTATTGCCGCCCTATCTCGAGATAGACCTTCTTGACCTTTTTCCTGGAATATGGCAACAAACGAAAAGACCCGACGCGACCTAGGTCGCAATCGGGTCCGATCGTCGGGCCAAAGCCCTCCGTAGCACTAGGGAATATAGCGCCCGACGGTCCTTTCCGCAACTATGATAAGGAATCAGATCATGTCGGATGACATCAAATCTCGTCTCAACCCTACCAAGGGGCACATGCTACCGGGGGTTAAAATTGATGATCGCATGTCGCTTTGCGCTCTTCCCGCAAACCAGCTCTTTCAGTTGACTCTTGATCCACGCGATGCGGAGGACAAGAAGAAGCTGGCAGCGTCGAAACCGCTTCAGGTCCTCGCGGAGCTGCGCGAAGACGTACAGCGTCTTTTTGAGGGTCAGAAGAGGAAGAACGTACCCAGCTATGCAGAGTATATCTGCGGTCTTCATCGCGGCGCCGATGGCATGACTCCGCCCATTATCCTCTACTCCGAAGAGCCGTTGGCCCAGGAGTATGACGATAGCGGGCTCGGCTATTTACAAGTGCCTTGGGGGCGCATGCTGATTGCTATCGACGGTGAGACACAGCTGGCTGCCCGCTTCGAAGCGTCCAACATCGATCCGGAAACAAGCGAGACGAATGTTCCCGTTTTCGTTGTGCACGGCTTCTCCAAGAACTGGGCAAGACAGAGCTTCCACGACTTGAATGTGCTTGGCGTGAAGCCGAACACCGCACTGGGGATCGGCATGGATGCTCGTGATCCTCTGACTCGGGTGGCACGCGAAGTTGAGGCGCAGGTGCCTTTCTTAAAAGACCGAGTTAACAAGTCGCGTCGCCAGCTCCGCACAAGCGATACGGACATAATGACAATCACCGCTTTGCGCGGTGCCTGTATTACGTTGGCGTATGGCATTTCCGGCGTAAAGTATGGATCGAAGCCTGCCATGGTATCCGATAGTGAACTGCCGAAGATCCGAGAAATTGCAAAGGAATGGTTCACGGCACTCACGGAGGCGTTCGGGCCCGCTATGGAGGATCGGGAGAACAAGCTCGCATCGGCCTCAACGGTTTTGTCTGCTCTGGGCGCAATGGGGCATAGTTTGATCAACGTCGGCAACTCCGCTGAGCGGGCGGTCAAGATCGCTGAGTTGATCGCTTCCTTGCAGGATGTTGACTGGCGGCGGGGTAAGCACTGGGAGGGGATCGCCGGGAAGTTTACGCCCAGAGGTGTTTTCTCGGTGGGCGGTTCAAAGGAGACTTCCTACGCCGTCTATGACGCTCTGGCAGACAAGCAATCTCCGGCATATTCCCAGGTGCGCAAGAGCACCTCGGGCGTCGCCGCCGAATAGAGGGAGGGTGCAATGGCACGTCGTGCAGAAGCCAGCGGCCTATCTCTCTGTGAAAGGGACGCAGCAATTGTTAAAGGCATGCTGTTACGGGGTGACCGTCAGCATGACATTGCAGCTTGGTTTGGCGTAAATGGTGGTCGCATTGCTGAGATCGCGACAGGTAAGAGGTTCAGTTGGGTCCCGGTGCGGACCGACGATCTACCTCCGCCCGGCCCTTACCCCTCCGGGCAACGAGCGATCGAAGTCCAAGCTGCTCTAGACCAAGTATTGACGGCGTTGGCCCATGCCGAACGGGCGTTAACCGCGCTGCACCGTTCCTAAGTAAAACAACATTGCCGCCCCGTGGGCGGCGATGGCCATTGGTGACCCCGGCATGATTCGAACATGCGACCTGCTGATTAGGAATCAGCTGCTCTATCCTGCTGAGCTACGGGGCCAAGCCGGTCCGCGGGACCGTGATTAGCGACCTTTGTGCCCGATAACGTTCCGAGGGTAAACACCAATTCCCGATCCGGTTGATGGATTAGGAATCTGATGCTCTATCCTGCTGAGCTACGGGACCACGCGCAATCCGCTTAGCAAATCGGAGCGCAAAAGAAAACAGGACGCGCTCGCCTCAAAGAGCGCGTGCTTACGATTTCCCTCCCCGGTCTGGCTGGGAGCCGGTATCGCTACTGCAGCGCGATATCGACCCAGACCAGCCGATGGTCGGAGGTTTGTGCATCGCCCTCGCCCAGCAGCGCCGCCAGTTCGTCATCGGTGGTGGGCCAGAAGATGCCGGCGCCGGTCACCGTCAGGTCGCTCGAAGGCAGCACATAGTCGGCGCGCATATTGCCCGATCCACCCTCGCCGTCGAAAAAGTCCGCGGTGTCGAGCGCCGGATCACCGGTATGGTCGAGATTGGCGCCGCCATCGGCCTCCGAATCCTCGGGCCCGCCTTCGCTTCTGGGCTCAGGATCCTGCACGCGTTCTGTGGCCAGAAGCTGGGCTCCCACCTCGCGGATGCCATCGCCGTCGTTCTGGTCGAGATTGAGATCGCCCACGATGACGAAGGACGCATCGGTGGCCAGGCCGCCCTCGGCCCCGGCATCATCGATCATATAGCCTTCACCATTCACATAATCGATCCAGAACCGCACCTCGTCGGCATTGCGCGTGCCGTTACGGTCCTCGGGCCCGTCGAAAACGGGCGGCGTGGGATGGCTTGCCAGCAGGTGAATGGTCTGCCCCTCGATATCGACGGGCACGTCCCAATGGCTCTTGGACGAGAGCCGGAAGACCTCGAGAATCTCGTCGCTGTAAAAGGACTCGCCGGTTTCAGGATCGACCGGCAGCCGCGCCTCGGGCATGTCGCGCCAGAGGAAATTCTGGAACGTGCGCGCCTCGTCCTCAATGATGGGGAATTTCGAAAGGATCACCATGCCGTATTGGCCGGGAAACATGCCGAACCCGAAGGCATCGTCGGGCCCGCCGACTTCCCCGTCGGCGTTGAGATCGAGCCCGGAGGCGACACCAGTATTGACCGGCGCCGCAAAGGTCGCGACCGGCACCCAGGCCTCCGCCCCGTTCTGTCCCTGGCTCAGAAAATTTTCGACGAACAGCGACACCGCCTCCCCATCTTCGACATAGTCGAACTCGTTGATGAGGATCACGTCGGGATTGACCCGCTGGATGATCTCGGCCACCCGCGCCGGCTGCGTCGCCTCGGGATCACCCAAGTCGGCAACCAGCTGCCCTTCGGCCCCGCGATTGAGGGAAGCGTTGAACGTCGCGATCCGGACCGACCCTTGCTCGGGCGCCTCCTGAGCAGCCAGCGGAGCGGCGCCCGCCAGGAGCGCCAGGGTGGAACAGGTGAACAATCGCATCATGGTCTTCGCCTCCCCGGAATTCCGTAAGGCCCGGCCGGGCCTCGGAACCGCAACACTGGTGGGTTTTAAAGACGGATATATGACAGCACGGGCCCCGCGCATGCCAGCCCGCGGCAACGGCATCGATGGAAGCCGATCCTGCGCAACAGTATTGCATGTGCGGGAAAGCACCCCCTGTTCTCGCGCTCCGGGATCTGCTCTCCGAATTGCCATCACGGACCGCCGGCAATAGCAGTCTATTTCCAGCCCTCGCGCATCAGCGCATAGGCAAAGGACGCCGTCCAGCCGATCAGCGCAAACCCGTTGAGGGCCTGCAGACCGGAGATCACGCGCAGCGCGCCGGTGGGATGGATGTCGCCCACGCCGAGCGTGGTGTAGCTCATAATGGAAAAATAGAAATAATCGAGCCACCCTCCCTCGATTTCGCCCTCCAGCTGGCCCATTTGCGGCATGGCCTGAATCTGTTCATAGGCCAGGGCGTAGAGGCAGATCGTCAGCACCTGCGCGGCCATCACGATCCCCATGCCGACCAACACGCCCCAGTGCCGTGCAAAGTCGCGCCCCGCCAGCCAGCGCAAGGTCACTCTCATAGCGGCATAGTGAACCAGTATCGAAACCGCCATCAGAACGATCGGTGTCCCGACCGCAACGCCCAAGCCCATTGCTTTTCTTCCCGTCGGACGCCAAGTTTTTCGTTAGCCGCCGCACTATTCCGCTCGCGGGACGAAAAAACAACCATGTCAAGAAAGCTGCCGCACAGACGCCGCCTCCCGCCCCGGCACCGCCCCGACATGCGGAATTGGCTTGAAGACATTGCTGCAGCAATCTCGGCGGCACCTTCATCCAGGCCCTAGAGCCGTTCAGGATTTGATTGCATCAAATCCCAGCCCTTTGCTTGTCGCGTCCGAACCGCAAACCCGTTTCCATCCCCCGCCAAGCCGGACACATGCTTTTGCTGGACACTCCGGCACCGTTGCCGTCGTCTCCTCAGCCTCCCTAGCCCGCTCGCCCTTGAGGCCGACGCTCACGCCGCGTCGGCGAACCGCCGGCTGCCTTCGAGGTCCCACACCAGCGTCATCATCGCCAGGGGATCGCGCGGCGCCGCGAGCGAGAACAGCCGCGCGCCCAGCCCGCTCAGCTTGCGAAACTTCTCGCGCGAATGATGGTCGACGATCAGGTCCTCGGCGGTTCCAGCCCAGCCGATCACGCCATCCTCCTCGAGCGCATAAAGCCGTTCGGCTGCCATCGGCGCCCCCGCCTCGCCCACCAGCGTCATGGGGTAGCGGCGCCCCGAGCGGCCCGTCCACAACAGAACGGCCGGCTCGGCATTTTCCCTATCCGCAGTATTCGCAATCGAGATCATGGCCACCCTCGCAAAACGGCCCGCAATTGTCTTTGTCCCAAGCAAGGCCCGTCCCACCGTGCCCGGCTTGTTCAATCCTCCGTCCGGCCCGCCGTTCGGATAAGAACAAAATTAGAACAAAAATGCAGCCATTGTCAACCGGCTGCATGCGATATTTGTCTCACCACCGGCAGCGATTGTCAATATATTGTGCCGCAAGGGAGAGGGTAGCACTATCTGTCGTATCTGTCGCACCAATCCGGGCAGATCAGAGGTCGCCGCCGATCTCGGCTTCCAGCGCATTGAGCCGCTCGCGCAGCCGGGGCGAAATCGGCCGCGCCAGCCCCTTGCGCGCGTCTTCGAGCACCATGCGGTCGGTTTCGGTTTCGATGCGCGCGATCAGCGTCTTGAGGAACTCGTCCCCCGAAAGCCCCGGCATGATGGGCTCGAGAAATTTCGCCCGCGCCGTGCCTGGCCAGAGGATCAGGCTGTTACGCCCCCAATAGAGTCCCGAGGTCAGCGCCACGGGCACCACCGGCACGCCGAGCGCCAGATACATCCGCACGATTCCGCTGCGGTAGGCAGGCTCATCGAGCGGCGCCCGCCGCGTGCCTTCGGGGAAGATGATCACCCGGCAGCCGCGCTCCAGCGCGCCGCGCGCATGCTCCATCATGGCCGGCAGCGCATCCTTGCCCCGCTTGCGGTCAACCGGGATCGTGTCGATCCATTTGGCCGCCCAACCAAAGAGCGGAATGTCGAGCAATTCCTTTTTCGCGATGAAGGCGGGATGGCCCACATAGGGCAGGATGGCAAAGATATCCCAGTCCGACTGGTGCTTCGAACCGATGATAGCCCCGCCTTCGGGAATGTTTTCCGCCCCCGACACTTCGGTGCGGATGCCGACGATCCAGCGCAGGAAGAAAAGGTTCGCGCTGTTCCAATATTGCGCGATGCCCCAGCCGGCATGTTTGAGGTTGGGCGTCAATTTCGCCATCAGCCCCACAACGATCGCCAGCGGGATCGTGTGGACGAAGAACACCAGATAGAACACCAGCGAGCGGATGGCCTGGAGGATCATTGTTTCATCTTCTAGCGTGTTGAGTTTCAGGTCAGGGCGCGGCGAAAATGGTGATCCGCTAGAACCGGAGCGGAGCGTACAAAAAGTACGTGAGCACCGGAAGCGCGGCGGATCGCCATTTGCAGCCCGCCATCACCTGAAAATCAATGCGCTAGGATATTTGCGAGAGGAAGCGTCTCACCGTCAACCGCGAGGTGATGGCGGTGAGCCCGGCGATCACCAGCACCACGCCCACGATCCCCAGTATTCCCGAGATCCCCAGCGCGAACTGGCCGAAGAGAATTCCCAGTTGCGCGCTCGATTGCTCGGGCACGACGGTGCTCATCGCCATGCCGGCGATGATGAAGAAGACGATCGCCGCCAGCCCGCCGGCGATCCCGCCCTTGAGCCCCAACAGCAGGAACCGCCCCTGGAATTCTCCGGCGATGAACTGGTTCGAAGCGCCGATGAAATGGAGCACGTCGACGATTTCCCGGTTGGTCGACATCGTCCCGCGCGTCGCGAACACGATGGCGAGCGCGGTCGCCACAAGGATGAGCGCCAGCACCAGAATGCCCGAAACCACGATGGTTCCAGCCATGGTGTTGAGCTGCACCCGCCAGGCCGCGTGGGTTTCCAGCGTCGCACCGGGGATTGCGGAGATCTCGCTTTCGAGCCGCGCGATGTCGGCGGCATTGGGGTCGGAAAGCTGCACGATCACCAGCCGGGGCACCGAAAGGTCGGAAAGGTCCAGCCCCGGCCCCAGCCAGGGTTCGAGCAGCGCTTCGCTTTCCTCGATCGAAAGCACCCGCGCGCTCGCCACCCCCGGCACCGCTTCGGACAGCGATACGGCCAGCCGCAGGTTGGATTCGATCACTTCCCCGTCGAGCGGGCGGATCTGGATGGTCAGCTCGCGCCCCACCTCGGCCGACCAGCCCATTGCCGATTTCTGCACCAGCAGCACGCCGCCGAAGGTGACGCAGGATAGAAACGTCATGATGCCGATCAGAAGCATCAGCGTGCGCCCGGCCACCGATTGTGCCGGCACGATGGGGTTGGGCCGCGGAAAGCGGAGCTTGAGCCCCTCACTCATGGATGGTCAGCTCCCCGTCGTTCAAGAGCATGCGCGGATAGTCGAACTTGTCGAGCAGGTTCACCTCGTGGGTGGCGAGGATGATCGTCGTCCCCATCTTGTTGAGCTGCTCGAACAGATGCAGCAGCCGCTCGGAAAGCTCGGGATCCACATTGCCCGTCGGCTCGTCCGCCAGAAGGATGTCGGGATTGCCGATCACCGCCCGCGCGATCGCGGCGCGTTGTTTTTCCCCGCCCGAGAGCACCGCCGGGTGGGCATCCATCCGGTCGCCCAGCCCCACCCAGTCGAGCAGTTCCTCGACATTTCCGCGATAGCTCGCCTCGGTCTGTCCGCGCACGCGCAGGGGCAGCGCCACATTCTCGAAGGTCGTCAGGTGATCGAGCAGCCTGAACTCCTGGAACACGATGCCGATATGGCGCCGCATCTGCAAAAGCCGGTCCCGGTCGAGTGCGGTGACGTCCTCGCCGAACATCGAAACCGATCCGCGCGTGGGCTTGAGCGAGAGCAGCAACAGCCGCAAAAGCGAGGTCTTGCCCGATCCCGAGGGCCCGGTCAGAAAGTGAAAGGAGCCCGGCGAGATCGAAAAGGTCAGGTCCTTCAAAATTTCCGGACCGTGGCCATATCTGAGCCCCACATTTTCGAAAGCGATCAAACCGCTCGTCTCCGCGAATCAACAAAGCGTTTCCAGCAAAAGTGGATACCACTTTTGCGCCCCCCAACGCGACAGCAAGGGCCCCAATCATTGAGGCGTTTGTGTGAACGGGGCGATGACTGCCGGCGATGATCGACCGCCATCGCGTCATGGCGGGATCGGGATCGATGTTTGAGGAGTTTTAACCCACCCCGCCCTACGGTCTGCGCGACCAGACCAATACGTGGGCCCGGCCAGCACGTGATCATCACCTGCCCCAATTGCCATACGCGCTACAAGGTGGCGTCCGACGCGCTCTCGGCGGCCGGCCGGCAGGTGCAGTGCGCCGCCTGCGCCGAACTCTGGTATGCCACCGCGAGCTTTCCAACGCCCTCGGCGCCCGATCTCGAACCCTCGCGCGACGAGCTGGCGTTTCGCGCCGATGGGGATGGGTTCTCCGACGAGGAAGATCTGCTCGATGAGGCGCTCCTGAGCGCCAATCCGACAGCCGTGCCCGCCCATCCCGAACCCGCCTCTGTCGATCGCGCCGGCAACCGCGCCCGCATCGAAGCGCTGGCCCGGCGGCGCAACGGCATGCTGGCCAAGCTCCCCATCGTCCGCTTCCGCCGCGCCTTCCGCGTCGCGGTCGCCGTAACGCTCGTTGCCATCCTCGCCCTGGCGGTTCTGGCGCGCACCGAAATCGTCGCCGCCTTCCCCCAGCTCGATGGCCTCTATCGTCTTGTGGGACTTGGAACAAATGTGGTCGGGCTGGATTTTACCGACATTAACACTTTGCGAACCACCCGCGACGGAACCAGCGTCATCATCGTCAACGCTAAGATTTCCAACATAACGAATCACGTAGCTTATGTGCCGTCGGTTCTCGTGAGCCTTTTGGACGAGGCCGGCAGGGTGATCTACGAATGGACGGTGACGCCGGCGGCCCGCAACATCCTGCCCGGCGATGTCCTGGCGATCGACACGCAATTGACCGCGCCGCCCCAGGGCGTAACCGATATTAGACTGAGCTTTGTTGAGGGCCGCAACGGCGCCGATACGGGCACGAGACGATAGAAGGCGAAACAGCCATGGCACGCATATTGGTGGCCGAAGATGACGACAATGTCCGCGCATTCGTCGTCCGCGCTCTGCAGATGTCCGGTCACGAGGTCCTCGAAGCCTCCGATGGCGGGCTGGCGCTGGAAATCGCGACCGAAGAGGATGGCCGTTTCGATCTGCTGGTCTCCGACATCAAGATGCCGGTGATGGACGGGATCGCCCTGGCTTTGGCGGTGCGCGCGCAGTTTCCCGATCTCACCATCCTTCTGATGACCGGCTTTGCCGACCAGCGCGAGCGCGCCCATGGGCTCGATGCCCTGATCTACGACGTCCTGGGCAAGCCCTTCTCCCTGGCGCAACTGACCGAAAAAGTCTCTGACGCCCTGGCCGGCAAGCCCGCCGAAATCATCCCCCTGGCCCGCTCGGCGCTCTAGAGATATGTCCAGCAAAAGTGGGCACCACGTTTGCGGACCAAACAAACTTTGAGCAGTTGAAACGATCACCGGGATAAATCCGGGGATGACACCGTGGCGGGGCGGTACGGCCATGCCACAACCCCAGCCTGTCGTTCCGGGGCTTGTCCCCGGAATCCACAAGCAGCACCGGCCATAGCCGCCAAAGTCGATTGGACCTGAGCGCATGGAAATCCCCTTCGGCAGCTACCGCCACCGCTTCACGATCGGCAGCCAGCACGTCGAAGCGACAATCCGCATCACCTCGCGCCGCATGGTCAGCCGCCTTCTCGTCGATGGCGTCGAGGTCGATAGCGACGAGACGCCCTCCTCGGGCCAGGCCGCCATCCGCAATCACGCCCTCAAGGCCAACCTCGCCGATGGCCGCACCCTTGAGGTCGAAGCCGGCTATGTGGGCTGGACCAGCGCCGGCATCCTCGCCCGCATCGATGGCGAAACGGTCCACGAAAGCCACCCCGGCAAAACGATCGCCTTCCCCGCCTCGGCGGCGCGCATGGCCACCATGCAGGTCGATGAAGACGCCCAACGCGCCAACCGCCTCCCGGTCCTCATCGATATCGGTTTCGGCCTGATCTTCTTTGTCGTCGGCTCGCTCGCCAACCTCACCACCGCCGCCGTGGTCGGCGCCATCCTTGGTATCGGCCTCCTCGTCGTCCAGCGCTTCGTCAAAGCCAATATCGTGGGCGGGCTTGCCCTGTTCGGCACGGTGATGCTGGTCATCTCGGCAATCTTCGCGCTCATCTTCGACGATGGCATCCTGGTGCAGTTGCGCACCAGCATCATCGGCAGTTTCACCGGGCTGCTATTCGGCGCCGACGCGCTCTTTAATCGCGGCAATTGGCTGGGCCGCGGCATGGCCCGCTACATCCCCTTTTCCGGCATCGACCTCAAGCGCCTCGCCCTGGGCATGGCCGTGGTCTCCATCATCCTCGCCCTCATCAACGTCATCGTCGTGCTGCTGGCCAGCGAGCAATTCTGGCTCGTCTACACCACCTTCCTCGACATCCCCCTGGTGATCGTCGGCGTCTGGATCGTGATCTATCTGTCCCATGGACGGGGCGGGACCGGCTAGCCTGCTCAGGTCGCAGGATTGGAAACATATCCTGTCCGCTATCGATCGTTGACGCCAAGCCACTCCGGCACGCTGTCCATCCCGATCAGCGCGTCAACGCTCTGGCGCGGCCGCACGGCGTGCCAGCGGTTTCCCTCCACCAGCACCTCGGCGATCAGCGGCCGCGTGTTGTAGGTCGAGCTCATCACCGCGCCATAGGCGCCTGCCGTCATGATCACCAGCCGGTCGCCCTCGGCGACGTTGGCGATCTGCCGATCGAGCGCCAGATAGTCCCCGCTCTCGCACACCGGCCCCACGATATCGGCCCGGATGGTCTTGGCATCCGCGCCCGCCTCTTGGAGCGGCAGCACGTCGTGATGGGCCTCGTAAAGCGTGGGGCGAATGAGATCGTTCATCGCCGCATCGACGATGACGAAGCTCTTTTTGTCCGTCTGCTTCACATATTCGACGCCCGTCACCAGCACCCCGGCATTGCCCGCGATCAACCGCCCCGGCTCGATGATGAGCTTGCAGCCCAACTCGCTCACCCGCGCCTTGACGATTTCCGCATAGGCGAGCGGATCGGGCGGCGCCGGCGCGTCATGGCGATAGGGAATGCCCAGGCCCCCGCCGACATCGACGTGATGGATATCGTGCCCCGCTTCCCGCAGCCGCCCCACCAGTTCGGCCATCAGCGCAAAGGCATTGTCGAAGGGTTCGAGATCGACGATCTGGCTGCCGATATGCATATCGACACCCACGGCCTTGAGATTGGCGCATTCGGCGATCCGGGCATAAACCGCCTCGGCCCGCGCATAGGGCACCCCGAACTTGTTCTCGCTCTTGCCCGTCGAAATCTTGGCGTGGGTCCTGGCATCGACATCGGGATTGACCCGCACCGACACCGGCGCCACCACCCCCATCTCGGCCGCCACCGCATCGAGCCGTTCCAGCTCGGGCTCGGATTCGAGGTTGAAGCACAGTATCCCCGCTGCCAGCGCGGCCCGCATCTCGGCCCGCGTCTTGGCAACGCCCGAAAAGATGATCTTGTCCGCCGCAATTCCAGCCTGCAACGCCCGCTCGAGCTCCCCGCCCGACACCACGTCGACGCCGATCCCTTCCTGGGTGGCGATCGCCAGCATCGCCTGGTTGGAATTGGCCTTCATGGCATAGGCGACCAGCATATCGAGCCCCGCAAACGCCTCGCCCATCACCCTGATATGCCGCCGGAACGTCGCCCCGGAATAGCAATAGAACGGCGTCCCGATCTCATCGGCAATCGCAGCCAGCGCCACATCCTCGGCAAACATCTCGCCGTCGCGATATTGAAAATGATGAACCATCAGAACCCGCCTCGATTTGCTGCCAACACCGAAGAGGGCCGCACCCTCAGCGCCGCCCTCACGGGAGAGGCGGACCTCTTTTGCAACCTCAAAGGTCCTGCCGAAATGCCTCCACGTCCACCACTGTAGGTGTGCAACATCAGCGCCCCCTCTCCCCTGGTGGGAGCGGGGATGGGGGTGAGGGGGGCGCTGAGCTAGCCAGGATCATCACGGCCGGAGTGCCCATCACGCCCCCAGCCTCTCGCGCCAGCCCACCGCCTGCGCCTTCACATTGGCCGGCGCCGTCCCGCCGAAACTCGTCCGCGACTTCACGGAATTGTCCACCCCCAGCACCTTGAACACCTGGGAAGTGATTCGCTCGTCGATCTCCTTGAAGTCCTCGATGGTCAGCCCCTCGAGCCCGCAGCCCTTGGCTTCCGCCGCCGCCACCGCGCGTCCGGTGATGTGATGTGCATCGCGGAACGGCACATTGGCCTCGCGCACCAGCCAGTCGGCGAGATCCGTCGCGGTCGAAAACCCAGCGCCTGCCGCCTGCGCCATCTTCTCGCGATTGACCGAAAGATCGCTCATCATCCCGGTCATCGCCGCCAGCGACAGCGAGAAATTATCCAGCGCATCGAAGGCGATTTCCTTGTCTTCCTGCATGTCCTTCGAATAGGCCAGCGGCAGCCCCTTCATCACCATCAGGAGCGATGAGAACGCCGCGAAGATCCGCCCCACCTTGGCCCGGATCAGTTCCGCCGCATCCGGATTGCGCTTTTGCGGCATGATCGAAGAGCCGGTCGAAAACTTGTCGGAAAGCCGCACAAACGCGAACTGCGCCGACGACCAGATCACCAGTTCCTCGGAAAGCCGCGACAGGTGCATGGCCGAAATCGCGCACGCCGAAAGCGTCTCCAAGATGAAATCGCGATCCGAAACCGCATCGAGCGAATTGCCCATCGGCCGGTCGAACCCCAGCGCCTTTGCCGTCATCTCCCGATCGATAGGAAATGAGGTTCCCGCCAGCGCCGCCGCCCCCAGCGGGCTTTCGTTCAAACGCTTGCGCGCATCCAGCAGCCGCCCCTTGTCGCGGTCGAACATTTCCACATAGGCGAGCAGGTGGTGCCCGAAGGTCACCGGCTGGGCGCTTTGCAGATGGGTGAAGCCCGGCATCACGGTCGCGGCCTCGGCCTCGGCCTTTTCCGCCATCACCCGCTGAAGCGTTTCGATCTGCGCCGCCAGCATGTCGATCGCGTCGCGAACATAGAGCCGGAAATCGGTCGCGACCTGGTCGTTGCGCGAGCGCGCCGTGTGCAACCGCCCGGCCGGTTCCCCGATCAGCTCCTTCAAACGCGATTCCACGTTCATGTGGATGTCTTCGAGCGCTCGCGAGAAGGTGAAGGCCCCGCTCTCGATTTCGCCGCGCACGGTCTCTAGACCGGCAATGATCGCGTCCCTATCGTCGCGCGTCAGAATGCCGGCTACCTCGAGCATGGTCGCATGGGCTATGGAGCCGGCGATGTCTTGTTTATAGAGGCGTTTGTCGAAGCCGATCGAAGCGTTGATCTCTTCCATGATGGCGTCGGGGCCGGACGCGAAACGGCCTCCCCACATGCGGTTGCTCATCGGCGCCTCTAAACTATGCGAGAGTGGATATGGACAAGGACGAAAAGCGAAAATCGGCACGCCCCGTAATCCTGGGCACGGGCCTTTTCGCAGCGGCGCTAGGTATAGCGGGGGCGGTCTGGCTTAGCAATGGCGGCGCTGTCGCAAGCACCTGCCCAGTCCGCGCCGATGCCGCCCAGTCCATTGACGACGCCGCCACCGGCGAACTCGCCGCCCTCCTGCCCTCGTCCCAATGGCGCGACTATTCCGATATCGCCTTCCAGGATGCCGATGGCAATCCGGTGACCCTCGCCGATTTCGCCGGCAAGAAGCTGCTCATCAATTTCTGGGCCACCTGGTGCGCGCCCTGCCGCGAGGAAATGCCGTTCCTCGATGCGCTTCAAGCCCGATATGGCGGGGACGATTTCGAAGTCGTCGCCATCAGTCTCGATATCGGCTCGGACGGCCCGGTCGCCGCCGCCCAATTCCTCGATGAAATCGGCGCCGAAAACCTCGCGCTCTATGCCGACCCCAGCTACGAGCTTTTCGAGCGCCTGCGCAACGAAGCGGTGACCCTCGGCCTCCCCGCCACGGTTCTGGTCGATAACGAAGGCTGCGAAATCGCCGTCCTCCAGGGCCCCGCCCACTGGGACACCCCCGACGGCCACCGCGTCGTGGAAACGCTGCTGGAGATCTAGCCAGAGCCGTTCAGCGGAGCCCCATCCTCTCCCCTCGTCACCCTCGGGCTCGACCCGAGGGCCCATGCCACGCTGCCCAATCCACAACGCCGAAACTCCGCCCCCGTCCTTCGTCCCCGCCTGGACCCGAAGCCCTCGCAGCGCTCCCGCACACGCGCAACCGATGTGCGCCTCCTCAACCTCTCCGTATGCCGACACTCCGCTGCTGGATTCCGGGAATAAATCCCGGAATGACAAGGGCTTGTGTATGGCACCTCATTGCGCTCCTCCCGGGCTCGTCCCGGGGCCAGTATGAGCGCCGCCCTCCGCTCTTACCGCCGCACCCGCCCCACTCCTCCTCGTCTTCGTCCCCGGACTTGACCCGGGGTTTAACCGGAGACCCGCAAGGTTCCCACACCCTCAGCAGAGGTGTGTTGCTCAGCCTCTCCCGCACCATACGCAGCCTTGCAGATTGTCAGGCCGAGCCCGCCAATGACGGAGGCAAAGGCAAGGGAACCCAGCCTCACCCATTCTCTCCCGTGTCACCCCGGGCTCGTCCCGGGGCAAGGTATGCGCGCCGTCCTCCGCTCTTGCCGCAGCACCGCCCCTCCCCCTCGTCGTCTTCGGGCCCGCCCGGAGACCCGCAAGGCCTCCACGCCCGCAGCAGAAGTGGTGTCCCCCGGCCTTTCCCAAATCACCGGCAGCCTTGCGGATTGTCGGTCCAGCCCCGCAATGACAAAGGGAACAATCGCAGGCCGCAGCCGCGAAGGATCAAACCTACCCCCGCCCCAACACCCGCTTGATCGCCCGCTTGCCCCGCGCCACGGCATCGATCCCCGCCACCAGCGCCCGCGTCGTCATTCCCGCCGGCCCCACCACCAGCGTGCCCACGGTTCGCGTCTCGCCCCAGAGCCCGCCGACCACATGCCCGTCAACGGTCGTCGCCGCATCCATGCGCTCGTACCCGTCCCCGGCAAAAAACGCCTCGATCACCTTGTATTCGAGCGCCATCCCCGGCCCGAACTTGCGGTAACGCTCGTCGAACGCGCATTTGGGCGTAAACAGCGTCGCCCCCGCCGCGATATTGACCGAAACCGCGATCGGGTTCCCATCGAGCAGCAGGCTATCGACCGAAGCCAGCCCCTGCCCGTCCCCGCGCCCGCCAAACGCCCGGCGCGCGAAATCCGCATCGGCCGGACACGAGAGCAGCGCCGTCCCGCGTTTCCCTTTCCAGCCCGCCGCCTCGATAGCCAGGAAATCCTCGACCCGCTGCGCGACCAGCGCGGGCTCGCTCACCCGCTCGAACCGCACCTCGCCCTCCTTGGCGAGCCGGCGCAGATTGCGCTCGATGTCCTTGGCGCGTTTCCTGCCGATCACCCCCGCCACATGCCCGGCGAAATCGATCCCCGTCCGCGTCAGCACCGGACGCCGATAGGTCGCCGCCATGCCCAATTCGAGCCCCAGCCGCCGCGCCTTGGCGCGCGCCATCTCGATAAACGCGCTCTCGGCCGCAACATGGGGAAACATCCAATGGCGCGGCAATCCGGGTGCCTGCGCCATGACGCCGAACAGCCCCATCATCGCCAATTGCGCATGCTCACGCGCCACCAGCGGGGTTCCGGCCACCTGGTAGATGTTGAGCGCCACTTCGCCCACGCCCATCGCTCCCGCCCCCCGCACCCGGAACGGCAGCAGCCCGATCAATTGGTCACTGCCATGCCGATAGAGCGCCAGCGCCCTCAGCCCGGCCTCGGCCCCGAACGCGTCGAGCCCGGCCAGCACCATCTGCCGGCTCAGCCAGGGATTGTCCTCGAGCGCATCGGAGGCCAGCCCATCCCACTGCTCCGCATCGATGGATCTGAGCCCTGTCGCATCCAGCATCTCGACCCGGCAGGGCAGCATCAGCTCGGCCGGCCGCTGCCAGGCCAGCGCGCCTACAAGGCTCATCGCCGCATCGGCAAATTCGATCATGCGATACGATACTCCCCGCTTCCGTCCCGCGCCGACCATGCCACAACCGCCCGCCCTTTGGCGGGGTGACATCGCAACATGTTTAATGGGTTTTTGTCGCCGGACGCGTTCACGCCGTCCGATCGACCCTGCCGTCATCGACAGTTCCCTCGGGGTTTGGCGCATCGAGCCTTTCGATCGCCTGCCGGATCATCACCTCGCCCCGGTGCTTGGCCACCAGTGCCCCGCGCGCTTCCAGGCTCTGCGCTTCCACGCTCGCCAGCCGGTGGATCACGATCGTGGACGAGTGCTGGATGAGCATGGATTACGCGCTCTTGTCGACCCGCGTCCCCATCCCGGCCGGCGCCGGCGGCGGCGCGCTTTCGACGGCCTGGGTCAGCATGTTGACCAGGTTCATCTCCATCTGGTGCTGTTGCTTGACCATGAGGATCTGCGCGGTGTGCTGGGTCTGGGCGCTCTGCATGGCAACGGCGGTCGCTGCGATATCGCTCATTTGGCCGGCTCCTTCCCGCGTTCTGCGTACCGCGGAACCGTAGCGAAAAATTCCTTACCGCCCGTTAACCGCCCCAAACCGGCACTTCCCGCCGCTTGAACACAACGACCAGCAGCGCTCCCGCCGCCACCCCGCCGATATGAGCCCACCAGGCCACCCCGTCCTCGCCGCCCACCGCGACGTAAAAGAGTTGCATCCCGATCCACGCCCCCAGCACCGCCCAGGCCGGCAGGGCCAGGGGAAAGGTGATGATCAGCCGGTTGAGCACGAACACCCGCACGCGCGGATAGAGCACCAGATAGGCCCCGATCACCCCCGCCACGGCGCCCGATGCCCCCACCAGCGGCCCATAGCTTTCGAGATTGAGCCACAGATGCGCCAGCCCCGACACCACGCCGCACAAAAGATAGAAGACGAGATAGCGCGCATGCCCCATAGCATCTTCCACATTGTCCCCGAACACCCAGAGAAACAGCATGTTGGTCAGAATATGCAGCCAGTCCGCATGGAGGAACATATAGGTCAAAAGCCCGGTCTGGTCCGGCAGCCACGCCGCCGGCC
Source organism: Pelagibacterium sp. H642 (assembly GCF_031202855.1). Taxonomy (GTDB): domain Bacteria; phylum Pseudomonadota; class Alphaproteobacteria; order Rhizobiales; family Devosiaceae; genus Pelagibacterium. The sequence goes on along the minus strand of NZ_CP101829.1, from coordinate 2,046,928 downwards.
CATCGACCGACCCGGTCACCACCACCGGGATCATCCCATAGGTGATGTGCGCCTGGTAAAGCCCCTCTGGTCCGCCCGCGACCTGCAGCAGGAACACCAATACGGTCACCCCCAGCAGCCCGTAATTGACGAAGGGAAACTCGATATGGGCGATCTTGTTGCTGTCATAGAGCGGCAGGAACATGGGGCCTCCTGGGGTCCGGGCCAGCCACTCAACATCATTTCGCTGCCCGAGGCGAGCCTTTCGATCAGCGCGCCATCGCCGCCGTGATCCCGGCCACATCGGTCATGATCGCATCGCCCATATAGGCGATATTGGCAAGGCTGCGCTCGCCGGCCTCCTTGTGCCCCGATCCGCAGGCGTCCTCGACCACCACCGGCACGAGGCACAGATCCGCCCCATGCCGCACCGAGGGCTCGATGCCGATTTCAGTCGCCACCCCGCAGATGGCAAAGCCGGTCAATCCGCGATCGCGCAGGATGATCGAAAGCGGCGTCCCCTCGAAGGCCGAAAAGGTGATCTTGTCGAGCACCGCCTCATTCTCCCGCGGCGCCAGTTCGGGCACGATCTCGAAACCGGGCGAACCGCGCAGGAACCAGGGCTGGACCCCCTCGGGGCTCGATTTGCGCTGCCAGGCCATCGCCTGGCGCAACTGATAGGCCCCCATCAGCTCCTTGGGCATCGAAAGGTGCCGCAGGAAGATCACCGGAAAGCCATTGCTTCGCGCCGCCTCCAGCACCGCCCCCACCCGCTCGACCACCGCGCCCCCGTCGCCGAGCTGGCGCACGATCCCCACCTGCATATCATAGACCACCAGCGCCATGCGCTCGGGCCGGCAGAGATCGTCCAGCGATCGGGGAATGTCGAGATGGGTGGTCATGGCCATGTCCTCCTGCTCGCCACCTGCTTAAAAGCAATTGACGACAGAGATATGGCCCTACGAAAAAGGGCCCGCAATCGCCGGGCCCTAACATTTCCGCTAAACGGAACCGCTTCTAGAAGTGGAAGTTGAGGCCCGCGCGCACCGTGTGGATGTCGCTGTCCACGTCATAGGCACCGACCTTGACATCGGAGAACCCGACATAAAGATATTCGCCGCGCAGCGAGATATTGTCGGTGACCATGGCTTCCACGCCCGCGCCGGCGGCAAGGCCCACGCCATATTCGGTCTCCTCTTCACCCCCATCGAGCTCATAGCCCAGCTCGCCGAAAGCAACACCGGCGGTGACATAGGGCATGAAGGTGCCCATATCGGCGCCCAGGCGAGCCCGCACGGTGCCGAAATGGTTGAGACCGGCATCGACGTCGACGCCACCCACAGTCTCGTCCCACGTGATGTCGGAGAACTGGTAGTCGCCTTCCACACCGACGATCATGCCGCCGGCATTCCAGTTGTAGCCGACCTGGGCGCCGCCCAGCCAGCCTTCGAGTTCATCGCTGTCGAAAGTGCCGGCGTCGAATTCACCCCAACCATAGCCGCCATTGATACCGGCATAGAACCCGTCCCAGACGCTCGAATTGTCGACCACGGGAACGTATGGGGTGGGCGCAGGGGCCGGCACGCCGATCGGATCGGCAGCCATCGCCGGCCCGGCGGCGGCGAAAAGCGCAATGGCGGAAAGGGCAGCAAGCTTGTTCATCGGAGAACTCCATTTTTAACCGCCCCCGGTTTCGCCCATCTCCATTGCGGCAAGATTGCGGCTCTAACGCCTGAATACGGCTGTGACCTTTTTGCATCGCCGATTTAAGTGCGGCATGAGCGTTGCCGGACAGTCCTGAAACGTGGGGGACGCGGTCCTCTCCCGTGCCCGTCTCGGAAACTGGCGCTCCAACCCCCCAAGGCCCGTCGAAAGATTGAGGCTTGCCCGCGTCTGCCGAAACGCTGCCCCAGGCTCCCCTTCTCCCCTGGTGGGAGAAGGTGCCCCGAAGGGGCGGATGAGGAGGGCGCCGACTCTCCTGCACAAACCTTCTCGCCATTGAAGCTCTGCCCTAAGGCAGCGGATCGAACAGATACCGCTCCAGCGTCCCCCCCACCATCGCCCGGATCGTCTCGCGCGAGATATCCTCCCCCGTCAGCCCCAGCACGTAGCGCGCATAGGCCAGCCCCAGGATCTGCGTCGCGATCAGCGCCGCGCGCTCGCGCGCCCGCTCCGCCCCCGCGATGCTTTCAACCGCCCGCAGGATCTGCCCGGCGAAGATCGAACGGATGCGCGCCGCCGCCTCCGCATTGGTCGCCGCCGTGCGGATAAGCACCCGCAGCAGATCGTCGGTCTCCTCCCCCTCCCAGCGGCGGAAGAAATGCGCCGCCAGCGCCTGCCCCACCTCCGCCCGCGCAACGCCCGCCAGATCGGGCAGTTCGAGATCGATCGACACCGCCTCGGCGAAAAGCTGCTCCTTGCCGCCGAAATAGCGGTTGATCAGCGCCTGGTTCACCCCCGCCTCCGCCGCGATCTGGCGCACCGTGGTGCGCTCATAGCCATGCTCGGAAAAGGCCTGCCGCGCCGCCGCCACCAGCCGCGCCCGCGTCGCCTGCGCATCGCGCCCCATCACATCTCCTGCCATAATGTAAACATGTGTTGACTTATGCTGTCACACGACATAAGTAAACGCTTGCTTACAAGCTGACAAGGGAGACTACCCCCGATGCCTTCCCTCTCCACGGACGTTCTCATCGTCGGCGCCGGCCCGGCGGGCCTTGCCACCGCCATCGGCCTCGCCCAACGCGGCATCGATTTTCTGATCGTCGATGCCCTGCCGCAAGCCCAGAACACTTCCCGCGCCGCCGTCATCCACGCGGCGACCCTCGAGGCCACTCGCGCCCTCGGCGTCACCGAAACGCTGGTCGCCCAGGGCATCAAGGTGCCCCATTTCCGCGTCCGCGATCGCGACCGCGTGCTGCTCGCCACCGATTTCTCCCATCTCTCCACCCCCACCCCCTATGCCCTGATGATCCCCCAGGACGAGAGCGAACAGATCCTCAGCGCCCGCCTTGCCGAACTCGGCCACGCCATCCGCCGCCCCGCCCGCCTCACCGCGCTCGATATCGCAGCGGACGGCGTCCGCGCCACCTGCCAGACCGCCGATGGCGAACTGGAGATCGCGGCGCGCTATGTCGTGGGCGCCGATGGCGAAAAGAGCCTGGTGCGCAGCGCCGCCGGCATCGATTTCCCCGGCCACACCTATGGCTCGTTCCTCCTGGCCGATGTGCGCATGGATTGGCCGATCGCAAAATCAGAGGTGACGCTGTTCTTTTCGGGCGCCGGCACCTTGGTCGTCGCCCCCATGTCGAACGATCGCTACCGCGTCGTCGCCCAATTGCCCGACGCCCCTTCCGTGCCCACGCTCGTCGATGTCGAAGCCGTCATCGCCGCCCGCGGCCCCCGCTCGGGCGTAAAATTGCGCGAACTTCTCTGGGGCTCGCGCTTCCAAGTCCACCACAAGCTCGCCGACACCTTCCACAAGGGTCCGGTGCTGCTGGTGGGCGATGCCGCCCACGTCCACAGCCCCGCCGGCGGCCAGGGCATGAACCTTGGCCTGCGCGACGCCGTCGCCCTGGGCCAGGCCCTTGCCGACGCCCTCCAATCCGGCTCTGCATCCCCCCTCGAAACCTACAGCTCCACCCGCCGCCCCGCCGCCTCCCGCATCCTCGACCTGACCGACCGCCTCACCCGCATCGCCACCCTCTCCAATCCCACCTTGCGCTGGCTCCGCAACCGCCTGATCGGTGCGGCCGGAGCGTTGCCTTCAGTTCGGTCACGCGCGGCACGGACGTTGGCGGGGTTTGAATGAGGGGGGCAGGGCCGGAGACCATGGTAGCTCTCGACGCCATTCCGGTCGTCCAGATTTGGTCCGCCAATGACAAAAAGCCGCCAGTCTGCCAACATCTGAACATCGTCATGCTTGGGGTGAAGTTCGGGGTGACTTCGGCGGAGCAAGCATTGTCGCAGCCATGTCCTGCCTCTGCTTCGCAGACGCCTGAGCTAGCCGGGGCTGATCCTTGGTCGCAAAGTGCTTCGCGACGAACGACAGTTGGCTGTCGTCTACGCCGTAGACGAACTTTACGGCATAGTCACACATCTGACGATTGCACTCCCGCACCAGTTGACGGCGGGACATCGCGAGTATGGTGCGGAGCGCGGCTTCGTCTCTCGCGGCGACGAAAAGCTTGCGCGGTCCGATCGGTAGGGCGAGGTGCCCGCCCTCGATCATGAGCCCGTTGGTCCTGATGATCGGGCGATCCGAGGTCAGGAAATCGAAGTCGGCATCTGACGTGTCGATCACGTGCCAGAGCATGTGGTGGATCTTCCGGGCCACGTTTCCCCCATCCATCATGCTAACCAGCGCGTTCATCGCCGACCGGTCATGCGTGTCTGCAGGCAGATTTGCCATGTGCTCCTGAAAGGTCGCGGCATCGCCCGGCTTCCGGATCTCCTGATACCGCTCCTCCCACTGACCGAGCTCGTCGGCGCTCATGAGGTATCGCCAGGTTTCCTTGAATGCGGCCACGTCTTCCGGAGCGCGCAGGAGTAGCGAGTGGAGAAACACAGCCCATCCCGTCCTGCGCCGAGAGTCCCAACGCGCCCGGTTACCCTCCGCTTCCATCAAAGCCAAGGCATCGGCTGCAGCGTTATCGACGGGCGAGAAGAACTTGGTTTCCACCGCATTGGCCAGATCGTCCTCCAGCCCCCTGAGCTCGTAGAGCTTATCGGCAAATCCTGTTGCGGTGGGATGCCTTCGGTTTCGGACCAAACGGTCATGGGGTCGACTATACTGGCACAGCCTCCCATCATTCCCCGTCGCCCATCGCGAGAGATAGAAAGTAGGAATGTAATGGTGGCGGTGCGGCGGGTTCGGTGGAGGATTATTGCTCAGGCGGCTCATCGCTTGAGCTCTCCCCACCAAGGAAGCAACGCGGCGACGTCCATGGGGTATTTCTTCCCGACCAACTGAACGCCGCAGTCCCTCGCTACTTCAGGAAGCCCGTAACCGTCGTACTTGTCCGTCGTGGCATGACCTAGGACGGCCAGGAAATCCTGCTTCTCGGTCTGTGCGAGCGTGCCGTTAAGCTCCTGGACGGAAGCGAATACCACCCGGCGCATATCGGCATGCGTGATGTTTGGGTCCACGGACGCAAGTTCGCGAGCACGTGCCAATGCATTGTCACGGAGGCCTTTGGCCATTTGCATCCAGCCGTCCATGGTCAGGACGACACCCAGAGCGTCCTGCGATACGGCTTCATCCATGTAGAGGTTGCGCCTGGCATGGGAGAAGAAGCGCCACAGCTGGAATATGCCCTTTGCTATCTGCTCGAATCCTTGAGCGGCCACCACTTCGGGATTTTCGGCGAACTGCGCCTCGAAGGTCAGCTTCGTTGTCTTGCACTCGATGGCCAGCACCACCTGATCTCCGTCTTTGACGAGACAGTCAGGTGGGTCGATCTGCCGCCCTTTTGGTCCGTAGGCGGCGCCCTTTAGGGACTGCAATTCGGGCAAGTACGCCATTACCAGCGAGCGGATGTAATCCTCGAACCTGGCGTTGGCTTCAGTGAGCAGATCATTCGGTCCCTGCTTGATATCGTAGTAGAGGCCGGCGGTGCCGCGGGTCATAATTAGGTCAGGCAGTGGCGCTATGAACGTGGGGCGACTTCGATCGATCCGGATGATCGGCTTCCTGCGGAGTAGGCTCGGCATGTAAGCGATGCGCAACGGTCGCTGAAGACGCTGCGCCGCTTCCGTATTAAGCTGAACCGCCAGTTGGCGAGCGTCCGCCAGAGGTGTGCTCAAAAGGTCCAGCGCCCTCCCCATTTTCTCCTTCGATAGGCCAAGCACCTTCGGATCTGGTGTTTCCGCCCAAGGCTTCCCGCGCAGAACGCCGAAAAGAGCAAAGCTCAAGTACTGGAAGTCCGACACCGATAGGCCGTACTTCTGCTCAAAGAATTCGGCGCAGGCTTCCTGACCGTAGACGAAAGCGAACCGATAGAGTTCCTCGGTATTCGGACCGCGCTGCCAAGAAAACTGGCGCTGCCCGATGCGATACATCTCCTCCATGATATTTTCGGGCCGGCTTCGCAGGACGTATTCGGCGCCCTCCATGTCGCGCAGCGCGTTGGTCAGCAAGGCGGCGGAGCCGAAGTTGGTGCAGTTGGAGATATGGTGCCGCCCATGCCGGGCCCGATCTTTTCGGGTGGTAAGCAACGATGTGACGAACGTCTCCAGTTCCCACGGATAGACGGCATACTGGCCCCGGATTCCTTCGGTGGCGGCCTCCTTGGGGTATTTAATAAACCGGGCGGCTGCAGACACATTGCCTGTTTGCAGGGCTCGAACCGCCCAGATCATGGTCAGGCATGCAGCATCGTCGGCCCGTTCTAGCCATTTGGTGTAGCGTCTGCGGCGAGTGTCGAGCTTCAGTCGCGAGGCGTTGCGAGACGGCACCGTGGCAGGTTCGGCGTTGTTCATTGACGATAATTGTTCTTCGTTGTCGACGACGGCGATACCCTCAACTTTAGATCTATAGTGGCCGCTTATACAGTCGAACGACCTAAAGTTGTCGGTCCGCACCCCACCCCAAATCAGACGCGGCCTGCCACCCTCACCCCTCCTTGCTCGCCCCCGTATTCTTCCCCGGCTCCCAGAGCACATCCTTAGCCCCATTCCCATTGGCCACCCGCCCGAGCACGAACAGCAGATCCGAGAGCCGGTTGAGGTAGCGGATGGTTTCCGCCCCCAGTTCGGGCTCGGCGCGTTTTAGCCCCACGCACACCCGCTCGGCCCGCCGGGTGATGGTCCGCGCCAGGTGCAGCGCGGCTGAAAGCGGGGTGCCGCCGGGGAGAACGAAGGATTTGAGCGGTTCGAGCGCCTCGTTGAACCTGTCGATCTGGCCTTCCAGCCATTCGACCTGCGCCGGCGTGATCCTCAGCGCCTTATAGGCCCGCCCCTCGTCGCTTCCCGGCGTCGCGAGGTCCGATCCCAGATCGAAAAGATCGTTCTGGATGCGCGCCAGCGCGTGGTCCACCCGCGCCATGTCCTTTGTGTGCAGCCGCGCCAGCCCGATCGCCGCATTGGCCTCGTCCACGGTGCCATAGGCCTCGACCCGCAAATCGTCCTTTGCCCGCCGCGGCCCATCCACCAGCCCCGTCGTCCCGTCATCGCCGGTCTTTGTATAGATCTTGTTGAGCTTGACCATCTCACAACCACGCTTCTGTTTTGGGCCGCCTCAGCGCACCCCTCATCCGACCCGGCTTCGCCGGCCCACCTTCTCCCTCAAGGGGAGAAGGGTAGCCCTTCGCCAGCGCTTCGGCAAAATCATCAGCATCGCCACCAGAGCCCCCCTCTCCCCTTGAGGGAGAGGGGCCGGGGGTGAGGGTGCGCAGCCTCTCGGCACCAGCCAGAGCCTGCATTTCCCCAAGATCACCCCATCAACCGCCACCGCCACCTTGGGGCCCAAAGAAGAACAAAGCCGCCATGAGCAACCCCACCGCGATCGCCTGCATGATCACCCGCGCCCGCATCAGCTTCTGGCTCGTGTTCCCCGATCCGCCCTTGAACATGTTCCACAGCCCCATGAACAGGATGACCGTCGTGGCCCCGATGGCGAGAATGATGAGGATGTTTGTTGCCGCTTGCATGGCACCGCTTTCGTCTTTTTCGTTCAGCCTGTTCTATCAGGCCGAACCGGAATTGGCATTTGCCGCATTTCGCCGCGCGCTCTTTTTCAGCCAATTGCCCATCAGTTCTCCCAGCCGGTCGTAAACCGCCCTGATGCGCCGCGCCGTGTGCAGTTCGCGATGGCAGGTGAGCCACACCTCGAGCGGCGGGATGGCAAGGTTGAGCGCGATCGGCACCATGCCATCGGTCTGGCGGATAATGTTTGCCTGCGCGAAACCGATCCCCAGCCCGGCCCGCATCATCTCCCATGTGGCGCTCTGGCTGTCGCAGCGGAACGCGAAATCGGAGCGCTTGAGGTTGAACCCCAGCCGCTGCGCCGCAGCGATCAAAAGCTCGGATCGGTCGAACCCGATAAGATCGTGCTCCAGCAGGTCCTCCACCGTCCTGGGCGTCCCCCGCCGTTTCAAATAACCTTGATGCGCGCAAGCCACGATCGCCGTCTCCCCCAGCTTGCGGGTGATCAGATCCCCTTGCGTGGGCCGGAACATGCGCACCGCGATATCGGCTTCGCGCAGCAACAGGTTCTCCGCCGAATCGGTGGGCACGATCTCGAAATCGATGGCCGGGAATTCGATCCGCAACACCCGCAGCATCCGGGGCAGCACGTAATGGGCGATGATCACGCTCGCCGTGATCCTGACGCTCCCCGACAATTCGCTCGAGGTTCCCGCCACATGCAGTTCCGCCTCCGCGATCGCTTCGACCGCCCGCCGGATCGGCTCATAGGCGGCGAGCCCCAATTCGGTCGGGGTCAGCCCGGCCACGCCGCGCTCGAACAGCTTGGTCCCGAGCGTGAATTCGAGCGCCTCGATATGCCGCCCGATCGTGGGCTGGGAGGAGCCGAGCGCTCGCGCCGCTTTCGAGAGCGATCCATGCTCGGCCACCGCCGCAAAACTGCGCCACAGGGTCCAATCGGCCATAGTATTCATTTATGAATATCACGTACACGTGTTTTGCTAATCGTCATCTGAATATGAATGGACCAGATTGCCGTCACGCACAAGCGTGTCGGCAAGCATAAACACATTCGCCAACAGGAGCCTCAACATGCCGTTCAATACCATAACCATACTGGGCATCACGGGCGGCATCGGTTACGCCTCCGCCCAGGCCTTCCTCAAAGCCGGCTGGCGCGTCAAAGGCTTTGCCCGCGCCAACCGCCACCCCATCCAAGGCGTTGAATTTATTGCCGGAAACGCGGGCAGCCTCGACGATCTCAAAGCCGCCACCGCCGGCTCGGACCTCGTCCTCAACGGCCTCAATCTCCCCTACCACCAATGGGGCAACGGCGCCGCCGAAAATCTGCTCTCCCGCGTCATCGCCGCAAGTGCTGGAAAAACAATGCTTTTTCCCGGCAATATCTACAATTACGCCGCCACCGACCGCATCATCACCCCCACCACCCCCCAACGCCCCCAGACCTATCGCGGCGAGATCCGGCAGCGCATGGAATCCATGCTCGAATCGGCAGCAAAATCAGGCGATCTGCAGGCCATCATCCTGCGCGCAGGCAATTTCTACGGCCATCCTTTCGGCGGCGATTTCTTCGCCCATCTCATCCTGCGCGAGGCCGAAAAGAACCGCATCTGCCTCAATTCCAGGCGCGAAACCGCCAATGCCTGGGCCTATCTGCCCGATATGGCCAGGGCTTTCGTTGCCCTGACCGAGCGCCGGCAAAGCTTTGGAAGTTTTGAGACTTTTCACTTCGCCGGACACCTGGCAACGCCCAACCAGACCTTCGCCGCGGTGCAAAAAGCGGTGCCCGACCGCTGGCTCAAGCAGACCAGCTATCCCTGGCCGCTGCTCAAGGCCATCGGCCTCTTCAATCCACTTATCCACGGCCTGGTCGAGATGCGGTATATTTGGGACAACGAAATCGGATTGAAGGACGAAAGGCTCGAAAACATCCTGGGCGAAAATTTCGGCATGACGCACGAGCAAGCGATCGCCGAAGTGGTGCGGCCCTATTTCGCCAGCAAGGCGGCCTAAAAGCCGAGCTGGGCGCGAATATCCTCCGGCGTGATGCCAAGGGCCCGCAAACCGGCAAGGCTCTCCGATCCCCGCGATTTGGAGAGCTTTTCGGCGTCTTCCCCCACGATGAGCGTGTGGTGGGTATAGATCGGGCTTTCCAGCTTGAGCAGCGCCTGGAGCAGCACGTGGATGTCGGTGGCCGCATAAAGGTCCATGCCGCGCGTCACATGCGTTACGCCCTGTATCGCGTCATCGATGACGACCGAGAGGTGATAGCTGGTGGGCGTGTCCTTGCGTACGATCACCACATCTCCCCACCGCCCCGGATCGGCCGGTCGGCATACGGGTTTATCCGTAGGGGATGGCATTGCCTCAAAAATTGAAATTTCTTTTGTTTTTTCAATTACTTGATTCATATCAAGCCGCCATTGCACAGGCCGTCCAGCCCGCAGATTCTCCATCCTCTCATCGGCAGATAAGTGCCGGCACGTCCCCGGATAAAGCGGCGCCCCATCGGGATCGGTCCGCCCCCCGCTCGTCGCCCGGATCTCGGCCCGCGAGCAAAAGCACGGATAAATCAAACCCTTGGCCCGAAGCTGATCGGCCGCCGCCCTGTAATCGTCAAAGTGCTGCGATTGAATGCGCACCGGCTCGGGCCATGAAAGCCCCAGCCATTTGAGATCCTCAAACACCGCCGCGACAAATTCGGGTCGACACCGCACCGTATCGATGTCCTCGATCCGCAGCAGCATCACCCCGCCCATCGCCTTGGCCCAACGCTCGGTATAGAGCGCCGAATAGGCATGCCCGAGATGCAGAAGCCCGTTCGGACTTGGCGCGAAGCGGAAAATCGGTAGAGATGAAAGAGACATGCCCACAACCTCACTTAAAGCCCCTATCACGCCCGCGACCGCCGCTCCACCCCGGCTCGATTCGCAGGAGGCGCTGGCCTTCCACCTCGAGTGCCTGGGGCGCCTCGACGAACGCCTCGCCGCCGCCATCGCCCGGGCCGGCGAGATCGCGCCGCGCACCGCGCCACGGGGCTTTGCAGGCATGTCCCGCATCATCTGCGGCCAGCAGGTTTCGGTCGCCTCGGCCCGCGCCATGTGGGGGCGCCTGGAAGATCTCGGCGCGGTAACCCCCGCGGCCTACCTCGCATTCGATGAGCAAACCCTCAGGAATGCCGGGCTTTCGCGCAACAAATACGAGACCATCCGCTCCCTCGCGCTCACCGTCACCGAAGGCGGGCTGGACTTTTCCGCCGTCGAGGCCATGGACGCCGAAGCGGCCATCGCAACGCTCACCAAGCTCAAGGGCATCGGCCCCTGGACCGCAGAAATCTACCTTCTCTTCTGCGCCGGCCATCCAGACGTTTTCCCCGCCGGCGACCTCGCGTTGCAAAAGGCCGTCGAGCACGCCTTCTCGCTTCCCGCGCGCCCCCTACCCAAAGAGCTGATCCCGCTCGCCGCCACCTGGTCGCCCCATCGCGGCGCGGCGGCCATCATGTTCTGGCGCTATTTCTCCGCCATGAAGAATTCCAACGCCTGGGACGCCCTCTAGGCTCTTGAACCACAAGGACAATCGATGACCACGCCCGTCAAACTCTCCGGCCCCATGCTGCCGCCTGCCTCCGGACACGCCAAAAGCGCCGTGGTTCTTCTTCATGGCTATGGCTCGGATGGGCGCGATCTGATTTCGCTCGGCCAGTTCTGGCGCGACAGTTTCCCCGATACCCTGTTCGTCGCCCCCAATGCCCCGGAAGTGTGCGGCGGCAACCCTTTCGGATATCAATGGTTTCCGCTCGATCTCGAGCGCGACCGCGATCTTTCGCGGCTGGTCGGTGCCGAAACCGCCGCTCCGGTCGTCACCTCCTTCCTCAACGACCTCTGGGCACAGACCGGCCTCACGCCCGGCCAGACAATCCTGGGCGGCTTCTCCCAAGGCGCCATGATGGCCCTCTATGCCGGCCTGCGGCTGCCCGAATCACTTCTGGGCATCGTCTCTTGCTCGGGTCTTGTGGTCGCCCCCGAAAAGCTCGGAAACGAAATCGCCTCCAGGCCGCCGGTTCTTTTGATCCATGGCGATATGGACGATGTGGTTCCCGTGATGGGCAGCGAAGTGGCGCTTCCCATCCTTCTCGACCTGGGAATTGAGGCCAAACTGCACATTTCCCAGGGCACCGGCCACTCCATCGCCCAGGACGGGCTCGATGCCGCCACGGCATTCCTCAGGGAACGCTTAGGCATCTGATATCCCCACACCTTTTCAACAAAGTTCTTCACAGGCCTGTCACAAGAGGCGTAGAGTATTGCAATGGAATCGCCGGAGCGCTTCCGGCAAGCGGTGAGAGCGCAATCGAGTTTGGGAGCGCGACGGGGATGAGTGATCCATACCCCGGAGGGTTCAGTGACAATTCACGTGTCACCCCAGGCCTGCCCCGCGCTCGTTCTGAACGCCGATTACCGGCCGCTCAGCTATTATCCCCTGTCGCTCTGGAGCTGGCAGGACGCCATCAAGGCAGTCTGTCTCGAACGCGTTCACATCGTTTCCGAATACGATAAGGTCGTTCGAAGTCCGAGCTTCGAGATGCGCCTGCCGAGCGTGATTTCGCTCAAGGACTATGTCCAGCCCGCCAAATACCCCGCCTTCACCCGCTTCAACGTTTTCCTGCGCGACAGATTTCAGTGCCAGTATTGCGGCTCGCGGCACGATCTGACCTTCGACCACGTCATTCCGCGCTCCAAGGGCGGGCGTACCACCTGGGAAAATATCGTGGCCGCCTGCTCACCCTGCAATCTGCGCAAAGCCAACCGCACGCCTAAGGAAATCGGCATGATGCCGCGCCAGATGCCGTTCCAGCCCACGGTTCACGACCTGCACAACAACGGCCGCGCCTTCCCGCCCAACTACCTGCACGATAGCTGGCTCGACTATCTCTACTGGGATATCGAACTGGAGCCTTAAACCAATCAGACCTTATTTCGCCGGGTCTGCCCGACGATGCTGGCGATCAGCAGGACGAAAATCGCCGCGGAAATCAGGGCATTGAACCCCGCCAGCGAGACCCCGAACATCTCCCACTGCACGGCGTCGCACGGCACGATCCGCACATCGTTCAGGTTCGAGAGCGAATCCAGGCTCATGACGCTGTCGTCGCCCACCCCGGTGCAGCTTTGCGGACCAGGCCACCAGCCCCATTCCACCCCGGCGTGGTAGACCCCCATATAGGTGCCCCAGGCAAAGAGCGCCGCCGAAATGCCCAAGAGCCCAAGGCGCACCGGCAGAGGCAGCCTGTCCCAGACGATTACCGCAACACCAATGAGCGGCAGGCCGATATAATAGGGCCAGCGCTGGGTGAAGCAGAGCTCGCAAGGATAAAGCCCGCCGATATATTGGAAGGCGAGCGCCCCCAGAATGGCGGCAAGCCCCAGGATGCCGGCGGCGCTTGCGCCCTTGCGTTCCGTGCTCATTGCGTCAAGCATTGGTTCGTCCATCAAATAGCCTTGGCTTTACCGGTCTCTAGAGCAATACCGGCGTCGCCGCCAGCCTGCAAATCTGCGTGATCGCCAGCGCCGAAAATCAGCGATTGACGCCCCGCCCGGTTTGCCTATAGTCCGGCGCGTCGCTTCGGGCGGCTCACCGTCGCGGGCGTGGCGGAACTGGTAGACGCGCCAGACTCAAAATCTGGTTCTGGAAACAGAGTGTCGGTTCGATTCCGACCGCCCGCACCATCTCCTCGGCCGCCAACCGACCAAGGAATCTCAATGAGCGACTGGATTATCGGCACCATCACCGATTGGGGCTATTTCGGCATCTTCATGCTGATGCTGATCGAAAACATTTTCCCCCCCATCCCGTCCGAATTGATCATGCCCTTTGCCGGCTATGTCGCCGCCACCGGCCAGTTGAACACCGTGGGTGTGATGATCGCCGGCGTTGCCGGTTCCCTGCTGGGCACCAGCGTCTGGTACATCGCCGCCCGCCTGCTGGGCATCGACCGCTTCCGACGCCTGTGCAATTGGTTCGGACGCGTCGCGACCATCAACGAGCGCGACATCGACATGGCTGTCCATTGGTTCGACCGCTATGGCACCTGGGCGGTGCTTTTGGGCCGCCTCATACCCGCCATCCGCACCCTGATTTCCGTGCCGGCCGGGCTCGCCGCCATGCCGGTGTGGAAGTTTCTCGCCATCTCGCTGGTCGGCACCACGATCTGGACGGGCTTGCTCGCCGGCGCAGGCTTCGTGCTGCATGAGGGCTACCATATCGTCGAAGCCTGGGTGGACCCGGTGTCCACCGCCGTCGTGATCCTGGCCGTGGTGATCTACATCTATCGCTTCATCACCTGGAAGCCGATCAAGGATATCGGTTGAGGCGAAGGCCTATTTCCAGAACGGCCGGGTGCCAGTCAGCGCATCGCATGCCGATGCGGCGCGCCTGATGAGTTCGTCCATGTCGCCTTGCTGGCTTCCGACCTCCGCATCGGCCAAGCCGTGCCGGTCCAAAAGCATGGGCCTGGCGGCAAGGTCGTTGAGATCGCCCAACGCCTCCTGGACCGCCTCCAGGCGCTTGAGAAACTGCTCGTAACGCTTGCCGGTTCGGCCCGAAGCATAGAGCCCGGCAAAGAACTCGGTGCCATAACGTAGTTTCTTGGCGAGCTTGCGTGCCTCGTGGCGCTCGGCATCGCTGAGTTTCTCGAGGCCGGCGCTTTGCTTTTTGAAGCGCTTGAAAAGCTTGGTGAGCGCCATTGCAGAAAAATCGGAGACCTTGGCGTTGCGCGCATCCTTATTTCCGGAGCGCTCCCGCCAGCCCCCCGTTGCCAGCCACTGGGCGAGATCGAGCATCAGCGCGCGGGATCGGACATCTGAAAGCGTCTGCTTGACCGCCTCATAGCTGGACGCGCTTTCCTCCATCAAGGCCTGGCGCAGATCGTCGGTGTGCGCGGTTTTGAACAGGACATCGAGATCGCGCGCTTCGCCCAGTTCCCCAGCCAGCCATTTGAGCTCGTCGCGCAATCGCTCGCTACGCTCGTCCTCGGCAATGTCCCTGAAGATCGATATTGCCGAACGCAGCCGCCGCAGGGCCACACGGGCTTGATGCAGGGCATCCGGCGCCCGGCGCCTTAGCAAAATATCCTCGTTGAGACGATACTGGCGCAGACAGCCGGCTGCTATCGCTCTCATCGCGTCCTCGACCGTATCGGAGGGGGACAACGGTATGGGATCGGCCTTAAAGCTCCGGGCCACCGCCTCGAGCAGCCGCTGGCCTCGCTCGGCCTTGCTCACCGTTCCAAGCCGGGCGGGAGCGACCGCATCGATCTCCCGCGCCAGGGAAAACAGCGCATGCGAATCCCCACTTTTAAGCTCCAGTTCGGCCTCGCAGAACGTGCTGCGCCGATCCTCGGCCACCACTTCCCCGCTGTCGATCGCCGCTTCGATGCTGGTGTTTTCCCGCGCGATCTGCAGTACGCGGCGCTCGACCAGCACCTCGAATATCGGCTCCAGTGCATTGAGGGTCTGAGGCGGCAGGCCGATCAGCGGCGTATCCTCGCCGATCTGGAGCGCTGGCCCGGAAACCGGCTTTTCCCATTCGTCACGGACGAAAAACCCGGCGCTCGTCTGGCCGTTGGCTTTGATCGTCTGCACCCAGCCCGTGCCGTCATGGCGCACGCGCAGCGACATGCCGGCCTTGCCCAAGGCGCGTCCCGGCGTATCGAAATAGATGGCCCGCAGCGGCAGGGTTTTGACCTCGCCCTGCGCCTTTGCCCAATCGGTGAGCCGCTCCGCATCCTCCGCCGCAACCTGCAATTTGAGTTCGGCTTCCTCGCCCATGTCACCGTCCCTTCGCTGTCCCTCCCGGCTTGCCAAGGTAAACACTCAACGCTCAAAGCGCCAACTGCGGAACACAGAGACGGCCAGTGCATTAACCTTTCCGCAATCAAGGTTAACGCCTCTCCAAGGGACCGCAGCCATGCTTTCCATCGAGCCTCTCCACCCCGCCGACATACCGGCAACGGCGATGCTGCACCGGCAGAACCTGCATCTTGGCCTGTTCCCGCGATTGGGGAGGCACTTTCTTGGTCTTTATCAGGAGAGCTTCGCGCGTTCCCCCTATGGGATCGCGCTTGTCGCCCGCTCCGATGACGAGGTGATTGGCGCGCTATTCGGCACCACCTCCAATGCCGAACACTATCGCTGGGTCACCCGCCATTTCGGACCGCAGCTTGCGGTGGCAGGCGGAGGCGCCCTGCTGTCGCGTCCACACGTGGCGCTGGATTTCGCCCGCACCCGCCTCGGACGCTATAGCCGCGGCATTGCCCGGCATATCGGGCTGTTGCCCACGCCGGCACCCCGAAACGGCGGACCGAACACGCTTTCGGTTCTCAGCCATATCGTCACCGCCGCTGCCGCACGGCGGCGTGGTGTGGGACGCGGACTGGTCGAGGAATTCAAGGCCCGCGCCAGCGCCACCGGCGTGCATCGTGCTTTCCTTGTCACCGAAGAGGGTGGATTGGGAACGCCGTTTTTCGAAAAACTCGGCTGCAGGCTGATTGCCCGGCGCACGGGGCAGGACGGCGCGGTGTTGCGCGAATACAGGATGATACTGGACGAGGCAGGCGCTTATGAGGAATTGGGTAGCGATCGGGGCAATCTTACTGTTGTGCACGCCTATCCCAACAGGCTCCGCCCAATCCATCCTGTCTCCGCCCACCGGCACTGAAGCACCGGCGATCATCCCGCTCGGACCCCATCAGAACGGGGCCGAGCCGGTTTCCCCCAACGAGACCCATCCCAACGCCAAGCGGCTTGCAAGCGAAGTCGCATTGGCGCTGACCAATTACAGCGCCAATGAATCGGCCGCCGATATTGCGGAGCGGGTGAGCTTTGCAAGCGCCGGTGCTGCCGTCCAATTGGCGGAGGCGTTTCATTTCCCCGGCGCCTGGTCGCAGGGGCGGATTCTCTATCCCCAACTGGGCGGATTGGGCGAAGAGGCTGCTTCGGTGATGGTGGTCACCGAGCAAATGGTTGGGACACCAGACGGCGTGCGCGTCTTTATCCGCACGCTCGACGTCCGGTTGGCGCTTGTCGAGGGCTCCTGGCATTTCGCGCGGCTCGCTTCCGAAGGCGGAACACAGATTATGCCGACCGGCCCAGTTCCCCAGATCGCGCTGACGGTTCTCAATGACCCGCGCATCGAGATGCCGGATTCGGCCCGGTGGGACATCCTATCGGGTAATATCTCGACCAATCTGCTGACGGTAATGGCCCGACTGGCCGAACGCACGCCCTATGGGGTCACCACGCTCTCCCAGGGACATCCTTATGAAGTGTTCGGCACCGACCGGCAGTCCGATCATACCCGTGGCCGTGCCGTCGATATCTACAGGCTAGGAAATACGCTGGTGATCGACGACCGGGCCTCCGGCTCGTTCACCCACGATATCGTCAAATGGCTCTACGACCAGCCGGAAATCCGCCAGATCGGATCACCCTGGGCCCTGGATGGGTATGGTGGGCGCTCGTTTACCGACAAGCTGCATCAGGACCACCTACACGTGGCCGTCGCGCAGTAGAACCCGCGTCAGGCGCTTCTGCGCTCGGAGATGTCGTGAGCCTGCGCCCGGTCGTAGGCCGTGCGTGCCTTGGCGACGGCATGCTGGTGGGCGGCAGCCCAATCCCAGAGCGCGCTGATGGGGCCCGTCAAGGTAAAGCCCAGTTCGGTAAGCTCATATTCGACGCGCGGCGGTATTTCGGGATAGACAGTTCGCGTCACCAACCCGTCGCGTTCGAGGTTGCGGAGCGTAAGCGTCAGCATGCGCTGGGAAACGCCATCGATCGCCCGGCGCAATTCGGAAAAGCGCATGGTACCGTCCTTGAGCCGATCGACCACCATGACGCTCCATTTGTCACCGATCCGGTTGAGGATATCCCCCATCGCGGCGCAGACTTCAGTTTCCTCGGATTCGTCGGTCATAGCCGGAAGCCTCCTCGCTTGCGGGCTGGCAAAGATATAGGCGCGCATCCTTCCGATGGAAACCCCATGCCGGACCGAGCAAGATGGGCATAGCCGGGCTACGGGCATTGTTCTGCCAAATTTGCCCTGTTATGCAGGTTCCGTCCCATTAACAGTCGATTGCGAAGCCATGGTGGAAACCCCTGTTAGGCGATTGCTGTCCCTTTGCGTGATCGCTCTTGCGACGCTGGTGGGATCCATTGCCCCTGCTTTTGCCCTGCCCCAGCTTCTGATCGACATGCGCACCAACGAGGTGCTCTATCAGAACGATGCGGGCGTGCCCTGGCATCCCGCCTCGCTCACCAAACTCATGACCGCGCTCATCGCCTTCGAGGCCATTGAAACCGGTCAGGCCTCGCTTTCGACCCCGGTCATTTCCTCGGCCAATGCGCTGTCGGTCCCGCCCTCCAAGATGGGTTTCCCGGAAGGCACGGCCATCACGCTCGAAGATGCGCTCTATCTTCTAATTGTCAAATCCGCCAACGACATCGCCGTGGCGATCGGGGAAACCATCGCAGGAAGCGAGCCGGCCTTTGTCCAGATGATGAACGCGCGCGCCGCCATGATGGGATTGACCGGAACTCACTTCGTCAATCCCCACGGCCTGCACGATCCCGCCCAGGTGACCACCGCCCGTGACATCGCCATGATCGCCCTCACGATCAAGGCGCGCTTTCCCCAGTATGATTCGATGTTCTCGACGCGCACCGTGGCCTTCGGGGAGTCCCGCTCGCACTCCAATAACGAACTTCTGACCGGCTTTGCCGGCACCGACGGCATGAAGACGGGCTATGTCTGTTCGTCCGGGCTCAATATCGTCGCCACCGTAACGCGCGGAGGCCGGCAGCTCATGGCCGTGACGCTGGGCGCCAACTCGACCCGCGAGCGCGGCGAAATGACCGCTCAGATGCTGTTTTCAGGCTTTGCCGGCGGCTATCGCGGCACCGGTGTGAACGTGGTCGACATCCCCAATCAAGCCGGCATCGCCCCGGTCGACATGCGCGCCAACATCTGCGGCGCAGGCGCCGAAACCTATGCCGAGCAGCGCATGGAAATCTTTTCGGCCGGACTGGACGGGCAGATCTCCTACCTGACCGACACCATCGTTCCGCCCACCCACACGATCTCTACCCTTGGGCGGCTTGCCGACGTTCCCCTGCCCCGCCCGCGCCCCGATATGGGCTTCGGCGGCGCACCGGCTGTGGCCGCCGGTGCTGCCAATGACAATATCGGCTTTGGCGATTCATCGATCATGTCGCTGACACCCAATGCCGGGATTGCGGGCAACTAATCCCGATCTCCAAGGCTTTTGGTTATCAGGAAGCGGGTGGCCCCGTCGGGCTCCGACTCTACCGCCACGGCATGCCCCTGCTGCCGGCAAAAGAGCGGGATATCGATTTTCGCCACCGGATCGGTAGCCAGAACGGTCACCTGGGCTCCGGCCGGTGCGTTGGCGAGCGCTTTTTCGAGCTTAAGGACCGGTAACGGACATTTGAGCCCCCTGGCGTCCAGAAGGAGAGCGCGGCGAGCCTCATAGTCGAAATTCATCAGCATCCTCCAGGAAAACGGCTCGTTTACCAAGTAATGATACGTATGGGGCTTCCAGGGCGGGGGCACCGAATGGATAAGCGGGACGACGTTTCCCCAGGCACGGCTTCCTTAGACGACCGCACGCGGGTGCTCGTCAATATGCGAGGCCGCTACCATCTCGAAAAATGGCAGCACGCACCGGACCGCAAGGTTTCCCTGTTCGCCTGCCGCATTCAGCGGCTCTCCCCGGCCACCATACTGATGAACGCACCCGTCTCGGGGGAGATCGGTGACTGGGTAGTGGCCCAGTTCAACGAATTGGGCCGATTGCGCGGCCAAATCCAGCGCCGATTGGGCTTTGGCTTTGTGATGTCGCTCGACCTGGACGAACAAGCGCGCCGCAAAATGCTCGAAAAAATCGTCTGGTTCGAGAAGTTCCAGAATTTCGCGGTATCGGATACCCGCCGCCATACCCGGATCGTTCCGACCAACCCGCAGTCGACGCTGGTGCTACCCGATGCCAGCCTCGTGTCGTGCTTTGTGATTGATATTTCGAGCTCGGGGGCTGCCGTCTCGGCTGATATCGAGGTCAAAATCGGCATGCCGCTGGCATTGGGAACTGTGGTCGGGCGCGTCGTGCGTCAGCTCGATCCCGGATTCGCCATTCAGTTCATCGAGACGATCCCATCGGCCGATCTCGAGCGGCGTCTGATCCGCTCCATTGACCAGCTGGCGCCTGATCTGCGCAAGCACATTCAGGCAGCCGGCCAGCCCCGGAATCGGTCAAAGGCTAGCGTCCCAGCAGCATGACCCAATGGGTGCCATAAGCCGAGTTGGGGTCGTAGACCGCCGCAAAGCCGGCACGCCGCGCATCGCTCTGGGCCAGAACATTGGCATCGGCCGGGCTGTTGCGCCAACCTGAGAAGGTTTCCGCGAAATTGGTGTATCCGGCTGAAAGCCGCATGGCGGCCGCACCGGCCGGCATGGCCGGAGGATTGCCGCTGCTGGCATATTGGGCGGCGATGGCCTGGGCCTGAGCGTCGAGCGCCGCATCGGCGGCGAGCGGCGCCACCCCGCGCGTTGCACGATATTGATTGATGATCCCGAGAGCCGCCTGCCGATCCATCTGCGCTCCTGGAGACGCGATTTGCGCCACCAGCCCCGGTGCAAGGGCGCCGCCCGTGTTGGGCGCTCCGCTGCATGCGGCGAGTGCGCCGACGCACAGAGCGGCAAAGGCAAAACGGGACAGGCGGGCGGGAGCGAAATCGGAAATCATGGGATCGGCCTCTTGGGTCTGGTCCGGAAACGTTTTCCCTCCAAACCGCAACAAAGCCGCGAAATTGCGGCGCGTCTGTTACCGCTCCGTTAACGCCGTCATCCTCTCCCCGTTAACCATGCAACGCTGACGCTGTGGCAATCGTTAACAAATCGTTGCCAACTGGCATGGCGATTGCGACATCTTGGGTAGGCTCGCGGCAAAAGCGTGCCAGATTGGGACGAAGTGTCCCGTCCTGGAGCGGGTAAGATAGTGGATAGCAACGGCGCAAAAAACCGAACTGTTTCGGCACATCGCCTGCCGATGAGCCTGCCGCTCCCGCGTGCTCCACGGCCGGCGGTCCAGGCGGCGTTCATCACTCAGCTTTTAGGATCAAGTGTCATCACCCACCAGCCGCATGCCGCCGAGCGCTACCGTCTGGCTGAAGCGAGCGACAAGCGGCGCTTGCCCATGGGCTATCGCAAATCGGTATCGGCCTAGGCTATTCGACACCACCGAACTGCACGTCGCGCGCCGCCGCCCGGATGGAAACGGTAAAGCCCGCGATCACATCGATGAGCGCCATCACCATGAGAATGAAGAATACGGAGGTGGCGGCAAAACCGACCAGCAGGAATTCAACCAGGCAGATGACAAAGACCAGCGTCGAGAGCATGTGGTCGACGACCGAGGCGTTGCCGAACCGCGTGGCCTTGAGAATCTCACCGAACAGCAGCACGAGCGAGACGACGATGAAGATGTCGCCGACGCTCAAATCCCATACCCCGCCCGATACCATGGTAATGATCGCGATCGGCGCGGCCCAGGCTTCGCCATTGGAAAAGCCGAACAAGGCCATGACGTTATAGACGATCAGCGGCAGAGCCAGAAGCGGCGGGACGAACATGGCGGTCTCGGACGAATAGGGTTCGGCATGGCGGGAGACTGCCCTATTGGGTGTCGATTGGCCAGAGAAAAGGGGCCGGTCGCGCCGGCCCCCTCGTGCTTTACTTTTTGACCGGCAGCGGCCCCACCATTTTTTCCGGCCTTACTTCGGCATCGAACTCTTCGCCGGTCAGAAGCCCCAGATTGATGGCTTCCTCGCGCAACGTCGTGCCGTTCCTATGCGCCGTCTTGGCGATCTTGGCGGCGTTGTCATAGCCGATCTTGCGGTTGAGCGCGGTCACCAGCATCAGAGAATTGTTCAAATGCTCGGTGATCTTCTTACGGTCGGGTTCGATGCCGACAGCGCAATTGTCGTTGAACGATTTCGCGGCATCGGCGAGGAGCCGCACCGACTGGATGAAATTGTACGCGATGACAGGCTTGAAGACGTTGAGCTCGAAATTGCCCTGGCTCGCCGCAAAGCCGATGGTCGCGTCATTGCCCATGACCTGGGCGACGACCATGGTCATGGCTTCCGACTGGGTCGGATTGACCTTGCCCGGCATGATCGATGAGCCGGGCTCATTTTCAGGAATGGTGATCTCGCCAAGTCCCGACCGTGGGCCCGAGGCCAGCCAGCGCACATCATTGGCGACCTTCATCAGCGCGGCGGCGAGCTGCTTGAGCGCGCCCGAGGCTCCCACAAAGGCATCGTGCCCCGCCAGGACGGCAAATTTGTTTGGCGCCGTCACGAACCGGTGGCCGGACAGCTTGGAGATTTCCTCGGCCACCGTCGCGGCATAATCGGGATGGGTGTTGAGGCCGGTCCCCACGGCCGTGCCGCCCAGCGCCAGCTCGCGGAGTTGGGGGAGCGTGGCTTCGACCGCCTTGAGCGCAAGATCGATCTGCGCCACCCAGCCCGAGATTTCCTGGCCCAGCGTCAAGGGCGTTGCGTCCTGGAGATGGGTGCGGCCGATCTTGACCACCTCCATGAACTCTTCGGACTTTTTCGCCAGCGTGTCGCGCAACAGCTTGACCTTGGGGAACAGTTTGTCCTCGACCACCGTTACCGCCGCAATGTGCATGGCGGTGGGATAGGTGTCGTTGGACGACTGGCTCATATTGACGTGGTCGTTGGGATGGACAGGCTTCTTGCTGCCCATCTCGCCGCCAGCCATCTCGATGGCGCGGTTGGAGATCACCTCGTTGACGTTCATGTTGGATTGGGTGCCCGAGCCGGTCTGCCAGACGACCAGGGGGAAATGATCGTCGAGCTTGCCGGCGATCACTTCATCGGCGGCGGCAACGATCAGGTCGCGGGTCGCCTCGTCCATCAACCCCAGACGGGTGTTGGTAATGGCTGCAGCCTTTTTGAGGATGCCGAAAGCATGGACGATTTCGAGCGGCATCCTTTCGCCGCCGATATCGAAATTCATCAAGGAACGCGCGGTCTGGGCACCGTAATATTTCTCGTTGGGAACCTCGATTGGCCCCATCGAGTCGGTTTCGGTCCGCGTGCTCATCAAAAATCCTCCATGCGATGGCCAACAAAAAGGCCAGCCCTTTTTCAAGGACTGGCCGTAATCCCGACGGGTAGCCCCGTCAATGGCGCTTTGGTCTAAGCGCGAAGCGCAAAAGCGTTAGTTGCTCTTGGGCTCGAGAATCTGACGGCCGCGATACATGCCCGACTTGAGGTCCACATGGTGCGGACGGCGAAGCTCACCGCTGTCCTTGTCCTCGACATAAGCTGCGGCCTTGAGCGCGTCGGCCGAGCGGCGGAAACCGCGCTTCATCGGCGTCGTCTTCCTCTTGGGAACTGCCATTTCCATCTACTCCATTCTTGCCGCGCAACCCACGAGGGACAAAGAGGTCCTGCCGCGCCGGTTACGCTTAAAACCGTCATACCGTGTTCGGATTGGGGCGCTCTATACAGGATCGGCAAGCGCTTGGCTAGTCTTGCTATCGCGAAAATCGCGACACGCTAGAGTTCCGCTGGCCCGTTGAACAGGCACGAGGCATTGGCGGAAAACCGCCGGGCGCGCGCTTCGACGATTTGCGCCACGCTCATCAGCCCAGCCGTGGGATTGCCTGGGCGGCGCACATGGGGATTGGGGAGGGCGACGGTGAGGAGCGCTGCCCGCTGCCAGGTGAAATTTTCAGCGCTCGTGCCATATGCCGCCTCGGCCCCCGCCGCCACGCCGAATTGGCCACTGGGTCCCCATTCGGCGATGTTGAGATAGATCTCCATGATCCGGCGCTTGGGCAGAACCAGATCGATATAGACAGCCAGCGGCACTTCGAGCACCTTGCGGATCACCGACCGATCGTTCCAGAGAAACAGGTTGCGCGCCACCTGCATGGTGATGGTCGAGGCGCCCCGCGCCTCCTCCCCGGCCAGGAAATTGTCGATCTCTGCTCTGAGCGCTGCGACATCCACGCCATGGTGCGAGCAGAACTGCCCGTCCTCGGACAGCACCACGGCGGTTTTGAGCCGGTCGGAGATCTGGTCGATATCGCGCCATTCACGGACGACCGGCTGACCCGTGACGTAGCGGGAGAGCATCAGAGTCGAGACCGGCGGCACCACCCAATAAAGAGGCACCAGGACCAAGACGAGACCGATCACCGCCGCGATCAGCATCAGCGGCAAGGCCAGCCAGAATGTCCACCCGCGTTTTTTGCGTCCCGCCAAGCCGGCCCCTTTCGTCCTTCGCGCTGCCCGCGCTTGTAGAATGACGCGAGAGGCTTTAGCAAACCCTGCTATGAGCGAACATGAATTCGAGACTGAACTCTCCGCTTGCGCTGCCGATATCGAAGCCTTCCTCAGCAAGAGGCTCGACACGATTGCCGCGCCGCCGCGCCTGCTGGCCGCCATGCGCCACGGTGCACTTGGTGGCGGCAAGCGCCTGCGGCCTCTGCTCGTGCGGCTTTCGGCCGCCCTGTTCGGCGTTCCGGTCCAGGACAGTCTCTCCGCCGGCGCGGCGCTTGAAATGGTCCATTGCTATTCGCTGATCCATGACGATCTGCCCGAGATGGATAATGACGAATTGCGCCGCGGCAAGCCCACCGTCTGGAAGGCATTCGATCCGGCCCTGGCGATCCTGGCTGGCGATGCGCTCCTGACCGAGGCATTCGCGCTGATGGTCGATCCGCACACGCATCAGGACCCGGCAATCCGCGCCGATCTCGTCGCCACGCTGACGCTGGCTGCCGGTTCGGCGGGCATGGTGGGCGGTCAGGTGCTCGATATCGAAGGGGAAACCACCCCGCTCGATGAGGACGGCATTTTTCAAATGCATGCGAAAAAGACCGGCGCGCTGATCAGGGCCAGTGCGGAAATCGGCGCAATTCTGGGCAAGGCCGGCCATGAGGAGCGGGCAGCGCTGGTGCTTTATGGGATTTCTGCCGGTCTTGCTTTCCAACTCGCCGACGACATTCTCGACGTCACCGCCACCTCCGATGCGCTTGGCAAGACTGCCGGCAAGGATGTGGCACAGAACAAATCGACGATCGTGGGGTTGCGGGGTCTCGGTGGGGCCCGCGAAATACTCAACCACGCCGTCGATCAGGGGCTCGGTGCCCTCAAGGATTTCGATGAAAGGGCCGATCCGCTGCGCGCTTTGATCCGCCATTTCGCCAAGAGGAGTTACTGAGCATGCTGGCCACGACCCTTCCGCCCGTTCCGGTGCTCGAAACCGAGCGGTTGGTCATGCGTGGCCACAGGCCGGACGATTTCGACAACGTCCATCGGCTCTGGCGCTCCCCAGAAGTCGCCAAGTTCATCACCGGCCATCCCTCGACCGAAATGGAATCCCAGATGCGGCTTCTGCGCTATATCGGCCATTGGGCGGCATATGGCTTTGGCTATTGGTGCGTCAGCGAACGCGATACCGGAGATTTCGTCGGAGATGTGGGCTTTGGCAAGCTCAAACGCGACATGGCCCCTCCGGTCTCAGGCGAGCCGGAAATCGGCTGGGTGCTGATGCCCCATCACCAAGGCAAGGGCTATGCGACCGAAGCGGCCCGCGCGGCCTTGGAATGGGGCGACGCCAATTTCGGCGACAGCGGCACCTTCTGCATATTCCACCCCGACAACGCCGGCTCGATCCGGGTGGGCGAAAAGCTCGGCTACCGGTTCAGCCACAACGCGCACTATATGGGCGGCGACACGCCGGTTTATGTGCGACCGGCGAATGGCGGCTGATCGGCCGCTCCGGCCTTGATATGGGCAAGGGCGTGCTTGAAGATTTCATGCCATCTATCGTCGGGGCTGTAGTCAAGACGATGCCAGAAGAATGCGAAATCGTGCCCACCATCGTCGGCACAATGATGCGCCCAGCGTTCGGGTAGTCCCTCACCGGACAGCAGTAGAAAATGCCATAGCTGGCCGGGTGCGATCCGAGAACTCGCCGCAAGCGTCCCCAGCAGGGGCAGGCCTTCCACTCCCGCTTCCTCGGAGAGCTCCCGCCGGCCAGCCGCTTCGACATCCTCGCCGGCTTCGATTGTTCCCTTGACCACTTGGACCCCGGCGAGGGGATGGGTGAAGACCAGTATCTCCCGCGCCCCGTTCGCCCAGCGCAGCACCGCCGGGCACACCTTAAGGATGACCACCTACTCCGCCGCAGGCTTAGCGCGGCCGGCGCCGAACCGGTTTTCGATATAGTCGGCGACCATCTGCTTGAACTGATCGGCGACATCAACGCCCTTGAGCGTTGTGACCTTCTGGCCCTCGATGAACACCGGTGCCGACGGCGTTTCGCCTGTACCGGGCAGGGAAATGCCGATATCGGCGTGCTTGGATTCGCCCGGCCCATTGACGATGCACCCCATCACCGCAACGCTCATCGCCTCGACGCCGGGATATTTCTCGCGCCATTCGGGCATGGACGAGGAGAGATGATCCTGGATTTCCTTGGCCAGCGTCTGGAAGGTTGTCGAGGTAGTCCGTCCGCACCCCGGACAAGCTGCCACCACCGGCACGAATTGCCGAAAGCCCATGGTCTGGAGCAGTTCCTGGGCGACCTTGACCTCGAGCGTGCGGTCGCCGCCCGGCTCGGGAGTCAGCGAAATGCGGATTGTGTCGCCGATTCCTTGTTGCAGCAGAATACCCAGCGCCGCCGAAGACGCGACGATGCCCTTTGACCCCATGCCCGCTTCGGTGAGCCCCAGATGGAGCGCATAATCGCAGCGCTCGGCGAGCTCCTGATAGACGGCGATCAGTTGCTGGACGTCGGAAACCTTGGTGGAGAGGATGATCCGGTCGCGCCCCATGCCCAATTCCTCGGCGCGTTCGGCCGAAAGGATAGCGGAGCGTATGATCGCCTCGCGCTGCACATGGGCTGCGCTCCAGGGATTTTCACGCGCGGCGTTCTCGTCCATCAGCGCGGTGAGCAGTTCCTGGTCGAGAGAGCCCCAATTGACCCCGATGCGCACCGGTTTTTGATACCGGTTGGCGATCTCGATCATCTGGGAGAACTGCTTGTCGCGCTTGTCCTTGAATCCCACATTGCCGGGATTGATGCGGTATTTGGCCAGTGCTTCGGCGCAAGCGGGATGATCGGACAAGAGTTTGTGCCCGATATAGTGGAAATCGCCAACCAGCGGCACGTTGATGCCGCGCAGCATCAGCCGGTCGCGGATATAGGGCACCGCAGCGGCGGCCTCATCGCGATCGACGGTGATGCGGACGATCTCCGAGCCCGCCCGCGCCAGCGCCGCCACTTGCGCGACGGTCGCCTCGATATCGGCGGTATCGGTATTGGTCATCGACTGGACGACGATGGGTGCGCCGCCGCCCACCGTAACGCCTCCCACATCGACTCCGACCGTTCTCTTACGCTGCGCTGGACCTGCCATTGCCGACCTCATTTCTTGCGGCCACACATAAGCCTTCGAGCCAATTTCCGCAACGTTTCGCAGGTGTGACGATGTGCTCTTGAACCGCGTTCGCCCCTTCCTATCTATTTTTCCATGATCAAGAGCTTTGCTTCCCTCCTGCTGCCTCGCTTCCTGCGCTTTCGCAAGGAAGTGGTCCTGCTCTGGAAAGCCTTCTGGGCTCCGGGCACCCCGTTCTATCTCAAGGCCGCGACCGTCCTGGCCGCGTTCTACCTGGTTTGGCCCGCCGATATCCTGCCCGACATCATCCCGCTCGCCGGCTGGGTGGACGACGTGGTTATCGTGCCGCTCATCGTCTCCTGGATCGTCTCGCGGCTCCCCGGCCAGAAGGCCCCCATGCACCGCGACGGCCCCATCATCGATGGAACCGCACGCCGGGTTTAGCGTTGGAAAGGCCGTAGAGGGAACCATAAGCGGTTTAGTCGATTTATAGCCGCATAATGGTCACTGTGAGGGATTTGTAAAATGGGCCTTTCCACCATTCTCATTATTATTCTGATTTTGCTTCTTATCGGTGCGCTGCCGACATGGGGCTATTCGCGCAGTTGGGGTTATGGCCCCACCGGTATTCTGGGCGTGATCCTCGTCGTCGTGCTGATCCTGATGTTGATGGGCATCATCACCTGACACGTGCTTCTTCCGGCCCGCGCACCTTTTCGGCGCGGGCCGCTTCTCGATTGATCTCCTCCCTTTCGGACGGTTCGGTTTGATCCGCACCGTCCTTTATTTTGGATCATTCAATCCGGATCAGCAGATCCTTGGCATCGATCTGGTCGCCAGGCCTGACCAACACTTCGGCGACAACGCCCGCCACTTCCGCATGGAGGGCGGTTTCCATTTTCATCGCTTCGATCGAAAGCAATACGTCGCCCGCTTCGATCTTCTGGCCTGCCTGCACCGCCAGCGTCGAGATGACGCCGGGCATAGGCGCACCGATCTGCTTGGGATCGCCCTGGGTGGCCTTGGGTCGCACCACGATCTCGCCGGCCTTGAGCCTGTCAGGTACCGAGACCGAACGGGGCTGGCCGTTGAGATCGAAGAACACCCGCACCATGCCCTTTTCGTTAGCCTCGGACTGGCCGAGGAACTGGACCACCATGATCTTGCCCTTCTCGAGATCGACCATGATCTCGTCGGCCGGCGCGAGGCCGTAGAAATAGACCGGCGTGGGCAGCACCTCGGTCGGACCATAAAGCTCCTGCGCCTTGGCGAATTCGATAAAGACTTTCGGGTACATCAGGTACGAAGCGAGCCGGAAATCGTCGATCTCTATCCCGGTTGCTTCCTCGGCCTTCTTGCGTTCGGCTTCGAGATCGGCCGACGCGAGATAGGAGCCGGGACGCTCGGACATCGGCGTGCGGCCCTTCAGAACCTTCTTCTGCAGCGCCTCGGGGAATCCACCTGGCGGCTGGCCGAGATCGCCGGCAAAGAACCCGACAACGGAATCGGGGAAGGCGATTTCCTTGTCGGGATTTTCCACATCGGCGCGGGTGAAGCCCGAAGAGACCATGGCCAGCGCCATGTCACCCACCACCTTGGAGCTTGGCGTGACCTTGACGATATCGCCAAACATCTGGTTGACGTCGGCATAGGTCTGGGCGACCTCGTGCCAGCGCGTCTCCAGCCCCATCGAGCGGGCCTGTTCCTTGAGATTGGTGAATTGCCCGCCGGGCATTTCGTGCAGGTAGACCTCCGAAGCCCCGCCCTTGAGATCGGACTCGAAGGCCCGGTATTGGGTGCGCACCGCTTCCCAGTAGAAGGAGATTTCGCGGATCGTCTTTGCATCGAGTTCGGGATCGCGCTCCCCGCCCTTCAGCGCCGCCACCAGCGAACCGAGCGTCGGCTGGCTGGTCGTGCCCGAAAACGAATCCATTGCCGCGTCCACCGCATCGACGCCCGCTTCGCAAGCGGCCAGCACCGTTGCAGCGGCAGCACCCGAGGTGTCGTGGGTGTGGAAGTGGATCGGCAGGCCGATTTCTTCCTTGAGCGTTCCGATGAGCTTTTTGGCCGCCGCCGGTTTCATCAGCCCGGCCATGTCCTTGATGCCCAGCACCTGGGCGCCGGCAGCTTCGAGTTCCTTGGCCAGACCGACATAATATTTGAGGTCGTACTTGGCCCGATCGGGGTCGAGCATGTCGCCAGTGTAGCAGACCACGCCCTCGCACACCTTGCCGCTTTCGATCACCGCGTCCATGGAAACGCGCATGTTCTCGACCCAGTTGAGGCAGTCAAAGACACGGAAAATATCGATTCCGCCTTCGGCGGCCTTTTTCACGAAGAACCGCACCACATTGTCAGGATAGTTGGTGTAGCCCACCCCATTGGCGCCGCGCAGCAGCATCTGTGTTAAAATATTGGGCGCGCCCTCACGAATTCTGGCCAGCCGCTCCCACGGGTCTTCGTTCAGAAACCGCATTGAGACGTCAAAGGTCGCCCCGCCCCAGCATTCGAGCGAAAAGAGGTTCGGCAGACCGCGCGAATAGGCCCGCGCGATCCTGTCCATGTCGAAGGTGCGCATGCGGGTGGCGAGCAGGCTCTGGTGGCCGTCGCGCATTGTGGTGTCGGTAAAGAGCACCCGGCTCTGCGCCTTCATCCACTCGGCCAGACCCTTTGCGCCATCACGCTCCAGGACCTGTCGGCTCCCCTCGATAGTCGCAAGCGCCGGATAGTCCGGCACCACCGGCTCGGCTGCGTTGGTCGGCGGCTTCGGCCGGTCGCGCACCTCGGGATGCCCATTGACGGTGACGTCGGCGATATAGGTCAGAAGCTTTGTCGCCCTGTCCTTGCGCCGCTCGATATCGAACAACTCCGGCGTCGTGTCGATGAACCGGGTGGTGTAAGTGTTATCGCGGAATTTGGGGTGCGAAATGATGTTTTCGAGGAAGGCCAGATTGGTCGACACCCCCCGGATGCGGAACTCGCGCAACGCACGGTCCATGCGCGCAATGGCTTCCTCGGGCGTCGGCGCCCAGCAGGTCACCTTTTCGAGCAGCGGATCGTAATAACGGGTGATCACCGCTCCGGAATAGGCGGTGCCCCCATCGAGCCGCACACCGAACCCCGTCGCCCCGCGATAGGCGGTGATGCGGCCATAATCGGGGATGAAATTTTCTTCCGGGTCTTCGGTCGTGACCCGGCATTGCAGCGCGTGCCCGTGAAGCGCGATGTCCTCCTGTTTCGGCACACCCGATTCCGGAGTGCCGATGACTGCCCCGTCCATTACATGGATCTGCGCCTTGACGATATCGATGCCGGTCACCTCCTCGGTGACCGTATGCTCGACCTGAATGCGCGGATTGACCTCGATGAAATAGAATTCATCGGTCTCGGCATCCATCAGGAATTCGACGGTTCCCGCGCAGCGATAATTCGCAGCCTTGCCCAGCCGTAGTGCGGCATCGGTCAAGGCCTTGCGGGTCGCATCGTTTAGGTATGGCGCAGGGGCGCGCTCGACCACCTTCTGATTGCGGCGCTGAACCGAGCAGTCGCGCTCAAAAAGATGGACGAGATTGCCGTGATCGTCGCCGAGCAACTGCACTTCGACGTGGCGCGCCTTTTCGACCAGCTTTTCGAGGTACATCTCGTCCTTGCCGAACGCAGCCTTGGCCTCGCGCTTACCCTCTGAAACCTCGTTGCGAAGCTGCTTGGGATCGGTGATGCGCCGCATGCCGCGCCCGCCACCGCCCCAGCTTGCCTTGAGCATCAGCGGATAGCCGATCGCCTCGGCCATCTTCTCGACCTCGTCGAGATCGTCGGGCAAAGGTTCGGTGGCCGGAACCACCGGCACGCCTGCCTTGATCGCCATGTTGCGCGCCGCGACCTTGTTGCCCAGGTCACGCATGGTCTGCGCCTTGGGCCCGATGAAGGTGATCCCCGCATCGGCGCACGCATCGGCAAATTCAGGGCTCTCCGAAAGCAACCCATAGCCTGGATGGATGGCATCAGCTCCCGAAATCCGGGCCACGCGGATATATTCGTCGATCTGGAGATAGGCTTCGACCGGTCCCTTGCCCTGTCCGATCAGATAGGCTTCGTCCGCCTTGAACCGATGCAGTGCCAGCTTGTCCTCTTCGGCAAACACCGCCACCGTTTTGAGCCCCAACTCGTTGGCGGCCCGAAACACGCGGATCGCGATCTCGGAGCGGTTGGCGACCAGAATCTTGGAAATGGGCATGGATTGAGTCCCCTTGGTGTGCCTTGGAAACGGAGGGCGCATTGCGCCCTCGGCATGCGTCGTCGCAACCCGGGATGCCGGCCCGGGACAAAATCTCCGCCCTGAAGTCTCCCGCTTGCGGGCGAGACGCTGCGCGCGGAGATCAGGACAGGGGTTTGTCCAGATGCGCGGCGAGGTGGCTCATGTCGTAGCCCGCCTTGGCGGCGGAATCGATAATCGCATCCGCCCTCTCCTTGCCGGCCTGGCTCAACGCCCAAAGGGTGGTCGAGCGGGTGCCCGAGCGGCAGAAGGCAAAGACCGGCCCATCGCTTTCTTCGAGCGCGGCGCTGGTTGCGGCTACCATTTCGGGGGTAACGCCTTCGCGGCCCATGGGGATTTCATAATAGCCAAGGCTTGCCGCGCGTGCCGCCTCTCCGATTTCAGCGCTTGAAGGCTGATCCGGCGCTTCGCCATCGGGGCGGTTGTTGATGATCGAAACAAAGCCCGCTTGTTTGATGGTCTGGACGTCCTCGGGCTGGATCTGTCCCGAAACGCTCATGCGGTCATTGATCTTCTTGATATCCAAAACCTGTCTCCAGCAGCAAGGAATGGCGGGCACATCCAGCGTTTCTTCGGAAAACGGTGGCCGCTCGAGCCCTTGGGACGCGCCTCACATGCCTGTCTTATAGCCATCAAGTCAGGGATCGCGCAACAAGGCGCCGAGGCTAGGCTGCCACAGTCACCTGGCCGTTGCGCGCTTCGATCGCGTCGAGCGGTTCGGGGCGGCCCAATAGGTAGCCCTGGAACGCGGTGCAGCCGAGTTCAACCAGAACCGCGTGCTGCTCGGGGGTTTCTATGCCTTCGGCGACGACCATCACCCCAAGGCTTGCCGCAATGCGGCAGATCGACTGCACGATCATCGAATCTACGGGGCGCGAGGTGATCTCGGCCACATAGGCCCTGTCGATCTTGAGGATATCGAAGGAGAGATCGCGCAAATAGCCGAGGCTGGCATGGCCGGCGCCGAAATCGTCCACGGCAATCCTCACCCCCAAGGCGCGCAGGAATTCAAGGTTCTTGCGCTCGGCCGAATTCTTCTGCAGCGGCACTGTTTCAGTGATTTCAACAATGAAGCTTTCACCCGACAGCCCGGCGGCGGCGAGTTCGTCGGCAAAGTGAGCGGCATAATCGGGATTGCGCAATTCGGCGGCCGAAACGTTGATGGCGACGGCGGGCACGCCCAGGCGCGGAAAATCGGCGCAAGCTCTGCGCAGCACCCATTGGCCGAGCTTTGCAATGAGGTCCGATTGCTCGGCGATCGGCACGAACGCGGCCGGCGAAATCATGCCACGCACCGAATGGCGCCAGCGCACCAGAGCCTCCACCGATTTGAGCGCCCCGTCGGCGGTCTGAACGGGCTGATAGTAGAGTTCGAGCTCTTCCATCAAAATTGCCGCGCGCAGTTCGCGCTCAATGAAACGCTGGTAGCGCTCCTCGGTCAAAAGCTCGCGCTCGAAAGCGACGACGGTACCCCGGCCGTTGTTCTTGCCCTTGTAGAGCGCCAGATCGGCCTTGGAGATCAGCGTATCGGCGTCACCCGCATCTTCGGGGGCAACGGCAATCCCCAGGGTTGCCGAAAGCCGCATGTCGCGTCCGGCGAGCGGGCGGGGGCGGTCGAGCTCCTCGAGCAAGCGGTCTCCAAGGCGCTTCAAAGCGGCTTTGGAGTTGATGCCGGGCAGAGCGAGCGCGAACTCGTCGCCCCCCAGCCGCCCGATCACGGCGCCGGGCACCAGTTCCTCTAGCGTGCGGACCAGACGTACGAGCGCCTGGTCACCAGCGGCATGGCCATTGCCGTCATTGATGGTTTTGAGGTGGTCCATATCCACCTGCACATAGGCGACAGGCATGCGGTCGGATTGGCGCACGAATTCGCGCAATCGATCGAGAAAGTATTTGCGTGTGAAGACCCCGGTCAGGGCGTCCCGGTTGAGCGAAGCCAAAAGGTCTCGGCGCCGATCTTCAGCCAAGACCAAAGCGCGGCGGAGCGAAAAATATCCCATGACCACGATGGCCAGCAGCGCTACCCCGGCCAGGGCGGCGGTCGAAAGGGCGAGAAAGGCATTGTCTTGGCCCAGCGCGATGCCGATCAGTCCCACCCCCGCCGCACCGATGACCGCGGTAGCGACGATGCCGGCGGCAACAGCCGAACCACGGTAAACGGTGAGGATGTTTGTAAGCGAAAGTTCGGTGCGCATGGACGTCGATCCGTTCTGGGTCGACCGAACCTATTGTGCCACGCTTTAACGTGCCGTGAATTTTGCCAAAATAATTAATGAGATCAACATTATACCGTCAGAACGCACGGCGCCCGCGCCGACGTTGTCGCCCCGTTTTATTACAGCCATGCGACAGCGGGCAGGATGTCGCAGCTTATGGTTGCCGAACACTTATTCGACCGCGTCCTGAGGCACGCCTTCCGCCTGCGCATCCTCGCCTACCCATTGGCGCCAGATATCGCCGCCTGTGATAAGGAAATGCTGGGCGACGGCTTCGGCGCTCGCTTCCTCCTCGGCCTGCCAGGCCAAAAGTCCATTCATTTCCGAAATCGGCATTGAAGCGCGCGCCAGATAATCGGCGACGTCGGGTACATCGGTGAAAACCCACTCGGCTACCGCGATCACCACGGTATCGGGCGCAAAGCCGGAATTACCGAACGGCACGCAATCGCGGATCGCCATGCATTGGGCGTGGCCCGGATCGAACCCGCCCATGTCCAGCGGCACGAGATCCAGCCGATCGATCAGCGCGTTGGGCTGCCAGTAATAGGTCAGGATCGGCTCTCTGCGGGATACCGCCTGTGTGAGCGCTGCATCCATGGCGAAACGGTCCTCAGGCTCGACGACATCGAACCGCTCATCAAGCCCCAGCCCGGCCGCCATGTTCCTGTTGATGATGGCGCAGGCCCAATCGGCAGGACAGGACAAAAGGTCAGCCCGCTCCTCGCCCTCGGGAACGAACACCTGCCAATGATCGAGGATATCGTCGGTGCCTTCGAGCCCCGGATTGCTCTCCAGCACATAGGCAGGGACGAACCAGGCCTCCAGCGGTCCGTCGGCAAAGCTGGGCGCCGCCGCCCGGGCGCTAGCCGCCTGCATGGCGCCGTTCCAAACCTCGGCCTGACGGGAAACCCACAATTCAGGCGCCACGGCGGGTTGTTGCGTCGTCGCCATTGACGACAGCGTCGCCTCGGGCTCCCCCGGCACCAGCCGCACCGTGCAGCCGAACTCCGTCCTGAGGATCGTTGCGTGGATATTGGCAAGGATGGCGGCGGACGGCCAACCCATTTCCGCAATCGTGATTTCCTCGGTGCCGCAGGGCGCCGGTTCTCCCTCCGGCGGCCCCGATGGCGCCTCTTGGCCTGGCGCGACAGGATCAAGCACCTGAAATTGCGCCGCAGCCGGGGTGGCGCTCAGCGCCATCAAGGCGACAACGACACGGGCGGCATCGATACGCATGAGCCTGCGGCCTCCATTTGGCGGTTCAAACAAAAAGTCGCAAAACCAATTCCGTTAAGCAACTGGCCGGACACGAAAATTCGTTCCGAAACCTGATGACTCGGCAAATGTTCTTGTGCAATGTTACCATGTCGACGGGTTCAGCGAGTGGGCCCGTCTCAGTGGGCTGTCCGACACCAAGAGACCGCGGCGCTGCGGCACGGGACGGACGCGGCACGACCAAACATTTGAGGGATATCATGCGTCACATCAAAAAGTCTTTGACCCTTGCGGTCGCTGCGAGCGTTCTCGCCGCAGCCAGCCCTGCTCTGTCGCAGGATGTTTCGATCGGCTTTCTGGGCGGTCTGACCGGCCCGATCGAATCCATGGCTCCGGGGATCGTCGCCGGCGCTCAGCTCGCCGTCGATCAGGTCAACGCCCAGGGCGGTATCCTCGATGGCGGCACGTTCGACATGATCACCGCCGACAGTGCGTGCGATGCGACCGGCGGTGCCAACGCTGCCGACCGCCTGGTCAACACCGACAATGTCACGGCCATCGTGGGCGGCCTTTGTACTGGTGAAACCATTGGCGGCGCGCAGTCAGCCGGTATTCCGGGCGGCGTGGTGATGGTTTCTCCTGCTTCGACCGCGCCTTCGCTCACCACGCTCGAAGACAACGACCTCGTCTTCCGCACCACCCCGTCCGACGCCTTCCAGGGCGAAAAGCTCGCCCAGCTCCTGCTGTCGAAAGACATCCAGGATGTCGCCCTAACCTATGTCAACAACGACTATGGCGTGGGCCTCGCCGAAGCCTTCACCGCCGCCTATGAAGCGGGCGGCGGCACCATCTCGGCCAATCTCGCCCATGAAGACCTCAAGGCCGACTATCGTGCCGAGCTGGGCAATCTCGCCTCCTCGGGCAGCGAAACCCTTGTCGTTCTCGCCTATGCCTCGTCCTCGGGCCAGACCCTGCTGCGCCAGGCGCTGGAATCGGGCAATTTCATCACCTTCGTGGGTGGCGACGGCATGGTCGGCGATGACCTGTTCACCGGCGTCGATGCTTCGGCTCTCGAAGGCATGATCATCACCCGTGCCGGCGCGTTCGAAGGCGAATCGGCCACCGTTTTCGCTGATCTCGCCACCGAGGCCGGCGTTGCCGCCGATGCCGTCTATGCTCCTCAGGCCTATGACGCCGCCTTCCTTCTCGCCCTTGCCATTGAAAAGAACGGTTCGGCCGATCGCGAAGGCCTCTCGGCCGCCCTGCGGGAAGTGGCTTCCGCTCCCGGAGAGGTGATCCTGCCCGGCGAATGGGAGAAGGCCAAGGAATTGATCGCTGCAGGCACCGACATCGACTACATGGGCGCTGGCGGTAATCTCGACTTTGACGAAGCCGGTGACATCGAAGGCGTGATCGTCGAGCTGGCTGTCCAAGGCGGCGAGTTCAACGAAGTCGGCGTCATCGAATAATCGTTACTAAGCCTTATCAAAGCGAAAGGCCCGAGAGCATGCTCCCGGGCCTTTTCTTTACCGGGCCATTAAGCTCAACCCCTGCGGCTGAGAACCTCCGGCAGCAGCCCTTGTGGCGCAAAGCGCAGCGCGATCGTAACGATCAGTCCCATCACGAAAACGCGCATCTGCACCGCGCGGCTTTCGATATCGGGAATGGCGCCCCAGCCCATGTCGGACGAGAAATTCGACAGTCCCCCGAACAATGCCTGAGCCAGGGGCTCGGACAGCATCCAGACGATATAGATGAACAGCCCACCGAACAGGGCGCCGAAATTGTTGCCGGCCCCGCCCACGATGAGCATCACCCAGATGATGAAGGTGTGGTTGATCGGCTGGTAGCTGGAGGGGTCATAGATCTGCACGAACGAAACCAGGATCGCCCCGCCGATACCCATGAGCACCGAGCCGAAAACGAAGATCTCGAGCTGGCGGCCGGTGACGTCCTTGCCCATTGAGCCGGCGGCGATGTAGTTGTCGCGAATGGCGCGCATCATGCGGCCCCAGGGTCCCAGATATGCCCTGTGGATCAAAAACAGCGCGATCAGAACGACCACCACGACCACCGCCAGAAACCCGCCGCGCGCCAGGATGAAACTGGTCGTAGCATCATGTCCGGCAGCCTGATAGGCCTGCGGATTGGGCACCGGCCAGGGAATGGGCGAGACCGTCAGCGTGCCGCGCGTCAGCCATTCGAGGTTCTTGATGACCGCGCGCAGGATCTCGGCAATGCCGATGGTGGCGATGGCGAGATAGTCGGCCCGCAGCCCCAGGCTCACCTTGCCCACCAGATAGCCGATCAGCCCGGCGAGAACGCCGCCGAACACCCAGCCGAGGAGGACCGGCAGCCCCAGTCCGCCGATCCAGCCGGCGGTCGAGGTTATGTAGCTGGCCGCCGGGTCCATCTGGCTGCGGAAGATCACATAGGCGATAAACCAGGCAAGGACGATCACCGCCCCGCGCCATTTGCCCGTGATCCCGAGCCGCTGCACGCGATGGGCGAAAAAGATCAGCACCGCTCCGATCGCCGCCGCAACCAGGGTGCGCCCGATATGGAGCGGACCTTCGGAGGCCCAGAAGTCCATGTTGACCGGATAGGAGATGAAGGTGACGGCAAAGCCGCCCACCATCAGCATCCCCAGGATGCCGAAATTGAACAGCCCGCCAAAGCCCCACTGAATGTTCAATCCCATGGCGATCAGCGCAAAGGCGAAGGCCTCGACCAGCAGGCGTACCGTGAACGGCGTGCCCATCAGGACACCCACCCCGACGATCAGGACGAACAGCGCCCCGAAAAGCCCGATATAGCGCGCGGTCATGTCGAAGCTCCCTTGAAAATCCCGGTAGGCCGTACCAGCAGCACCACGACGAGGATGACGAAAGCGACGGTGAGTTTGTATTCGGACTGCACCAGCGTCAGCGTGCCGGGAATTTCGAACCACAAGACATCACGGAACGGGCGCAGCAGCACCGACCAGTTGAACACCGCCAGCGTCTCGGCAAATCCGAGCACGAACCCGCCGGCGATGGCGCCATAGGCATGGCCCAGCCCGCCCAGAATGGCGGCGGCAAAGATCGGCAATACGATGTTGAAGGCCAGGTCAGGCTTGAGCGACACGTCGAGCGCCAGCATGGTGCCCGCAAGGCAAGCGAGCGCGCCGGCGATCACCCAGGTGACGCGGACGACCAGCTTGGTGTTGATGCCCGAAACCTTGGCAAGGTCGGGATTGTCTGCCATGGCGCGCATGGCCTTGCCCAGCCGTGAGCGGGTAAGGAAATAATGCAGCGCGATCACCGCCACTGCCGTCGAAACGATCAAGAGAATCTGCGGCTCGGTGATGGTGATGGGGCGCGTGACGCCCTCGAACGGCAGCACGATCCGGAAGATCTCCTTGGGTTCGGTGTCGAAGAACGAATAGGTTCCGACCCCGAAGATCAGCCGCACCAGCCCCTGGATCATCATGGTGACGCCGATCGAAGCGATCAGCAGCGTCACCGGCTTGGCGCCCCGTGCCCGCAGCGGCGCATAGAAGCCCTTGTCGATCCCCAGCGCGATCACCGCGGCGAGCACCATGGCGATCGGCACGACGATGAAACCGGTGGGCAGCGGCAGGACAACGCCGGTCGCAGCGAGAATCCCCGCCAGAACGAAAGTGATGAAGGCGCCCATGGTCATCATGTCGCCATGGGCGAAATGGGCGAACCGCAGGATGCCGAAGATCAGCGTGACGCCGACGGCCCCCAGCGCGTAGATCGAGCCGAGCACCAGCCCGCCGATCACTGCCTGATTGATGAAAAAGATAAGATCGTTCATGTGATTATCCGCCCAAGAAGCTCTTGGCCACTTCCGGATCATCGAGCAATTCCTGCCCGGTTCCGGAGAACCTGTTCTGCCCGTTGGTCAAAACGAAACCCTTGGTGGCGAATGCCAGCGCCTGGCGCGCATTCTGTTCCACCATCAGGATGCCCACGCCAGCGGCGTTGATTTTGACCACTTGCTCGAAGATTTCCATCATGTAGCGGGGCGATAGGCCCGCCGAGGGCTCGTCGAGCATCAGGAGCTTGGGCTTGCTCATCAGCGCCCGGCCCATGGCGACCATCTGGCGCTGCCCGCCGGAAAGCTCGCCGGCCGGCTGGCGGCGCTTGGCCTTCAAATCGGGAAACATTTCATAGACTTGCTCGAGCGTGTCCGAATAATCGTCACGCCGCACGAACGCCCCCATTTCGAGGTTTTCGTGCACCGACATCGAGGTAAAGACGTTGTGTTCCTGGGGCACGAAGCTCAGCCCCATGGGCACCAGCCGGTCGGCCTCGTAGTTGGTGACGTCTTCGCCTGCGAAGGTGACGGTGCCTTCCATGACGGTCAAAAGCCCGAAAATGGCCTTGAGAGTCGTCGATTTCCCGGCTCCGTTGGGGCCTACGATCACCCCGATGTCGCTGGTATTGATGGCTATGTTGACGCCATTGAGAATCGGCGCGCCGCCATAACCGGCGACGACGTTCTTAAGATCGATCAAACTCATTGCGCCGCCTCCACCGGACCGCCGAAATAGGCTTCGACGATCATCGGATTGGCGCGCAGCTCTTCCATATTGCCCTTGGCGATCACCTCGCCCTGGGCCATCACGATCACCGGGTCGCAGAGACGGGCGATGAGGTCCATGTCGTGCTCAATGACAAAGAAGGTGTAGCCCAGTTCGCGGTTCATGCGCTCGATATTGGAGGCCAAGTCGTTGAGCAGCGTCTTGTTGACGCCGGCCGCCACTTCGTCGAGCAGCACCACCTTGGCGTCCACCATCATGGTGCGGCCGAGCTCGAGCAGCTTTTTCTGCCCGCCCGAAAGATTGCCGGCCAGCTCGTCCTTGACGTGCCCGAGCTTTAAAAAATCGATGACTTCGAGGGCCTTCTGGCGCACTTGCCCTTCGCGCAACGCAACCTTGCCCGGCTGCAGCCAGAGCGTCGCAAGATTTTCCCCCGGCTGGTCGCCAGGCACCATCATCAGGTTCTCGAGCGCCGTCATATGGGAGAATTCATGCGCGATCTGGAAGGTGCGCAGCATGCCCAGCTTGAACAATTCATGGGGCTTGAGCCCCGTAATGTCCTGCTTGTCGAAGATGATCTGCCCGCTGGTCGGCGGGAAATTGCCCGCCACCATGTTGAACAGTGTGGATTTGCCGGCCCCGTTCGGCCCGATCAATCCCGTGATCGAACCGCGCTCGACTTCGAGCGAGCAGTTCGAGACAGCCAAAAGCCCGCCAAAACGTTTCGATACGTTGCGGACCTCGATTACCGCGTCAAGCGCCACGCCTTACCCTTAGCCCCTTGTTCATTTCTGCCCAAAATCGCGGCATCTGCTCACAAGCGCTTGCTCAGGTCAACTCAAAGCGCGGCGAGCACCGCTTCGGCTGTGGACTTGTTGTAAGCGACGGGAATGTCATAGAGCGTCGCCAGCCGCGTCAACGCCTTGACGTCCACGTCATGGGGCAGCGCGCTCATGGGGTCGATGAAAAAGATCAGCGCGTCGAGCCGCCCCTCGGCGATCATCGCCCCCAATTGCGCGTCCCCGCCCAATGGGCCGCTCTTGAGCGCGAGGACGGCAAGCCCCGTTTCCTGGGCCACGCGCCCGCCCGTAGTGCCCGTTCCCACCAGGTCGAACTGGCTCAACCGCGCCTTGTGCGATGCCGCAAAGGCGACCATGTCGTCCTTTTTCTCGTCATGGGCGACGAGCCCGATCGTCTTGGTTGCCATGGCGCGCCTCCGGTCCGGTTAATTCCTTCAACCATGCGGCCTTCCCGTTGCCAAGCCGCAAACGCCAAGGGCGCCCTGCCGGACGCCCCGTGTTCATCAGATCGTGCCGGTCAGGACAGCGCGCCGATCACCGCCTCGATGCGCTTTTTCATGGTCGCGGCGTCGAACGGCTTGATGATGTAGTTGTTGACGCCGCATTCGATGGCTTCCTTGACCTGCTCCTTGTCGGAGCGTCCGGTCGCCATGATGAAGGGCATGCTCTGGGTCCGCGGATGCTTGCGGATGACCTTCAGAAGCGTCAGCCCGTCGACATCGTCCATGTTCCAGTCGGAAATGATGAGGTCGACATTGGTCTTTTCAAGCTTGGTCAGGGCATCGCGGCCCGATTTGGCCTCGATGATGTCCTTGAACCCGAGCTGGGTGAGGATGTACTTGCAGATGCCCCGCATGGACTGCTGGTCATCAACGATGAGAACGCTGACTGCGCTGGCCTTTGGCATGGATTCTCCGCCTGATGCGCCCGGAGTTCTTCCGGGAAGTCTGGCCGACAAAAATAGGCGGCAACCGTTACGATAGTCTCAATGGGAAAGGTTCAGGCTGCCGATTTGAGCTTGAGCAGCGCCGCAACCAGCCGCCCGGCGATCTTTTCGACAGGCGCTTCCTCGACCACCGCTCCGATCTCGAAAGCGGCCTTGGGCATGCCGTAGATCAGCGCCGAACCGCGCGACTGCCCGACAGTGAACGCGCCCGCCTCGCGCATGGCCTTGAGCCCCGCCGCCCCATCGCGCCCCATTCCCGTCAGGATCGCCCCCACCGCCTTGGACCCGACCACCTTGGCCACCGAGGAAAACAGCACATCGACGCTCGGCCGGTGCCCGGAGGTCGCCTCGTCCTGGGTGACGCGGCATTTCATCTGCCCCGAGGTCTTTTCCACCCGGAGATGGAAATCACCCGGCGCCACATAAGCGGTGCCATTGGCGAGCGGCATGCGGTCCTCTGCCTCGACCACCTTGACCGGCACCAACTCATCGAGCCGGGCGGCAAAACGCCCGGTAAAGCCTTTGGGCATGTGCTGGGCGATCACGATGGGCGGGCAATCGGTCGGGATCGTTGCCAGAACCTGCCGGATCGCTTCCACCCCGCCAGTCGAAGCCCCGATGGCGATCAGCGCCCCTTGCGGCGCCGCCGCGCTCTTGAGTGGCAGATCAGGGGCAGGCGCGCGATGAGCGCGCGCCTGGACATCGCTATGGGCGGCAAGCCTCACCTTCTCGCGCAGTGTCGCTCCGAACGCTTCAAGGCCACCGGCCATCTCGGCGCCGGGCTTGGCGACGAAATCGACAGCGCCCAACTCCAGCGCCAGCATGGTTTCGGAGGCGCCCTTGGTGGTGAGGGTCGAAACCATGACCACGGGCATGGGCCGCAACCGCATGATCTTTTGCAGGAAGGCCAGCCCGTTCATATTGGGCATTTCGATGTCGAGCGTCACCACATGGGGATTGAGCGCCTTGATCTTGTCGCGCGCGTCGAGAGGATCGTTGGCGGTTCCCACAACCGTGATATCGCCCTCCTGGGCCAGCAGCCGGCTCAAGACGTCACGAATGAGCGCTGAATCATCGACGACGAGGACCCTGATGATCGAACTCATGCTGCTGCATCCCTAGTGTCGGAATCGGACTTGCGCTGGTAGATCGTCTTGCCCACGAGCCTGTAGCCCTTCGATACGGCCTGCAGGTTTTCCGAATGTCCGATATAGAGGAACCCGTCGGACGCCAGCACCTGGCCGAGCCGGTCGAAAAGCATGCCCTGGGTCGGCTTGTCGAAATAGATTGCGACATTGCGGCAGAAGATGGCGTCGAACGGCCCGCTCACCGGCCAGGGCTCGATGAGGTTCAAGAGCTTGAAGGCGACCAGCTCACGCGCTTCCTGCGGGATGCGTATTTCGCCCGACCCGGCCTTTTCAAAGAGCATGGTCCGCTGCGCCGACAGCCCGTTGAGTTCGCCCGCCGGATAGATGCCGGTTGCCGCCCTGGCAATGACG
The DNA here is from genome assembly GCF_031202855.1 of Pelagibacterium sp. H642. Taxonomy (GTDB): domain Bacteria; phylum Pseudomonadota; class Alphaproteobacteria; order Rhizobiales; family Devosiaceae; genus Pelagibacterium. The sequence goes on along the minus strand of NZ_CP101829.1, from coordinate 2,004,270 downwards.
TTGGAGTCGATGTCGGTGGCCAGGATACGGAAATCCCAGCGCTTGAGCTCGGGATAGGCCGTAAGCAGGCTCAGCGCGATGGTATAGGGCTCCTGCCCGGTCGAGCATCCCGCCGACCAGATGCGCAGGCGCGGGCGCCCGCCCTTGCCCATGCGGCGCGGCTTGGAAATAAGCGTGCCGACAAAGCTCGAAAGATGCTCGAAATGATGATCCTCACGAAAGAACCGCGTGAGGTTGGTGGTGAGCGCATTGACGAAATCCTGATCGTCCTCGGGGCGCCCCCGCATTTCGAGATAGTCGATATAGGCGTCGAAACCGGCAAGCCCCAGGGCGCGGACGATCTTGGAAAGGCGCGAGACGACAAGGGTGCGCTTGGCGTCCGAAAGAGAGATGCCCGCAATGCGGTAGACCCGCTCCCGGATGCGCGAAAACTCCCTTTCGCTCAAGCGAAACTCGCCGCTGTCCATGTGGCTTCCGCCCCCCGATGCCGGATCGTTGATCTTTATCGTTTCACCGATGCGCCGAAACGATCCCGGTTCTTGTTTTTTCGCGCCCCGCAAGCGGCTTGGCGGCCACTTTCATATCCGGCTCAGGCGCGAGCGCGCCGGCCTGCCGCTGTGCCTGATCGTCCATCGCCTCGACCTCGCCATGGGCCGCGGCCAGTGCCACGCCGGTGTTGTCGAGATCCGAGCCGATCATGGCCGTCTGCTCACTTAAATTGCGTAAATGGGCCGTGACCGATCCGATGGTTTGGGCCAGCGCTTCGGCCTCCGCCGTCCCGGCCTCGACATCTCCGAGCCCGGCCTTGACCAGCGCCCTGATGTCTTTCGACGATTTCGCGCTCGCCTTGGCCATTTCGCGCACCTCGCTGGCAACAACCGCAAAGCCGGCGCCCTTTTCTCCGGCCCGTGCCGCTTCGACCGCCGCGTTGAGCGCCAAAAGATTGGTGCGGAAGGCAACATCCTCGATGCTTGCCACCAGAGCATCGATCCGCGTCACCAGTTCGTTGACCGCCGCGACGCGCCCGCGCGTCTGCTCGGCGGAAGCCCGCGCCCGCTCGATCTCGCCGGCGATCGCGCTCGCGTCTTCCCTCGCCTGCCCGGCCACGCCGCGCCCGCTCTCTACGGCGCCACGGGCCTTTTGCAGATGCGCACGGGCGTCCGCAGCCGATGCCGTTAATGCCTGCGCCGTTCCGCGGCAGATCTCGACGAGCGCGCCGACCTTTTCCAGCCGGGCCCGCATGCGCTGCCGCCCTTCCATCGCCGCCGTCCGCTCCGCATCGAGCTCGGCGATCTGGCCGATCAGCGTATCCACACGGGCCGACATCCGGTCATTGCCGCCGCTCGGGCTGGGAAGCAGACCTTCGGCCAGGGCATCGAGCCGCTCCGCGGCCGCATCGAGCGTCCCCAGACCGGCGTTGATCGTCTCGAGTTCGGGGGTTTCGGCGATGTCTTGCGCACTTATCCTGTAGCCCGTGTCCCCGCCCGCCAGCGCCTGGCCGAGATCGGAAAGCACCCGTGCGCAAACCACACGGCCAGGACGCTCCAGCTCGATCAGCCAGCGGTCATGCCCCAGAGGGGAAACGCGCGCGCGATAGCGATGATCGCCAAGGGTCAGAGCATGCTCGCATTCTTCTTCCGCGAACTCGGCCTCGATGCCCAGCAGGGCCGACGCCGTATCCGTTTCGGCGCATTCGGGGGCAAGCGCGGCCAACCCCTTGCTCATCTTGACGATCACCCCCTGCCCGTCGACCAGCATGGCGGGCCTATCGAGGGTTTCGAAGGCCGTCATATAGGTCATGGCCCGTTCGAGCCTCTGACACAGATTGGCGGTGATCGCCCGCATATGCTCGAGTTCGGAAGCCCTGCCGATCGGCCCGCTTCCCACCGCCTGTCCGAGATCGGACAAGGCCCGGCGCTGGGCGCGCTCCACAATGAGCACGGCCAGAAAACTCACGCCGATGGCGGCAAACCATACCCCCGCCACTGCCATCGCCCACCAGGACGCAGACGAAAAATTGACGCCCAGCCAAACGCAGACCGCAACGGTCGCAGACCACAGCGCAAGCAGCGCGGAAACCAGCCGGATGCGGGACAATCGAAAATACCTTGGGCAAGAAACAAAGTTTCCACCACCCTAAGGCGCTATGGTTAATGCTTGGTGATCGATGCCCGCCGCGAGAGAGCGGCAGGCTAGAACAACTCGATATCGTCGGCGGCGGGCTTTTTGACCTGCCGCCGCGCGATCGCCAGTTCCTCGTGCACCAGCCGCGCGCTGTCGGTGCTATCGAGGCGCTTGACGAAGGCCCGCCCCGTATGGGGCTGAAACATCACGCGCCGCGCGAACGTGCCCCCCAGATCCTGGCTGGCAACCACATAACCTTCATTGCCCAGGAATTCATGCACGAATTCGATGTTTTTAAGTCCCACATCGTTCATGCCCGCATGGATGTTGCCGCCGCCGAACACCTTGAATTCGAGATTGTGCTTCCGGCCGGTGCCCTTGCTCAGCACCATGTTGATGAGCTGCTCCATGGCAAAGGCCCCATAGCGCGCCGATTCCCCAAAGCGGTCTTTAGAGCTTTCCCCCTGGCTGGCCAAAAGGAAATGGTTCATGCCCCCCACCTGCGCCGCGCGATCGCGCACGCAGGCCGAGATGCACGACCCCAGAACTGTCGAAAAGGTGATCTCGGGTTTGCCGGAAACCATGCAGTCGCCCTGGTGGATCGTGGTGACCACACCGCGCGTGAAATTATCGGGCATCAAACCAAATATAACGGCATTGCCGCTTCCCTGTAACGCTGCTTCGGCCATGGATGGACTGTGAGGGGCCGAATGCGATTTTTTCCGACCCTAACCCCGGATTCGTTAGCCGTTTGCTAACCCTAACCGGGGATGTGTAACAGTCGGCACAAGATGCAAGTATCGGTTCAGCACTTTGCCATTATGATTGCCGGATCGGAAATCGGGGGCAGTGCATGGGCTTGCACAAACTGGCCAGAGAGCTGGAAGAAACCGCGCGCCAGACCGCGGAAATGGTCGATGGCATCACGGCCAGCCTGTTGGTCCTGGGCGACACCTCGATCGATTGCACCACGGCCCGCTCGACCGCCATCCGCCAGATCGTCGTCGCCTTGCAGATGCAGGACCGCATCGAACAGCGCTGCCGCAACATGGCCGAAGCCGCCCGCAGGATGGCGGAGCTTCCCGAAGGCTCCGATGCCCAGGCCAATGAAACGGTGTGGTCTTCGCTGACCCTGGATGAATTGCGCGACGAATCCCTCTCGGGCATCGCCGCCCGCACCAATTCGGGCGAAGTCGAGTTCTTCTAGGCCGCACTGGCCTCGAACGAAAAAGCCCGCCCCTCGTGGAGGCGGACTCTGCAACCTTGATCGAGCCGATCAGACGTCGGTCTTGGCGCCCGAGACCACCGCGGCGAGATCGATCAGGCCCACCATGCGGCCGTCATGGGTGACGATGCCGTTGAGAAGTTCGGTGTCGCCTGAATTGCCTTCCGGAACAGCGTGGATATCGTCCTTGGAAACGGTGAGGATATCGGACACCGCATCGACCAGGATGCCGATCCACTTTTCCCCCACGCTCATCACGACGACGACGTGGTTCTTGGTGGGGTTGGTCTGGCCGTCGCCGAAGCGGGCGCGCAGGTCGAAGATCGGCACGATCGTACCGCGCAGATTGATCACTCCACGCACATATTCGCGCGTATTGGGCAGCGGGGTCGCCCCGTTCCAGGCGCGGATCTCGCGCACCGTGGTGATCTCGACGCCATAGATCTGTTCGTCGATGGAAAAGGCGATGAGCTGCAGCGAGTTCTGGCTCGCTCCCGCCGTTGTGTCCGAATAGTCGTCGCGAAGTCCAAGCGCTTCCATGTCGTGCCCCTTACCTAGCCGTCCTGGCTCCCATTGGCGTTCTATGCCGCATTCTGATGGGCATTTGTCGATTTGAGAGATTGCACATCAACAATCAACGCAACGTTACCATCGCCAAGGATCGTGCCGCCGGCGATGCCGTCGATGCGCTCGAAATTCTCTTCGAGCGATTTGATCACCACCTGCTGCTGGCCGATGATGTCGTCGACCACCAGCGCGATCTTGGAATTGCCCTCGGCCTCGCACAGCACCACGAACCGACTGTCCTCGGACTGGGTGGAAGCCAGGCCGAAGCGCTGGGCGAGATCGACGACCTGCACGTAATCACCGCGCACCTGCAGCACTTTCCCGCCCGAGGGCATATGCCCGAAATCGGCGCGTGCGTTCTGGATGGTCTCAACGATGGAAGAGAGCGGGATGACGTAGGGGCTGCCGGCCACCTTGACCAGCATGACATCGAGCACGGCCAGCGTCAGCGGCAGGCGCAGCGTCATGCGCGTGCCCTTGCCGGTCCAGGAGCGCACATGGACCGAACCGCCGATCTTCTTGATGTTGGAAAGGACCACGTCCATGCCTACGCCACGGCCCGAGATGTCGGAAACCTCGCTCGCCGTTGAAAAGCCGGGGGCAAAGATGAGGTTGTCGATCTGCTCGTCGGTCAATTGCTGGTCGGGGCCAACGACGCCGCGCTCGCGCGCGATCTGGAGAACGCGGTCGCGGTTGATGCCCGCCCCGTCATCTTCCACAACGATAAGGATGTTGCCGCCCGCCTGTTCGGCCGAGAGCCTGATGGTGCCCATTTCAGGCTTGCCCGCGGCAAGCCGCTTTTCGGGGCTTTCGATGCCGTGATCGGCCGAATTGCGCACCATGTGGGTAAGGGGATCGGAAAGCTGCTCGATCACCGTCTTGTCGATCTCGGTGGCTTCCCCGATGGTGTCGAGCTTGATCTTCTTGCCGGTTTTGGCCGCCAGCTCGCGAACCAGACGCGGCATGCGCGAGAACACCGATTTGACCGGTTGCGCCCGGATCGCCATCACCGCGTCCTGCAGGCCGCGCGTGGTCTGGGCCAGAACCTCGATGCCGCGCACCAGCTCCTGGTAGCGGTCGCGGATGGCGTCATCCATCTGCTGGGTCAGCATGGACTGGGTGATGACCAGCTCGCCCACCATATTGACGACGCGATCGACCTTGTCGAGATCGACCCGGATCGAAGACATCCCGATAGGCCGGCCGGCGGTCTCCTCGGCAGCCTCGCTCGTGGTGGAGGCCGGCGCGATGGGGGCCGGCTCTTGAGCGCGAACGGCCGGTGCCGCGAAAGCAGGTTCAAGTTCGGCCATCAGGTCGTCGGGCTCACCGGTCGGCACGAATTTGCGCTCCGCCTTGGCCTCTTCGGCCAGCGCGGCAAAGCTCGGCATCTCCTCGTCCATCGCCAGGGGCGCGGCCTCGCTCCTTTCGATCGAAATGGCGCAATCGCCATCGACGAATTCGAAGACTTCGCGGATCGCCTCTTCGCTTGCCTTGTCCGAGACCAGTTCGATGGTCCAGGAACAATAGACCCCGAAGGGATCGAAATCGGCCAGGAGCGGCATTTTCGCAAGCTCCGGCGTCACCGTCATCGTGCCCAGCAGCCCCAGTTCGCGGAACAGCAGCAGCGGATCGTTGGCACGCTCATAGAGCGTGGCAAAGGGCGTAAACCGGATGGTCCAGACGGTCCCGCCGCCGGCGGTGGCCTGGGCCGTGGACGCATCGAGGTTCACCACGACGGGGGTGAAATCGATATCGAATTCATCCACCGCTTCCTCGCCATCCTCGGGCTGGGCCAATTCGACCGCATCGCCGCGGCTGAGCGCATCGAACTGCGCCTTTTCCACGGCGCCATAATCGGCAGCCAGCGTCTCGCCATTGCGTGCCGCGGCGACGAAATCGGCAACGATGTCGACCGAACGGATGCAGAGGACGACCACGTCCTCGCCGAGCTCCACTCGTCCGTCCCGGACATAGTCGAGCAGCGTCTCGAAGCTGTGGGCGAAGCGCACCAGCGCATCGAACCCGAAAGCCCCGCCCCCGCCCTTGATCGAATGAATGGCGCGGAACACCGCGTTCAGGCGATCGGGGCTTCTGTCGCCCTCCTGGATCGCCGAAAACTGCTCCTCGAGTTCGAGCAGCAATTCGGAACATTCATCGAAATATGTGGCCTTGAATTCGTCGAGGTCACTCATTTTGCCAGCCACAGCCCCCTGTGCGCGCGCCCGAGATGTCTAGTGGACGACCTTGTTGATGACGCTGATAAGCTTTTCGGGATCGAACGGTTTGACGATCCAGCCCGTCCCGCCGGCAGCGCGCCCCTGGTCGCGCTTGTCCTGGCTGGTTTCGGTGGTGAGGATGAGGATCGGCAAGCTCTGATGCTTGCCGGTCGAACGCACTTGTTTGATGAACTCGATCCCGTCCATCACCGGCATGTTGATATCGGTGATCACCACATCGACATCCTCGCGGCCCAGAACGTCGAGCCCGACCTGTCCGTTTTCGGCCTGCAGCACCTCAAAACCCGCATTGGTGAGGGTGTGGTGCAGCATGGCGAGGATGGTTCGCGAATCGTCGACTGTGAGAACGCGCATAAGAGAATTATCCCTTGAGAACGGGTTTAAAGACCGGACCGAGTCCGAGCTTTTCGATTGCGCCGGTAACTACCGTGCTCGCATCCGAAATTGTGAAGGAGAAACCGGATTTTTTCGCCGTTTCCGAGGCGCTCAGGAGCATGAACAGCGCATTGGTCGAGACGCGCTCGACAGCCGAGCCATCGACATCGACCGGACCGGCATGCAGAGCATCGAGCAGGGCTTCGCGGATCTCATCGAGCGCATCGAGATCGACAACCCGTGGCAAGGCCACGGACTGAGCTTGCGATTTTGGCATTTGAGGCCGTTTCCCCGCCCATTGATTTGCAGTGGCGGGAGTTTGTCTGCCAAGCGTTTAAGAAGTCCTAAGCGCAGGTGGCGCCATACAAAAATGGGTCGGTTCGGATCTCAGGCAACCTGATCGAAATCGACCTTGCCCGCTTCGAGCAGGCTCGGGATGTCCTTGGCGGGACGCGGAGGTGAAAAGAGGAATCCCTGCACCTCTTCGATGCTCGATTGGCGCATCAGCAGCGTCAGTTGCGGCCGGGTCTCGACCCCTTCGACAACCACCGACATGCCCAGATCCGCCGTCAGCCGCGCCACGCCCACCAAAAGCTTGCGCGAGCGGCTGTCCGCCTCGACGTCCTGAAGGAACGAGCGGTCGATCTTGACCTTGTCGAGCGGGAAATGATGCAGATAGCTCAAGCTCGCATAACCGGTGCCGAAATCGTCGAGCGATATCCGCACCCCCAACCGCTTGAGGTTTTCGAGCACGGTCCGGGTCACTTCGGTGTTTTCCATGAGCACCGATTCGGTGATCTCGAGCTCCAACCGGTGCGCGGGCAGGCCCGAACGCTCCAAGGCCGAGATCACCGAGCGCACCACATCCCCGCGCCGGAACTGGATGGGCGAGATGTTGACGGCAACCCCGACCTCTCCCGGCCAGGACGCGCACTGCCGGCACGCCTCATGCAGGATCCAGTCGCCAAGCTCGATGATGACGTTGGTTTCCTCGGCCAGGGGGATGAATTCGGCCGGCGAAATCATGCCCCGCTCCGCATGGCGCCAGCGCACCAACGCCTCGCATACGGTGGTCTGCCCGGTCTTGAGGTTGATGATGGGCTGGAAGAACACTTCGAAATTGCCGTTTTCGAGCGCGTCGCGAACGGCGATTTCCAGAGCCCGCCGGTCCTGGGCCCGCACATCCATGTCCGGTTCGAAGAACCGCCACACCCCGCGCCCATCGGACTTGGCGCAATAGAGCGCCAGATCGGCATTCTTGAGCACCTGATCGAACGTCTCGCCATCCGTGGGCTCGATGGCAATGCCGATGCTGGCACCGATGACGATCTGGTGTCCCTCGACCGTGAACACATCACCGAGCGCGCTGACGATGCGGCGGGCGGTAAGGCTCGCCTCCTTGGCATCGCCACCCCGCAAGGGCCGCAGGACCACGAATTCGTCACCGCCGAAACGGGCAATCACGTCGGAAGGCCGCAGAACGCGGCGCAGCCGGGCGGCGACCTGGCACAGCAGCGCATCGCCGCATGGGTGGCCCAGGGTGTCGTTGACCACCTTGAACTGGTCGAGATCGATAAACAGCAACGCGCATGCCTGCCCACGAGCGGCGACGGCTTCGAACTGCTCCTGGAAATAGCTGCGGTTGGGCAGGCCGGTCAGCGCATCATAGCGCGCCAGATGCTCGATGCGCGCCTCGGCCCTGCGCTTTTCGCTGATGTCTTCGACCAGCATCACGCAGCCGCCCGCCTCGATGGGCTGGAAGGTCAGCTCCAGGATCTTCTCGCCCGCCGCTTCGAGCACGAGAGCCCCGCTGCATCCGGCGGCGAACCAGTCCTGGAAGGATTCGATCACCTTTTGCCGCCCTTCCTTGGGCACCGAATTGGCCTCGAGCGTGCGCGCGAGCAGGGTCACGGCCTTGCGGCCTTTCCAGCGGCCCCCGGTCGGCAAACCTAAAAGCGTGAGGAAGCGCTCGTTGCAGACCACGAAGCGCTGGTCGGCATCGAACATGCACAACCCGTGCGGCATGTTGTTGACGGCGGTATCGAAATGGGAGGCCAGCGCCCGCAGGTCATGGGACGCGACCACGGCGTCGAACAGGGTATGGCGCAAGCGCGTCGCAATGTTTCTTACGCTCATGAAGAAGGGCACGAGCAGCAGCGCGAGAAACACATAGGCGAATTCGTATTGCAGAAGCAGCCCCGCCACCATGGGCACAGCGGCCGTTATGGTGGTGAAGGTCACGAGCTGGTCGGAGGCGTAGTTGCGGCCCGTAATGCCGATCATATAGGCCAGACACACCGCAAAGCTCACAAGATGAACCGCGGGATCCTGGGTGAGAAGAAAGGTGAGGAAGCACCAGAGGCTCAAAAACACCGCAAAGGTGCTCGACCCCAGGATGTAGCGCTTCTCCCAGCGCCGCGCCTCGGCCAGCGCCTGGGGCCCGGGCATGGCGCGCTCATAAGCGTTCATGTCCATCCAGCGCACGAACCCGGTGAGGCCCAAGGGAATGGCGCAGCCCGCGATCCACATCGAGCCGCTCATCCAGCCGGTGACCAGTGCCGCGGCAATGGCGCTGCCCGTACCCGAAAACAGCGAGCGCCGGTCCTTATAAAGGGCGGTCACCGAGGAAATGTAGACTTCTGCCGGTAAATTCGGCGTATTTTCCCGAGACTGCGGACGCATGGCCACTCTGTCTAACATGAGGCAGTCTGCTTTATAGACGGCAAAAGCTTAAAATGTATTCTTTTAACCTCTTCAACTTTGAGAGCAGCGCTTAGCAGATCGTTTGCAAATGATTAGCCGACAAGCGCGCTCGTCCAAAGAGGCATAAATCCTTCCGCCAGCATAATGCACGCAAGGTCTGCCAGCGACCACCACGCCCGCATTGTGTTTACCTTTATGGTTGTTGAAATATGAACGTTTTAAGAAACCAAGTTCTAATTGATTACTAAAACGTTAACGAATAATACTTCGACGCAGAAGGCACGCCGAAGACAATTGACCTTGGTTAAATTTTAATTAAAAATTGCCCTTATACGGTTTGGAGGGCAAGCCATGAGTTCCGTTGCACCCGGTTCGGGAGTCTCGTTTTCACAACGTCTGATCGATTTCCTTGACAGGATCGAATATCGCCGCCTCGAAGAGCCGGCCGAGCGCGAGCAGGCATTCAACCTGCGATATGAAGCCTATGTCCGCGAGGGGATGATCTCCATCTCCTTCGATAAGCGGCTAACCGATGCCTATGACGAGATGGACAACGTCCATGTCTTCGGCATCTACATGGATGGCGAAATCGCCAGCACCATCCGGGTGCATGTCGCCAGCCCCGGCATGGCCCATTCACCGACTGTGGACGCGTTCCCCGAAATGCTGATGCCCGAGATCGACAAGGGCAGCACCATCGTCGATCCCACCCGGTTCGCGGTGCATCCCGCCATGAGCGGGCGTTATCCCGAACTGCCCTATGTCACCGCGCGGCTAGGCTTTCTGGCGTCTGAATATTACGCCGCCGATCTGGGGCTTGCCTCGGTACGGCTCGAGCACCAGGCATTCTATAAGCGCCTGTTCGGTTTGCGGCCCTTGTGCCCGCCCCGCGTCTACCATGGCATGAACAAGCAGCTCAGCCTGATGGGCATAAACTATTGTGCCGTGCGCGAAAGCGTCGTCGCCCGCTTTCCCTTCATGCGCACCACCGCCGAGGAGCTCGACACTCTCTTCGGCATGGCTTCGGTTCCGCTGGGCGCCCTGGCTGCCGCAGCGGCAGCCCGCAATGTCGAGTCCGTTGGCACCCGATAGTCAGCGATCAGGCGTGGCGGCGAAGGCCGCCCGCCGCTCCCGCCGCCGCCCATGCTGCGACATCATCGAGAAAGCGCCCCAACAGCGCGTTGAACTCTCGAGGAGCCTCCAGGAATGGCGCATGAACCGCTTTCTCGATGACATGGCAGCGCCCATCCCAGAGATTGGCGTAGTTGAGACCGGCAAGGTATTCGAGACGGGCGAAAGGTTCGTTCTGGCCATTGACCACGGCAAGCGGAGCCCGGTTATGCTCGACCACATATTTCTGATCGACGCCCAGCCCGGCCATTATGCCCCGCCCCATGATGCGGCGCATGCGCCAGTCGGTGCGTTCGATAAGCGCGCGGAAGTCCTGCGGCCCTCTGGCCCCGAAGCACATCCGGAAGAAGCGGTCGACGTCCCGCGGCCGCAAGCGACCCCGCGTGGTGAGCGCGAGATCGGTGTTGGGCTGAAAACCGCGCAACACACCCAGGATGCCGCGCGAAATCGGTGGCGTACCCACGATCATCAGTCCGGCAATGCGCGGATCGCGCTCGATAAGCTCGATCCCGATATGCCCGCCCAGCGACCAGCCGACCACGGCGAGATGCTCGATGGCCAGAGCATCGAGAACCTCGGCCACGGTATCGGCGAGCCCCGGCATGGTGTACCCGGCCTGCGGATCGCGCGCATTGCCCGACTGTCCATGCCCGGGCAGGTCGATGGCGATCAGCCGGTAGCGTTGGGCAAGCGGGCTCTGAAACTGACGGAAGAACACGTTGCGCGCGTTCGAATTGCCGTGCAGCAGCAGCACCGGAAAGCCGTTCCCCTGCGTGTCGCTGAGCGCGATCCGCGCCTGACTGCATTCGACTTCGCCGTATACCATGGCCGCTTCCGCACAGCACCTTCCTTTCCCCATCCTACAAGACAGGCCTCTCCAGCCCGTTAATGATTTCACACCCGACCTTTCCCTATCGATCAACCAGACATGAGGACCCAATGAGCACACCCGGCGCCCAACCCGCACACGACGATTACATCCTGGGCCATTCCGAACGCGAACTGGCGCGGCTTGAGCAGCAGGCGGCGCTCTTTGCCGGACAAACCCGCGATATTCTGCTGCGTGCCGGGCTGGAAAAGGGGATGCGGGTTCTCGATCTCGGCTGCGGCGTGGGCGACGTCTCGCTCATCGCTGCCGAAATCGTCGGGCCCCAAGGTTCGGTCACCGGCATCGATCCCTCCGAAGCGGCGCTTTCGGTCGCGCGGGCCAGAGCGCACCGGCGCGGCTTCGATATCGCGTTCGACGTGACGACGCTCGAGGCGATCGAAGAGCACCCCGAGGTCGATGCGGTGATCGGTCGGTTCATCCTGCTGCACATGACCGATCCGGGCGCCACCATCGCGGCACTCACCAGGCGGCTCAAGCCCGGCACGCTGGTAAATTTCATCGAGTTCGATATCACCTCGTCCTATGCCGAGCCGGCCCTGCCGCTTCTCCACGAGGCTATCGCGCGGATCGGTGAGGTCTATCGCCGCTCCGGCCGCGCCGCCGACATGGGCGCCCGGCTCTACCCTGCCTATCGCGCCGCCGGTCTCACACCGGAGATGATCGGGCTCACCCGCATCAGCAATCGCGATGATGTCGACGGCTTTGCCTTTATCGTCGAATCCACGCGCAGCCTGTTGCCGGCAATCGAAGCGCTCGGCATTGCGACGGCCGCCGAGATCGACATCGACACGCTGCATCAGCGCCTGCTCGACGAGGCAAGGGCGGGCGACCCGTGCATCTTCTACCCCCGTCTCGTCGGGGCATGGGCGCGGGTTTCCTGATCACTGCCTTGCGGTCCGCCGCAGCGATTGCGGCGGCTGACCGAGCGTGCGCAGGAAAGCCCGACGCATCTGCGCCGCATCGGAAAAGCCTGACCCGATAGCGATCTGCTCGAAGCTGCCAAAGCCGCACTCGATGGCCTCCTGCGCCGCTTCGAGCCGCAGACGTTCGACGGCCTTGGCCGGAGTGGCGCCGGTTTCGGCAAGAAAGCGCCGCGAAAAGTTGCGCGGGCTCATGGCCGCTTGCTCGGCGAGCCGCTCAACGCTCAGCGATTCGCCGAGATGGGCCCGCATCCATTCGATCAGCGGCCCAAAGCGCCCCTCTCCGCCCCGAACCTCGAGGCGTGGCGAATATTGCGACTGCCCGCCCGGCCGGCGCTTGTGCACCACGAGCTGCTGCGCCGTCCTATGGGCGATTTCGGGACCGCAATCGTCTTCAATCAGCGCCAGTGTCAGATCGATGCCCGCCGATATGCCTGCCGAGGTCCAGACCTCCCCATCGCGGGTAAAGATGCGATCAGGGCTTAGCCTGACCTGGGAATAGAGCCGGCGGAAGCGCTCGGTGCTGTCCCAATGGGTTGTCGCCTGCCGCCCGTTGAGCCTTCCCGCTTCGGCCAGAAAGAACGCGCCAGAGCACACGCTGGCCAGCCGCCGGGGACGAGCGGCCGCAAGCCAGGCGACAATGGCGGCGAACGCGGCCATGTTGCGCACGATTTCCCCACCTGAGACGATCACCGTGTCTGGCGCTACCGCCGGCAGTTTCCCGGCCCTGAGCGTCAGCCCCGAAGAGCTTGCGATCTCCCCTTCCTCGGGCGCCAGAATGCTGAGCTCATATCCCTCGTCCAGATCACGCGACGCGATTTCCAATGCCGCGGCCGGCCCCGTGGCGTCGAGGATCTGGAACCCCGGATGGATGATTATGCCCACCGTCCGCGCCATGGCCGTTTCTGCTCGAATTATGTCATTTCAGCCAGATTGAGCTTCGATTACCCTGAGGTCAAGCCACGGTCTGGGGAGATGATGATGAAGTGGTCGATCGTCCTGTCGGGCCTCGCCTGTGTCGTGCTGGCCGCCATTGCCGGTTTCGGCATCTGGGTGGCGATGCTGCCGCCCGCCGTGGTGGCCACGCCCGCCCCGGTGCCGGCCGAAGAAACCGCGGCGATCGTCGAGGCGCTGCGCCCGCCAAAGCGTGAGCGTCCGCTGATCGCTGTGATCGGCATCAATGATGCGACCGAGACCACCGATTACCTCATGCCCACCGGCATCCTGCGGCGTGCGGATGTGGCCGACGTGGTGCTGGTGGCAACCGAAGCCGGGCCGGTGGAACTCTATCCTGCACTGACGGTAATGCCCGACATGAGTGTCGCCCAGTTCGACGCTACCCATCCCGAGGGCGCCGACTATGTGATCGTTCCCGCCATGAGCCGGGACGACGATCCCGCAATCATGGCCTGGCTGGCCGCACAGGCCGGAAAGGGCAGCACCGTCATCGGCGTGTGTGCCGGCGCCAAGGTGGTGGCCGCCACCGGTCTGCTCGAAAACCGGCGCGGCACCACGCACTGGTTCTTCCTTGACGCATTGCGGCGCGAAAATCCCACGATGACCTACGTGCCAGACCGGCGCATCGTGGCTGACGGCAACGTCGTGACGACGACGGGGATTTCCGCTTCCATCCCCATGGCGCTCACTCTTGTCGAAGCGATCGCCGGCCGGCCACGGGCCGAAGCGGTCGCCGCCGAAATCGGCTTTGAGAGCTGGAACGCCGCCCATGACAGCGACGCCTTTTCCCTGACACGCCCCTTCGCCACGACCGTCATGGCCAATCTTACGGCCTTCTGGCAGCGCGAGGAGCACAGCCTCGCCCTCGAACCGCAATTTAATGCGGTTTCGCTCGCCATCGCTGCCGATGCCTGGTCGCGCACTTACCGCTCGCGGGCGCTGACGGTTGCCCCCAGCGCTGATGCGGTGACCGATCGGGACGGCATCCGCATCCTGCCCGATCGGGTGTCCAGTACAAATGCGCCCACCGCCACGCTGGCGCCGGGCTCCACCACGCCAGCCGCAGCCCTAAAGGGGACACTTGAGGAAATCTCGAGCCGCTACGGCCCCGCCACGGCCTATGTGGTCGCCATGCAGCTCGAATATCCCTGGCCGATGCCCTGACGCCGGCTAAGCCAGCGCCGCTTCCCCCAGCACCTTTTCGAGCGCATCGGAATCCACATCGGCAAGCCGCGCCGGCTGCCATTGGGGGTTCCGGTCCTTGTCGATCAGCACGGCGCGCACCCCTTCGGCGAAATCGGGCCGCAGCGCCATATGCTTGGCCAGCGCCAGATCGTCCTCGAGAATGGCCCGCACATCACGAAGCTGTCGCGCCCGCCGGTGGGAGATAACGATGGCGGCCAGCGATGTGGGACATTGACGGGCGATTGCCGCATGCAGCGCCGCGGCGCCCGGATCGCCCTCTTCGGCCAGATCGAGGAGGTTCTCGACGATCTTGCCTACGGTTTCGGCCGCAAACACCGGAGCCAGGGAATCGGCAAGCCCGCAAAAGCTCGCTTCCCCCGGATCGATCGATTCCGATTGGATGAGCGCGGTGATGGCCGTGTCCGGATCGCCCGCCTGCGCCGCCTCGATCACCCGTGCGCGCAGGCCGGCCAGAGCGTCCTCGGGCACCGCCGCATCGGCCAGCCCCAGCGCGATGGCATCGGCGACCGCCACAGTCTGCCCCGACATTAAAAAGGCGAGCGCCCGCGCCTGGGCGGTCTTATAAAGGATGGCGTTGACGCCCACGTCGCAGAAGAACCCGATCGCCCCTTCGGGCATGGCGAACCGGCTCGAAGCCGTGGCGATGCGATAGCGGGCGTGCGAGGATATTCCGATCCCCCCGCCCATGACGATGCCGTGCTGAAGGGCAACGATCGGCTTGGGATAGGTCGCGATCAGCCCGTTCATGTCGTATTCGTCGGCAAAGAACGCAGAGACCCGCCGCGTGTCGCCGACAAGTGCCAATTCCCGCGTCGCGCGCACGTCCCCGCCCGCGCACAACCCCTTTTCCCCTTCGCCCTCGATCAGGACGGCCCGCACCCGCTCGTTTTCGTCCCATTCGTCGAGGGCAGCGCGCACCGCCGCGATCATATCCGCGCTCAGGGCGTTGATCGCCCTAGGCCTGGCCAGCCGGATAATACCGCATGCGCCTTCGATCGAAATGGAGATGTCGTCCATGAGCCCCGTCCTCTTGCCTTTTCCATACTGCTATGGCCTCGCGCCGAAATGAAGCCCGTTCCGCATTTCCCTTGGCCCGGAAATGAATTAGGACAGGCGCACGACTAAACGCTGAAAGAACCCAAAGGGTCATGAAAATTTCAAGGACCGGCATCGCCCGGGATCTCGAACGCCTCAAGGATCAAGGCAAGCCGATCCGTCTCGGCATCATCGGCTCGGGTGAAATGGGCACAGATCTGGTCACTCAGGTGTCCCTGATGGACGGCATCGAGATCGCCGCCATTTCGACCCGCCGTCCGCACACCGCCATGGCCGCCATGGATATCGCCTATGGCCCCGGTGGGCAGAGCGATCACGCCCGTGAGGTGTCCTCGCGCAGCGCCATGAGCGCCGCCATCGACATGGGGCGGATCGCGGTCACCTCCGATACCGAGTTGATGGTCACGGCCCCCGAAGTGGACGTCATTATCGATGCGACCGGCAAGCCCGGCGTGGGCGCCGATTTCGACCTTCTGGGCATGGAGCACGGCAAACATCTGGTGATGATGAATGTCGAAGCCGACGTCACCATCGGCCCCTACCTCAAACACGAAGCCGATCGCCTCGGCGTCATCTATTCGGTGGGCGCTGGCGACGAGCCGTCCTCGTGCATGGAACTTATCGAATTCACCTCCGCCCTTGGCCTTGAGATCGTTGCCGCCGGCAAGGGCAAGAACAACCCCCTGAACCACGATGCGGTCCCCGCCGACTATGTCGAAGAAGCCACGCGCCGCAACATGAACCCCCGCATGCTCGTCGAATTCGTCGATGGCTCAAAGACCATGGTGGAAATGGCCGCCATCGCCAATGCGACGGGCCTTGTCCCCGACCGGCCGGGGATGCACGGGCCCAATGCGGACCGGGAAACGCTGCCCAAGGTGTTGATCCCCAAGGCCGATGGCGGCGTGCTCGAAAAATCCGGCGTTGTCGATTACACCATCGGCAAGGGCGTTGCGCCGGGCGTCTTCGTGATCGCCAGGGCCACCCATCCGCGCGTGGTCGAGAGAATGGACGATCTCCATGTCGGCCATGGCCCCTATTACGGGTTTTATCGCCCCTACCACCTCACCAGCCTCGAGGTGCCCCTCACCGCGGCGCGGATCATGCTTTACGGCAAGCCCGACATGGTACCGCTGGCCAACCCCGTCGCCGAAGTCTGTGCCGTCGCCAAGCGCGACCTTGTGCCGGGCACTCCGCTCGATGCCATCGGGGAAACCTGCTATCGCTCCTGGACCATGGCCGTGGCCGATGCCCGCGCCGCCGGCGCCATTCCGGTCGGCCTTCTCGAAGGCGGCACGGTCACCGCCCCGATCAAAAAAGGCGAGCTGTTGACCACATCAAACGCCACGCCCGATACCTCCACCAAGCTCTTTGCCCTGCGCAAGCGGCAGGACGAAATGCTCGCGGCGGCGCAAGGCTGAGAGCGAGAAACCGGAGGAGATCACGATTGAAACACCCCAGCCTTGCGCCAGTCATTGCCGCCCTGCCCCCGACGGTCCCCTTCGTGGGACCGGAAGTCATCGAGCGCCGCACCGACATCCCCTTCCGCGCACGGCTGGGCGCCAATGAAAGCGCCTTCGGTCCCTCACCCAAGGTGATCGCCGCCATCGCCGCTGCGGCAGGCGATGTCTGGACCTATGGGGATTCGGAAATCTTTGCCGTCCGCTCGGCGCTTTCGGACCATCTGGGCACGCCGGTCGAAACCCTCTCGGTGGGCGAGGGCATCGATGCGCTGCTAGGGCTGACCTGCCGCCTCTTTCTGGCGCAAAACGACCGCGTGGTGACCTCGCTGGGCGCCTACCCGACCTTCAACTATCACGTCGCCGCCCAAGGGGCCGAGCTCTCTACCGTGCCCTATGAAGACGATAGGGAAAGCCTTTCGGGCCTGCTCGAAGCGACACGGGCTGCCCCGACCAAAATCGTCTATCTGGCCAATCCCGATAATCCCATGGGCACCTGGTGGCCCGCCGAAGAGATCGAGCACTTCATTGACGCGGTTCCGCCCGAGACGCTGATCGTCCTCGACGAAGCCTATGGCGAAACCGCCCCGGCCGGCACGTTGCCGGCCATCGATGTTGCCCGTCCGAACCTCCTGCGCTTCCGGACCTTCTCAAAAGCCTATGGGCTGGCTGGCATGCGCATCGGCTATTGCATCGGCCCGGCTGATCTCATTGCCGCCTTCGATCGCATCCGCAATCATTTCGGCGTCAACAAGCTCGCCCAGATCGCCGCGCTGGCGGCATTGGACGATCAGGACTATCTCGACCGCACCGTCCAGGCGATCGCCGCCGGTCGCGACCGCATCGCCGAGCGCGCCCGGCAATTGGGACTCGCCCCCATCGCCTCGGCCACCAACTTCGTCGCCATCGATTGCGGCAGCACCGCGCGCGCCGGCGCCATTCTTGAGCGGCTGCTCGCCCGCGGCATCTTCGTGCGCAAACCTGCCGTGCCAGTCCTCGACCGCTGCATCCGCCTCAGTGTCGGCAGGCCAGCCGATATCGAACTGGCCTGCGATACGCTCGAAGCGATATTGGCCGAGTAGCTGACAAAATCAGCTCGGGCTGGCCGGCACCGGTTCACTCACGGCGGCAACCGGAAGATCGACTCCCGTTTCGACAGCGGCCGAAAGCTCGGCAATCTGGTTGGCCTGGGCGGGGTCGGTCACGGCCGGCACGATGGCCGAAAGCGCCGCGGCAATGACCGGCGAACCGGTTCCAGCGACAAGGGACGACGATGCCAGCGTGGCAGCGAGCATGCCCAAGGCAATATCGGCTTCGGCTGCAGGAAGCCCAAAAAGGCCGGCGGTATACGCTTCGACAGCGGCAAGGCAGTCCATCTCGCTTGCCTCCGCAGATGCACAGGCAGTTTCGACAACCAAAGTGTCGAGAGTTTGCGCAACACCAGGTGAGGCTATGGAAACACAAAGCGCTGCGGCAATCGCCGCATAAGGAAATCCCTTGAACATAACCACACGCCCCCAAGCGTAGAATGCACGTCCAATTCAAAATGCTACGGAGGCGCCATTTACGAGTCAATAACCATGTATGCCCGCCTCGTCTGAGCGCGCGGGCAGAACTCTACGCCAGCAATATCCCGTGCGCCGCCGAGATCATGAAGGTTAACCATTCGATAATAAGCCGTTCACGGTTGTTAAAATTCGTGCCAATGTGACCGTCCGACATAACCGATTATTGCTGCATTTGCTGTGGGGGCCGCGAATATGCAGGAATTGGCCGCGGAGCGGACGCATGCTCATAGCCTGAGGCAGTCAGCCAGAGAAACGCCAGGGCACCGTTCCACCGAAAAGGCGGTGCGGATGCCGCAATCGGGCCTCATGCTGACGCTGATCGAAGGCCAACCTGTCCTTTCCCGTCCCACTCCGCTCAGGGTGGCACAATTGGCCGTCAAGCGTTGCTTCGATATCGCCTTCAGCCTGCTCGCGCTTATTCTGTTTCTTCCCGGCTTTGTGGCAATCGCCATGTTCGTCCGCCTCTCGAGTGCGGGGCCCGTTTTCTTCAGGCAGCCACGTGAGGGACTGAACGGCCAGCCGATCGGCGTACTCAAATTCCGCACCATGTATGTCGATCGCTGCGACGTCACGGGCATGATGCAAACGGTGCGCGATGATCCCCGCGTTACTCCCGTCGGTCGCTTCCTGCGCCGGACGTCGATCGACGAATTGCCCCAGCTCATCAACGTGCTCAAGGGCGACATGTCGCTGATCGGTCCAAGGCCGCATGCGTTCGGCATGCTGGCCGGCGGCGTTCCCTATGATCACCTCGTTCCTTATTATTCGGCGCGGCAAGCCATGAAGCCGGGGCTCTCGGGCTGGGCGCAGGCCCATGGGCTCCGCGGACCAACCGATGACCCCGCCCGGGCGAGGGCGCGGATCGACCACGATCTCGCCTATATTGAAAATTTCTCGCTGCTTCTCGATCTAAGGATCATCTGGATAACCGTGCGGCAGGAGTTCCTGAACGGAACTGGCCTTTAGCTCTTGGGCCAACTGCATTACCATCGCGCACGACAGCTTAGAAATGCCGAGTTCCATGACAGCGCCAGATCCCCGCCCTGCCCAGCCACCGACGCTTGATGAGATGACCGGCGAATTCGCCAAGATCGCGCTCAGCGCTGGAGAATTGATCCTGACCATCTATGGCAGGGACTTTTCCGTCCAGACCAAAGCCGACGACACCCCGCTGACCGAGGCCGACACCGCCGCCGAGGCGCTGATCATGAATCGACTGGCTGCGCTGCTCCCGAATATCCCCGTCGTCGCCGAGGAAGCGGTCGCCAATGGTCTTAAGCCGGTGCTCGCCGACCGTTTCATCCTGGTGGATCCGCTGGACGGCTCCAAGGAATTCATCGCCCGCAATGGCGAGTTCACCGTCAATATCGCCCTTATCGAACACGGCGTTCCCGTTGCCGGGGTGGTCTATGCGCCGGCATTGGGCCGGATCTGGTGGGGCAGCCGCACCAGTGGCGCCTTTGCAGCCAGGGTCGAGAACCACGCGATGATCGAGACGGTGCCGGTCAAGGTGCGGGTGGCGCCCAAATCCGGGCTGATGGCCATTGGCAGCCGCTCCCACGGGAGCGGCCAAGCCGACACGCGCCTTGACGCCCTTGAGATCACCGATTTCTCGACAGCCGGGTCGTCGCTCAAATTCTGCCTGCTTGCCGAAGGCGCCGCCGATCTTTATCCTCGGTTCGGCCGGACGATGGAATGGGACACCGCCGCCGGTGACGCCATTCTGCGCGCCGCGGGCGGACATGTAATCGACATGGCAGGACAGCCCCTACGCTATGGCAAGTGCAACCAACCCGCCGACAGCGATTTCGCCAATTGCGCCTTCTGGGCCATTGGCGATGGCGCCATCATCAGAAAAGTCTGCGGCGATGCAACCGCCGTCGAATCGCAATAATGCCCGGATAAAGACATAGGGCGCTTGAGTGCAAAGATGCGGTGATTACCGCGCGGACCGCTGGGGTCGGTGCGGAACGCCCGAAAAACAGGTGGATTTTTAATGCGTATAACGATGATCGGATCCGGCTATGTGGGCCTTGTGAGCGGGGCGTGCTTTTCCGATTTCGGCCATGAGGTGACGTGCGTCGATCTCGATGCGGGCAAGATCGACAGGCTCAAGCAAGGGATCATCCCGATCTTCGAGCCCGGGCTCGACACGCTGGTGACCACCAATGCCGCTGCCGGGCGCCTCGCGTTCACCACCGATCTGGCCAGCGCCGTCGCCGATGCCGACGTGGTCTTCATCGCGGTGGGCACCCCCTCGCGCCGCGGCGACGGGCATGCCGATCTCTCCTATGTCCACGCCGCCGCCGCCGATATCGCCCGCGCTCTCAAGGGCTTCACCGTGATCGTCACCAAATCAACGGTGCCCGTGGGCACCGGCGATGAAGTCGAGCGCATCATCGCCGACACCAATCCCGATGCCGATTTCGTCGTGGTCTCCAACCCCGAATTCCTGCGCGAAGGCGCCGCTATCGACGATTTCAAGCGCCCCGATCGTATCGTGGTCGGCCTTGAGGACGAACGCGCCCGCCCGGTGATGGAAGAGGTCTATCGCCCGCTCTATCTCAACCAGGCGCCCGTGATGTTCACGGGAAGGCGCACCGCCGAACTCATCAAATATGCCGCCAACGCGTTCCTCGCCATGAAGATCACCTTCATCAACGAGATGGCCGATCTGTGCGAGAAGGCCGGGGGCGACGTACAGGCCGTCGCGCGCGGCATCGGGCTCGACAAGCGCATCGGATCGAAATTCTTGAATGCCGGTCCCGGCTATGGCGGCAGTTGTTTTCCCAAGGACACGCTGGCCTTGGTCAAGACCGGCCAGGATTTCGACGCTCCCCTGCGGCTTATCGAGACCACGGTGGCGGTCAACGATAACCGCAAGCGGGCCATGGGCCGCAAGGTGATTGCGGCCTGCGAGGGCAATGTGCGCGGCAAGACCATCGGCATTCTGGGGTTGACTTTCAAGCCCAACACCGACGACATGCGCGATGCCCCCTCCATCGCCATCATCCAGACCCTGCTCGATGCGGGAGCAACTATCCGTGCCTATGATCCCGAAGGCATGGAGATGGCCAAGTCGATGATCTCGGGCATCGAATATGCGGCCGATGCCTATGACGCCGCAAAGGATGCGGACTGTCTGGTTCTGGTGACCGAATGGAACCAGTTCCGCTCGCTCGACCTGGGCCGTCTCAAGGCGGCCATGGCAACCCCCGCCCTGGTCGACCTTCGCAACGTCTATCGCCGCTCCGACGTGGAAAAGGCCGGCTTCACCTACGCCTCGATCGGACGCAGCCAAGCGGTAGGCGATCACGAAGGCCGGATGGACGCAGCCGAATGAAGGTTTTCATCACCGGTTCGGCGGGCTTTATCGGCTTTCACCTGACCAGGCGCCTCCTTGCTGACGGCCATCAGGTCGTCGGTTTCGATGGCATGACCGCCTATTACGACCCCGCTCTCAAGCAGGCGCGGCTCGCTATTTTGCGCCGGTCCAACGCCTTCAGCGCCGTCGAGGCCATGCTCGAGGACAAGGATGCGCTGACCGAAGCCATCGCCTTGTTTGCGCCCGATATCGTCATCCATCTCGCGGCCCAGGCCGGCGTGCGTTACAGTCTCGAGCATCCCGACACCTATATCAGCGCCAATCTTGTGGGCACCTTCAACCTGCTCGAAGCGGTAAGGGCCAATCCGGTACAACACCTTCTGATCGCCTCCACCTCCTCGGTCTATGGCGGCAACGCGCAAATGCCGTTCAGGGAAGTGGACCGAACCGACTTCCCCGTCTCGCTCTATGCGGCCACCAAGAAGGCCTGCGAGGCGATGAGCCACTCCTATTCGCACCTCTGGAAGATCCCCACCACCTGCTTTCGGTTCTTCACCGTCTACGGCCCCTGGGGGCGCCCGGACATGGCGCTGTTCAAATTCGTCGACGCCATCGAACGCGGAGAGGCGATCGAGGTCTATGGCAATGGCCAGATGCAGCGCGACTTCACCTATATCGACGATCTGGTCGAGGGCATCGTGCGCCTGTCGGCTGCGATTCCCGAGGAAGGCCGACCAGTCGAGGCGGCTGGCGTCACCGATTCCCTTTCCTCGGTCGCGCCCTGGCGCGCGGTCAACATCGCCGGCGGCCAGCCCGTGGGGCTGATGCCCTTCATCGAGACCATTGAAAAATGCCTGGGCCGCACCGCCAACAAGACCATGCTGCCCATGCAGCAGGGCGATGTGGTCGCCACATACGCCAATGAGGGTCTGCTTGAAGCCCTCACGGGCTTCGTGCCCGGCATCGACGTCGAAACCGGCGTTAAAGCCTTCGTTGATTGGTATCGCAGGTACAAGGATGCTGCGTGAGGTCGAAACGACCTCCACAATCCCTTCTGTCGTCATCGGTGGCTTCCCCACGGCAAGCGTCACGTGCAGCCAACTGGCCGAAACAATGGTTCAAGACTGCCTTGCTGCCCGCGCCCGGAGGGATACATGGCGTCCCCGGCTTGTCTTCTCATCCAACGGCCAAGGCATCGCCCTGGCCGGCCAGGATCCCCAATTTGCCAGCGCGATGGCCCAGGCCGACATCGTCCACGCCGATGGCATGCCCGTGGTGTTTGCCTCGAAACTGACCGGCAAGCCGCTCCCCGAGCGCATCGCGACCACCGATTTTTTCCACGACGCCGCCATGGTTGCCGCCCGGCATGGGTTCAAATTCTTTATCCTGGGGGCCACCGACGCCCAGAACAAGGCAGCGGTAGAGGCCATCGGCAGGACCTATCCCGAGGTCCAGATCGTCGGCCGTCACCACGGTTATTTCGATGACGCGGACGATGAACGGATCTGCGCGACGATCCGCGCCAGCGGTGCCGAAATCCTTTGGGTCGGATTGGGCAAGCCGCGCCAGGAGTTCTGGTGCGTGCGCAACCGTCATCGCTTGGCGGGTATCGCCTGGATCAAGACCTGTGGCGGCCTCTTCGCCTTCCTTGCCGGCGACGCTCCGCGTGCTCCCAAATGGATGCAGCGGTTGGGGCTCGAATGGCTCTATCGCATGCTGGACGACCCCAAGCGCCTGGCCTGGCGCTATTTCACGACGAACCCATATGCATTCTACCGGCTTTTACGGCACACAGAGCGCCGGTAAGGCGGTCATTCGAACGAAGCGCGGCGCCGATAGATGTTGATGCCTGCCGCCGCCAGTCCGACGGCACCAAGAGCTGTCGCCACCACAATCTGCTGGGCGAGGTGCCCGCCGTCCCTCAGGAAAAACCAGGTTGCCACCGACAGCACACAATAGAGCAGCGGGTAGGCCACCTCACGGGTGACCGCGACCTTATGGGCTTTCCGGCTGCTGAGAATGACCACGCCGCAAATGCCAAAAATGTTGGCGGCAACCACACCCCAGGCGATGAGCAACGCATTGCCGCTGAACCTGGCAAACGCCGCAAACAGCACAAAGACCAAACCCGCTGCCGCGTAAACGATGGGCAGCCGATCCAGGCGTCGCGCACCGATAAGCGCATAGGAGGAGTGGAAAGTGTCAAAAGTCTCCACCGCCGCCGAAATCGACAGCACAACGGCAAACGTTAAGAGAACTGCGGAATAGGTTCCGAGCGAGACGAACAAGAGATCGGCGGCAACGATCCCGGCCACGGCACTGATCGCCGCGCTCCAGGCCACGACCAGCGAATTTGCCTTCCATCGGACCTTGAAGGCTTCCTCGTCACGATCATAGAGCCTGGCCAGCCTGGGAAAGAAGGCCGCATGCATCGCCCCGCCCAATGTCTGCATAGGGCGCCGGACCAGATCGGACGCCAGCCCATATGTGCCGGCCATCTCGGCCCCGAAAAGGGCGCCCACAACAACCCGGTCTCCCCGATCGTAAAGCTGTCGGATGATTGCGGTCAGGCCAAGCCCGGCATAGCGCCTGAACATCCCGAAAAGCCTGGCAAAACTGCTCCCACCTCCCAGGCGCCGCCGGCAAATCAGCGCGGCGAGCCCGGTGTTGACGCCATAGGCGGCGAGGGTCCAGGCGGCCGATGATGTATAGACGGCGACGCCGGCGACAAGCAGCAGCGCCAAAAGACCGCGCCCCGCATAGGCGAGGGAAAAACGCCCCCATTCCTCTTTGGCGGCGGCAAAACTTGTCTGGCACAAAAACGCCAGCTCGACAGCCACAACAAGCCAGCACAGGACCGTATAGAGGGCTGCGCGCTCTCCCCAAAAGAAATAAACCGCAGCGTAAAGCAGGGCGGTAGCCAGCGCGATCAGGAGCAGCAGGTGATCGACTTCCCCTTGCGTTACGGCCTGTTCGCCGTCATCCGCCTCCCGCAAGATGGCGCTCGATAACCAATGACCGCATACATATTGAAGCATGGCGGCAATCGATATCGTGATGGTGTAGACACCGAACTGCGAAGGCCCAAGTATAGTCGCGAGTACGACAACGAGTAAAAACGCCAACCCCGCCTGAAAAATCCTGGAAATCGAAGCATAAGAAGCGCCCCGAGCCACGGCAGAACCCATGTCAATTGCCCCAAATCTACATGCGCCAGGGATGCCGGAAGTTCAGCGGGCGTCATCGAGCAGCGACACGCGAAATTGGGTGCTGTTTGCCTTTATCGCCCTGCTCTTAGGTCTCGAAATCCTGGTTGTTCCACTCGCCGGTCTTTACCTCTCATGGACGTACCGCAGTGTTCCTTATCGATCCAGCCTTTTGCTGCCGATCGCCGCGCTGGTGCTGGCCCTGGCGGCGGCGACAGTCATCGGTGTGGTGCGCGACGGCGCTTACGACCGTGCGCTATCTTCGATCTATAGCATCGGGATCTTGGTCGGCGGAACGCTGCTTGCCATCGGCACCATCAAGCACCTTTATCGCCAGGCCCAGAACCGGCACGATCCTAGAGATTTTCGCGAAGTGTTTCTCGAACAGATCGGCATGTTGAGCCACCGGCTCCTGCTGTTCTGCCTGCTGCTTTTCGGCGTCGGCATCCTGGCGTTCGCCCTCACCGGGTCCGAGGTCCTCTCGTTTCCGACGCTGCTTTCCGGCTTTGCCGATAGCGACACCGAAATGCTGCGATATCTCGCCAGCACGCGCATCTACCGCCCCGATTGGGGTTTTGGCTCTTTCGCCGCCCCTCGCTTTATCTATTTCGCGCGCTGGGACACTGCCGGCGCCATCATCGTCTCGCTCGCCGGCAATCTGGCCGCGGCATATTTCTGGGCCGATGGCAGGAAACGAGACTTTGTCCTAACCGAGGCCGTCACCATCCTCCTGATCGTCTCGACGCTCAGCCGGACCGTTATCGGAATTCATATCGGGGTCAGTGTTCTCACATATCTATGGATCAGCCGAAACCGGATGGTACTGGGTTCGCTCCTCCTGGTTTTCGCTTCCATCCTCGCCGGACTGCTCCCGCTCCTGGTCGATTTCGCCTCATCGTTCAGGCAGTATTCCACCAATGACCGGTTCGATCTCTATGGGGCAGCGCTTTCGCAATTTATCGCCGGCGACCCGTTTTTGGGTCTGGGATACAAACCCAAGGACGACCCATCCCTGCAATACGCCGTAGGCAGTCACTCCATGCCGCTGTCGTTCCTGACGCGCGGCGGATTACTTGCGTTGACCTTCGCAATCCTGGCGTTCTGGATATTGCCGGTAGCGCGCGGGGTCAGGTCCGTCCTCTCGCATGACCCGTTCAAACGAAAGACGGCACCCTTCTGGGTGCGAGGCATCGCCGTTGTCGGCGCCTGGTCTCTGTTCCAGGAAATCGATACCTCGATACTGACCTACACGGCGATCATAATGTTCCTGCTCTCGGTCGATCTCCTGTCTCGTCGACCGATTGCCATTCACCCCCGATAGGTGAAGGTGTAAGCCTCGCTACCGAACGTCATTCGGCCTGGACCGTCCCGACCTCCTCCAGATATACCCGCAACGCCCCATGCAGCGTGCCATATTGCGCCTCCGTCAAACCACCGCCGATCCAGGCGGCCGCACATTGGCGCTGCGAACGTCCGCTCAACCCATTGGCACCCAAAATATGGAAGGAGAGGTTCGGAACACCGGTCGTGCCCGCCTCCGCCGTCTGGAGCGTTCCCGCGTTCGCCCGCACCGTTCGGGTCGCGCCGTCGACCCGCGAAACGCTGAACAGGCCAGTCGCCCCGCTCACCGCAAGATGAAGAAACGTTTCATCGTTGAGATAAGCGGGAAACCATGCGCCGGGCCGGAAAATGCGCATATCCGCTCTCACGGTCGCCGATTGAAACGCCCCCATATCGTAGCTTTCGCTCGCATGGTTCGTGAGGCTCCAGAACCCGAACGAGGCATCATCCTCGCGATAATTGAGCCCGCTGGTCGCCGGGTTGAGGCCCGTATCGAGGTACCCATTGCCATCGCCCTGATAACCTCGGTCCGCCGTAAACACCGGCGCGCCGCCGGGGACGATATTGTAGCTGTCGGCAACCCAGTTGCGCTGCGCCGCCTGTGCGTCGTGAGCCGCCAGGACATAGAGCGCATCGAGCCGCTGCCACACCCCGCCCGCCTTGAGCGCCCCGATCAGCCGGTTAATCGCGGCCATGCGCGCCATGCTCGGCTGGACGGAAAACCGCGACAGCAGCGCCTGTGTCTCTGCCAGCAATGACTCGTGAGCCCCCGCACCCGAAAGCGAAAGTGAAAGCGCGATCTCCATCAAACGAGCCCCACCAGATCGCCGGCATCTGTCCCGCTGGCCATGATCCGCGCCGCGCAAACCGGCAGCACGGTGCCGCCGGCAACATTGGCAAACCGGACCTCCCGCCCCCAAGCCGAGACGACGGCAAGATTGCCGGCGCTGCCGACATAGATCGCCCGGGTCACCTGCGGCAGGTCGTTGAAATCATCGGGCGTGATGGCGAAGAAATCGCCCGCCGGTCCGCTCGCGCTGCTCGCCCGCCCTGAAAAATCTGCAGTCATCGTTTCTGGCTCCAGTTGCCGTTATCGCTCTGGCGCCATCATCACCCAATCTGGCAGGGCGGGGATAAGTTTCGTTGTGTCGAACGATTAGATGTGAGCGTTTCCAGCAAAAGTGGGTACCATTTTGCGGTTCGGAAACGCGACAAAACAAAGGGTTAGAGCCGGGGAGTTGATTCAATCAAATCCCCGACTCTAACTGCGGCCGAACTCGTCTTCGATGCGAATGATGTCGTCCTCGCCCAGATAATCGCCGGTCTGCACCTCCACCACTTCGAGTTCGATCTTGCCGGGGTTGGAAAGCCTGTGGATCTCGCCGCGCGGAATGTAGATGCTTTCGTTCTCGTGCAGCAGGCGCACGTTCTCGCCCACCTGCACCTCGGCGGTGCCGCGCACCACCACCCAATGCTCGGAGCGGTGCAGGTGCTTTTGCAGGCTCAACCGGCACCCCGATTTGACGAACAGCCGCTTGACCTGGAACCGCGCGCCATTGAGCACCGAGGTATACCCGCCCCAGGGCCGATAGCTCGTGCGGTGGATTTCGGTGAAATGCCGGGTCTGCGGATCGGCCTTGAGCCGTTTGACCACCTCGCCCACCGATTGCGCCGCCGATAGCCGTCCCACATAGACAGCGTCCTCGCTCGCGAGCACGGCGACGTCGTCGAGCCCGTCGAGCACCACATGATGGCTTTCCGACATCACCAGCGAGCGCGACGCCGCGTTGAGCGTCACCTTGCCCACGCCCAGATTGTCCGCTGCATCGCGGGCCCCGCTCTTCCACACCGCGTTCCACGATCCCAGATCCGTCCACTGGATCGTGGCCGGCACCACCGCGGCCAGATCGGTATTTTCAAAGATCGCATAATCCACCGATATCGAGGGCGCCTGGGCAAACGAGGCTGCATCGAGGCGATAGAAATCGAGATCGGCCCGTCCCTTGTCCACCGCCGCGCTCGCCGCTGCGAAGATTTCAGGCGCCAGCTTTTCGCACTCGGCAAGAAAGGCCGATGCGGTGAACAGGAACATCCCCGAATTCCAGTAATGCGACCCCGCCGCGATCATTGTCGCCGCCTTTTCCGCGTCGGGCTTTTCGACGAACCGGGCCACCCGCCGGCCGCCGGACGGCAGGCTTTCGCCCGCTTCGATATAGCCGAATTCGGTGGCCGGTTCGGTGGGGTCGATCCCGAAGGTCGCAAGCCGCCCCTCCCGCGCCACTGCTTCGGCAGTGTCCAGTGCCTGCGCATAGGCCTTATCGACAACGATGCCATGGTCCGAGGGCAGCACGTGGATGAGCGGATCGCTGCCGTCCTGGGCTGCCATCAGGCTCGCGGCAACGATCGCCGGCGCGGTGTTGCGCGCCACAGGTTCGAGCACGATGCTGGCTGGCACGATGCCGATTTCATGGGCCTGCTCGGCGACCAGAAACCGGTAATCCTCATTGGTGATGACGATCGGCGCACCATAGCGCGGATCGTCCTTGAGCCGCAGCAGGGTCAGCTGGAACAGGCTGTGCTCACCCAAAAGCGCCAGGAACTGCTTGGGCCTGGCCGTGCGGGAAATGGGCCACAGCCGCGTGCCGCTCCCCCCGGCGAGAATGACAGGAACGATTCGTCGGGCCTGCGAAACCGGCATATCCATTCTATCGGGTCCCCTCGAAATAGGCGGCGAGCCTGGCCATGGTCATGGCAAGCATCGCCTTTGTTGTCTGGGCGCTGTCGGTCTCGACATAGCATCGGAGTTCGGGTGCGTTGCCCGACTGGCGGAAATGGACGATCGTGCCATCCTTGGCAACGAGCCTTGTACCGTCCCTAGTATCGATGGTTTCCGGCGCCACGAAGTCTTCTCCGAACCGTGCCCGCAACTCGCTCGATTTGGCCAGGTCCGCCACCAGTGCCTTGCCGGCCTCGGGCGACACCTTTTTAAGTCGGTCAGCCCGCATCACGCGCCTGGGAAGCTCGCCCACGAGATCGCCCACCGGCACGCCCCGGCGCACCGCCTCGGCCAATACCGCGATCAACGGAACCATCGCATCCCGGGTTGCGAGCGGGGTAAGCTTGCCGAACCGGCTCCCCATAAGAAATCCGCCATTGGCCTCGAACCCGACGACGCCTTCATCCCCGGCTTCAGCCATAGCCTCCACCACATAGGGCGAACCGATCCGCGTCCGCTCGACCGTCTCGAACCATCCGCTCATTTCGAGCGCCCCGGTCGAGGTCAGCGGCGTCACCACTATGCGCGCGCCGAGCGCCCGCGCCGTCAGCGCACCCAGCACATCTCCATTGACCTGCTCGCCCGCCGCATCGATCAGCAGCGGCCGGTCGCCATCCCCATCGGTCGAGACGATGGCATCGAGCCCATGTTCGGCCAGCGCCGCCCTTAGCTCCGCCATCACATCGGGCTCGACAGCCTCGGTATCGACGGCGACGAATTTTTCGCTCCGCCCGATCGAAACGCATCGGGCTCCCAGAACACCCAGCACGCGCCCCACAATGTCCCGACCGACCGCTGAATGCTGGAAAATCCCGATCTTGAGCCCCGCCAGGGCGCCCGGCGCAAAAGCCGTGAGGTAGCGCGCTTCATAACCATTGCTGATGCGCGGATCGACCGGCGGCAGGCCCGGCACGAAGGCCGTCCCCTCGCCTTCGAGCAGCGCCCGAGCCTCGCGCCCGATCGGCTCCTCGTCGCTTTTGAGCAGTTCGCCATCGGGTCGGTAGAATTTGAGCCCGTTATAGTCGGCCGGAATGTGGCTCCCCGTCACCATGATCCCCGGCACGCCATGCTCTAGCCCGGCCAGCGCCATCGCCGGCGTCGGCACCTTGCCCGCATTGACCACCCCCCAGCCAAGAGCTTCGACCGCCCCGCCCACCAGGGCGGCAATCCCAGGGCTCGACGCCCGCAGATCGTATCCCACCACCACCTCTCTGTCCCGTGCCCCCGCGCAGGCGGTCTGGAGAAAGCCGGCGACATAGGCCATGACGATTTCAGGCGTGAACCCCTCGGCGAGGCCCCTGAGCCCGGAGGTTCCGAAGGCGATGGCTGCAGGCGCGCTAATGGGTATCCTCCCGATCTGACGTTTCGCTTAATGATTGTTTTATGCCGGCGGTCCTGTCACGTCCAATGCCCATTATTCCTCGTAATATCCCTGATAGCTCTTGCCATACCGCGCCTGACCGCCCGCCTGCTGGTTGAGCACGGCAGCCACCGGCGCATCGGGGGTCTTGGCCTGCTCGAGCCGGCTTATCGCCGTGCGCACCTCGCTCTGGGCGGTCGCGGACCAGCGCACCACGAACAGCACCGCATCGGCGTATTGGGAGAGGTAGAGCCCGTCGACCACCGGCAGCACAGGCGGCGTATCGAGGATGACCAGGTCGAAATTCTTGACCGCCGCCGCGATCAACCGGGTAAAGGCGTTGCCGGTGATCAACTGGTCGGTGGGAATGTCCGAACGCTTCGAGCCCACCACGACGCTGAGCCCCGTGTCCTGGTCGCGCAACACGATCGAGGCGAGCGTATCGGCTCCCGCCCTTCCGGCCAGATATTCGAACAGCCCCAGTTCTGGCTCGATGCCGAGGTTCTTGTGGATCGCCGGCCGCCTCAGGTCGCAATCGATGAGCAATGTGGACTTGCCCGATTGGGCATAGGCCCGCGCCAGCGACAGCGCCAGCGTGGTCTTTCCCTCCTGAGGAACCGAGGAGGACACCATGATGACCTGCCCTCGCTCCTCCTCGGGCTCATTCCCCGCTGCTCCGCTTTGGCGGGGGAAGCGTTTCCGGCGCAAGTGCTGATCCAATCCCGCCTGGACCCGCCTTACCGATTCCGCATAGTGCGAGAGCGGTGCCGTGATCACCATATCGGCTGCCGCCTCGGCATCGAATGAGAGCCTTTGCAATGGAATTTCGCCCACCACCGGCAGACGCGTTACCAGATGCAACTGGCCTTCGCTGGTGAACCCTCCCAGGAAGTTCTCGTAGATCACCGCCAGCCCCACCCCGAACCCCAGCCCCGCCAACCCGGCCAGTGCCAGGATCAGCCTTGTGTTGGGAAAGCTCGCCTCGCTCGGCGGCAGTGCGGGCGAAACGATACGGCTGTCGGCGATCTGCAATTCGGCCTGCACCTGCAAATCCGCGCTCTGGGCCAGAAGCGATTGATATTGGTTGCGCGCCAGATCCGCCGATTGCTGGTATTGGTAAAGCCGGGTCAAAGCCTCGACCGGCAGCTCGCTTGCAAGCACGTCCGAACGGATCTGCTGGCGCAGCCCGACCGCCTGCTCGTCCAGCTCTGCCACTTGCGTGCGTAAACCCAGGAGTTCGGCATCGGCCCGGTCGGCAAGCTGGCCTTCGATGGCGGCCAGTTGCTGGCGCAGGTCGATGGCGACAGGCGAATCCGCCGCCGCCTCTGAAAGGCTGGCGGCCAGCGTCTGTCGCTGTTCTTCCAATTGCGCCACCGCATCGGATTCGAGCTGAGCCATCAGTGCCACCCAATCGCGCTCGGCCACCGCCGCGCCCACGCTCTGGCTCAGCGACAGCAGCGCATCGCGCCTGCCGGTGATCCCCTGCAGGTCGTCGCGCAGCCGGGACACGGAACTTCCGGGATCGGCGGCGAACTGCTCGATATTGGCGTTGATGAAGCCGTCGAACGCCTCCTCGGCGCGTACCATGTTCTGGCGCGACAGATCGAGCCGCGCCCGCAACACCTCATTGGCCGCCAGAACCCCCTCGATCTTGGCGCGCGTCTGATCGGCGATATAGGCTTCGGCCACCGCATTGGCCAATTGCGCCGCCTTTTGCGGATCTTGCGAACGGACGTCCACCGAAATCAGGTAGGTGGCCCCGCGCCGCTGTACCGAAACGGCGACCCTGAACCTGTCGAGCACCGAGCGCAGCGCGGTCTCTCCCTCGGGCAGATCGGGGGCCCCCAGCCGGAGGAAGGCCATGAACCGTTCGCGCAGCCCCAGCCGTACCCCGAATTCTGGATCGGCGAGCAACCCTTCCCGTGCAATGACGTCCAGCAGCACCGCATCCGAGCGCAGGATCTCGACCTCCGAATCCACGCGCGCAGTATCGGTTGCCGCATTGGTCCTCTGGGTTTCCGGATCGAGAAGCGTGCTGCGCGAGGCATCGACCAGCACCAGAGCCGAGGCCGTGAAGGTCGGGGTCAGCGCCAGGATGGCGAGGCCGGCAAGCCCCAGGCACGCGGCAAGCGTCGCCAGGATCAGCCCGAACCTGCGGCGCAGCAGGTTCAATATGCCGCCAATGTCGATGTCCTGATCGTCCATGATCCCCCCAGATCTGCCGCTAGCCACACCGGCTCGGCGCCGATTGTTCGATAAGTCTCGGCGCCTGGTCCTGGCTCAGCCGCACCGCCGTCAGCCGCCCGGTCATGAAAGCCCCCGTGTCGATGGCGATGCGCGCCTCTGAAACCAGAGCCTGTTCCATAATCGTGTGCCCATGCACCACGCATCCCTCCGGCCCCGGCGCCAGCGGGCCGGACGGATAGCGGAACCATCGCAGATCGGTGTCGGACTGTTCGTCCATCCCCAAACCGGGTTCCAGCCCGCCGTGAACCAACACATAGCCGGGGACCTGCATGGCAACCGGCAGGTTGGCCAGAAAATCCCGATGCGCCTGCGGCACATGCGCCTCCAGCACCGCCCTGTTGGCCTCCCAATTGCGCGCCCTCGGGTCGAGCCGGAATGGGCTCACGCCATAGGACGCCAGCGTCTCCAGCCCGCCATAGCGGCACCACCATTCGAACCCTTCCGGACCTTCGAAGGCGGCAAGCATGGCTTCCTCATGATTGCCCGAGAGGCAGAAGCGCCGAAATCCCGCTTTTGGCGGCGCCATCACATGCTCGATAACCTGCGCCGAGGCCGGCCCGCGATCGACCAGATCCCCCAGCAGCACCACCCAAAGGTCCTGATCGGCGCCCCCGGCATTCTCAATGATCGCATCTTCAAGCGCCAAGAGAAGATCGAGCCGGCCGTGCACGTCGCCGATCGCATAGAGCACGCGGGGAAAATCGCTGCTCGACAGCCGGGGCGCGCCGGTTCGGGGCGCTTCACCGGAAGCGAAAAGGCGCGAAAACAACCGCTTCATCGGCTGCGCCCACCCTGGCCCGAACCCGCCAGCCCCAGGGCCAGGAATGCCGCGAAAAACAAGGCATTGGCTTGTATTTCAAGCGAGAAATCGACCAGCGAGTGCAGCCCCGCCATTGCCGTCACCCCAAGCGCCACCAGCGGCAGCAGCCAGTCGCTTTGACGAGCGTGAAAGAGCACGGCACATCTTAATGCGATCATCCCCACCACAAACAGCGGAATGGAACCCGCGATGACCCCATAGTCGGCCCAGAGCGCCAGATAGGTCGAATGCGCCTTGTCCCACACAAGGTCCGGACTGACAGGAACCCGATGAAACAGCGGAAAGGCCACCTCGAAGCTTCCGCCGCCGAAACCGAGAAATGGGCGGGCGGCGATCATCTCGCCCACCTGCGCGTAAAGCGCCGCCCGGACATCGAAATCCCGCTCGACACTCCGAAGGCGCTCGGCCCACCCGGATCCAAACAGCACCGCTCCCAACCCCACGACGGCCAACGCCAAAAGCACCGTCCACACCGGCATGCCCGGATGCGTCCGCCCCATCTTGATCGCGAAACCACAAAGAACGATCAGGCTTCCGGCCAGCCCCGCCGCCACTCCCATGCGCGATTGGGTGAGATAGAGCGCTGCAACGAGAACCGCCAAACCGGTCAGGGACACCATCACACTGGCCGTCAACCGCGGGCGAGTCCGCGCGATAGCCTGCCCGGCCAGCCCTGTGCCCACGACCAGCCCGAAGGCGAGAAATGTGGCATAGGCGTTGCGGTTGACGAAGGTGCCGGTCGCCGAACCCGGATAAGCCCATTTCTCAAAGATCAGCACCGTATCGCCGAACTGGGTCAGCGCCAGAAGCCCATAGATGGCATGCGCCACGATCACCGCGAACAGTGCCCAGGCGATTGTCTGCGCCCGCCCCCGATTGGCGCCGACCTGCAAAACGAGAAAGAAAAACACTCCCAGGGTGGCGAACTGGACGAGCCCAAAAAGACTTGCGCCCGGCGCGAGCGAGAGCACCGGTGCGGTCACGCTCCCATTGGGCCCGGCAAAATCGGTTTTGATGGGCAGTAGCATCTGAAACGCCGCAAATGCGCAAAACGCCAGCCACAAAACGGCAATTCCCGCCACCGCTCCAAGCGGCACGCGGAAGCTTTGGCGCCGCACCATGATCGCAATGCCGTAAAGCGCTCCCGCACCGCCCACCGCAACCGCGTTGATAGCCCAGAACGCGGGACGGTTCGCGCCCAGCGGAATGGGAAGAACAAACAGGAAGACGACCAACACAACCGCCGCCGCCCGGTTAAGCCGCCGCCCCTCCCTCCTGTGGCTCACCCCCGAGGCCACGCGGGTCATTTCCAAGCCTGCCAGATCGATCGACATCTAGCGCCTCGCCTCCGGCGCTTGAGAGCGCACCAGAGAGACGAACCGCTCCTGGATATCCTCGGGCAGCGTTTCGACAACCGCTGTCACCCGTTCGCGAAACTCGAGGTTCGACACATAGCGCGCAGCGATGGCACCGATGCCGCGTTCCGATCGCGCCAGAAGCGCCAGGTCGGTCAGGTGTCCCGTCTGGCCATAAGCCCCAAGGATCTCATAATGGTCCTCGGCCAGCGCCACGCGCCGTTCGGCGATCCATTGTGCATTGGCGCCCACCCTTTGCGAACGCCCCAGCGCTGCGTCGGCCTCATTGCTCCGCCCCAGCGCAAAAAGCGCCATCGCCTCCACAAGATGTCCATAGGAAAGGCTCGGCGTGGCGCCGGTCGCCTCCCGCGCCGCCTCCAGGCAATGGCTGGCGATGGCGGCAATTCTCGCGCTGGGCGAAAGCCGGAAACCCAGCCCGCCCATGGCCTCTTCGCAAATACGCAGCGAGACATTGGCGCCGAACACCGAGGGCGGAACCGGTGGTGCGTCCTCGGCGAGTCGGGCCAGGATTTGGGCGCTCGGCGCGAACGAAAACCGGAAAGGCGCAAGTTCACGCGCCGTGAGATACACCCCGCCCGCTCCCAGCAGCAGGGCCACCACGGTCAGCATCATCCCATTGACAACAGAAGACATTCTGCAGCGCCCAAACCACCCACAAGAACCATGCCCGGATCACCCATCCGGGGTCAAGCGCCGCCGACATAGCGGGATCGATATGGTGTTCCCCCGATGGGCAGCAAATTGTTTCCGATTACCCTGCAAGATGACGGCAAGCCGATTCACGCCGGCGCGGCCAAACTATCCGCTCCCAGTTGGAGACACGGACGATGCGTACCCCCTCATGGGCTCTAACCACCGCCCTGGCGCTGGCCGCCGCCCTTGCCGGCCTCTCCGCCGAGGCCCAGACACTTCACCCTGCCGACCATGCCGGACTCGTCCCGGCAACGCAGATCGTCACATCCTCGGCCACGCCTGCCCCCCTCGGTCTGCAAATCTTCTGTCTGCGCGAGCCTACTCATTGCGCCGCTGCGCCCGCCACCGCCCTAAAGATGGACCAAAGGCTGATGAACCTGCTCGCCTCGGTCAATTACGAGGTCAATGCCGCCATCCGCCCCCGGATGCGCTCAACCCAGGTCTGGGAGCTCGGTGCCCAAACTGGCGATTGCAAGGATTACGCCATGAACAAGCGTGCCGAGCTCATCGCCCGGGGCGTCCCCGCCGGCGCCCTGCGCCTGGCCATCGGGCTCACCGCCCAGGGCGAGGGCCATGCGGTGCTGATCGTGCGCACCACCGTCGGCGACTATGTCCTCGACAATCTCACGGCCCAGATCCTGCCCTTCAACCAGACCGGCCACACCCTCACCGCCATCTCCTCACCCGACCCAAAACGCTGGAACAGAGTGGCTTAGAGCCCCAAAACATTTGCATCAGATTCACTGTGCTTGTTGAGGAGTGTTGCAAACTGGGCGCTTGGATGATCACCCTAGGCTGAATTGAGGGTGATATGACCGGTCCAAAGGC
This sequence comes from Pelagibacterium sp. H642, assembly GCF_031202855.1. Lineage (GTDB taxonomy): Bacteria > Pseudomonadota > Alphaproteobacteria > Rhizobiales > Devosiaceae > Pelagibacterium. Next base: position 1,967,880 of record NZ_CP101829.1, on the reverse strand, counting down.
ATCCCGATCAGCGGCTCGCAACACGCCACCGCGACGCGTCCCCTGGACGGTGGGCGTGGCTGTCGCTGTGGCGGCGATGGCTGGTGCTATGCTGGCCGGTCTGGGTCCGCTCGCCATTGCCGTCCTTGCCGTGGCCGGCGGACTGCTCGCGGCAATCGCCGTTGCGCGCCTCGGTGCAGCCCAGGGTGGCGCGCATGCCGAGAAGATCGACGACGAGCGGACGCCGGCTCCCCGGTTCCGCGAACTCTCCTCGTCCACGACTGATCTCGAACGTGCGCTCGACCGTGAGCTTGCCGTCGCGCCTGCTTCCGAGGTGTCGGTGCTTTCGATCGCCATCGATGGGCTCGGCGATATCGAACGCGACCTCGGCAGCCATGTGGTGCAAGCCGTCAGCACAGAAGTGGTGGCCCGCCTCAGAACCCTGATCAGAGCCGACGATCCCCTCTTTGTCGGCGATGGCGCAATCACCTTCGTGATGCGCAATCGGCCCGGCCATGCCGACGACGTGGCGGTTGCGCGGCGGCTGATCACGGCCTTTACCGCGCTGGTTCCCATCGCCGCCGAGCACGTCAAGATTTCGCTCAGCATCGGAATTGCAGTCCACCGTTCTGGAAGCGGGGATGCCGGCACGCTCCTGCGCCGCGCGGAGATCGCGCGCTACGAGGCCCAAAGGCTCGGCGGGGAGTGCCACGTCACCTATTCCGAGCAATTGGACGACCGGCTCGGCATCCGCGCCCGCCTCGCCATCGAGCTTGGCGGCGCCATTGCACAGGGCAACCAGCTCAGCCTTGTCTATCAGCCGATCTTTGGAAGCAATGGCACGGAAATCATAGGCGCCGAAGCCTTGCTGCGCTGGAACCATCCCGTTCACGGTCGGCTCGACACCCGCCTTTTGATCGAAGTGGCCGAAGCCGAGGATTTGATGCAAACCCTCGGCCAATGGATACTCGATGTGGTGATCACAAGGCTGAGCCAATCCAGTATCGGCTGGCTCTCGGTCAACATTTCGCGCCATCAGCTCCATGCCACCGGATTTGTCGACGATCTCAAGGCGCGGCTCGAACGCGCCGGCATATCGCCTCACCGGCTGCAATTCGAAATCTCGCGACAAGCCGTCGAGGATCCCGAGATCGCCGCCACGCTGTCCGCGCTCCGTGCCCTCGGCATCGAACTGACCTTCGACGCCGATTTCGAAACGCCCGAGCAAATCCTCGGCTTTGACTGGGCGGCCCTGGCCCAGTCTCCCCTCGATTGCATCAAGCTTCCCGCCCTTGCCATAGGCTCGGGGGAGGATCTGACCACCCAGGCCCGGCTATGGGGCGCGGCAAGCCAGGTGCGCACCATGGGACTGGTGCTGGCCGCCAAGAACGTCGAAACCTCGTTCCAGCATGACGTCTTTACCAAGTTCGGCACCGCGCGGTTTCAGGGGCACTATTACGCACCGCCCATGACCGCTCTCAGCATCGACACCCTGCTCGCCCCCTCGCAGATCGCCATCTGAAGCCAGGGCGTTTCCAGCAAAAGGGCTCGGTCGGGGATGGATACGGTTTTGCGGTTCTAGACCACCATCTTGCTCCGTTCGAGTTCGCCAAGGCTGCGTTCCGCCCCATCGGTAGGCACCGATTGCGCGGCGACCCAGCCCACCAGTTCCTCCATGCCGCCGTCGAAATCGCGCCGGGGACGAAAGCCAAAGGTTTTCGCGATCTTGCCGATATCGGCATAGCAATGCCGGACATCGCCGACCCGGTACTTGCCGAGGACATGGGGGGCGATGTTCTTGCGAAGGAGCCGCGCCAGCGTATGGGCGATGGTATTGACCGAAACGGCGGCCCCGCTCCCCACATTGAAGGCATCCCACACATCCGATTGCGAAGTCATCACGGTGGCGAACGCCTCGGCCACGTCCCTCACATGCACGAAATCGCGCATCTGCATGCCGTCTTCGAAAACCAGCGGCGCGCGGTCGTTGAGAAGGCGAGAGGCGAAAATCGCCGCGACACCCGTATAGGGATTGGACAGCGCCTGCCTGGGGCCATAGGCGTTGAACAGCCGCAGCGCGACCGTTGGGATGCCGATCGCGCGGCCCACCGAGAGGAACATCTCCTCATGGTCTCGCTTGTTGACGGCATAGATCGAAGCGGGCTGGAGCGGCTTTGTTTCCCGTGTCGCGATCGGGGTCAATGTTTCCCCGTTCTGCTGCACTTCCCATTCGCCGCGCTGCAGCCGCTCCAGCGGCCGCATTTCTGCGATCGCCGGTTTGCCGCCGCGCGTCAGATATTCTCCCTCGCCATAGATTGACATTGAGGACGCCACAGCCATCCGCTGGACGCCGTGCCCGCCCTTGGCCAGCACCTCCAGCACATTGGCGGCCGCCAGCGTGTTGTTGCGGGTATAGTCGACGATATTGGTCATGGACTGGCCCACCCCCACCGAGGCGGCCAGATGCACGAGATGGGTCACGCCGGTAAGCGCCGCCGCAAAGGCGCGCTGATCGAGCACATCGCCCTTGATGCGGCGCGCCTTGGGGTTGAGATAACGCGGCCAGCCCTCGCCGTCCTTTTCGATCTCGCCATGAACCTGAGGCAAAAGGCAGTCGAAGACCGTGACGGTAAATCCGCGTTCGATCATAACATCGGCAAGGTGCGAGCCGATGAACCCTGCCCCGCCGGTAATCAGCACATGTTGGTTACGCATTGGAATAGACCTTGGGTTGAAGCGATGGAGAGTGTTCTGCCCTTGGCAGCGCCGGAATGGCTTCAGGAACCGCAACGGGCTGGGAAACGCCGCGAGGGATAAGCACCGCGCGGATGAGGGAGTGATTGGCATCGGTCTTTTCGGTCCGCTCCCAGACCAGCCCCTGGTCGAGCAGGAACATGCGCAGTCCGATAAATAGCGGCACCAGCCAGACGAACCACCAGGCCAGAACGAAGAGCGGATTGACCCGAAAAAGATACAGCGCCCGCTCGCGCCGGCTCTTGAGCACGAGTTTCGACCGGACCCAGGTGCGGGCGTAAACTCCGCCCAGAAGCCCCAGAAACAGCACGCCATTGACAAGTCCGAGCAGCAGCATCCAGTGCGGCAGCGCCAGATGGCCGGAGAAATATTGCCACGTCACATAGACAGCCAGCGGCCAGCCCACCGAATTGAGCCATAGCGACAGGCAGGGCACGAAATTGAGCCGGGCCAGAAACCGCTGCCACGGGCTCATCCCCATCTCGACAAGCGGTTGCGCCAGGCTCTGGAAAAAGCCCGCGACCCAGCGCTTGCGCTGTGTGATCCCGTGGGCAAAAGTCGAAGGCACTTCTTCGATCAGCGGGTTCTCGATAACGCCAAGGCGCCTGCCATGGGCCCAGAACCGCATGCCCACTTCCGGATCCTCGATGGTGATCCAAGGATTGAACCCGCCCAGTTCGGTGAGGTCAGAGGCCTTGAAAAACAGCCCCTTGCCGAGCACCCAATAGGGGTGAGCGCCATTGGCCGACAGATGGGGATAGATATGCCCGTCCCAGGCCATATGGTCGAAGGCGTGCCAGCTTGCGGCAAGACTGGCGTTGAGATTGCCGGCGATATTTTGCGCCTGCAGCACGTCGTAGCGCCCGATCCCCGCCGCCGCAGCGCGGAAATGGTCAGCAGGCGGGCAGCTATCGGCGTCGATATAGTTGACGAGAAAATCGCCCAGATGATCGAGCCGCTTGGCCATCGTGTAGAAGGCATAGACGAGCTGGCGAGTTTTCTTGGGCGGCAGCGCGGTGGTTCTGGCCCGGGCGCCCCGATGCCACCAATAGGCGTGAGGTGACCTGTTCCAGCCGTCCCAGACAACCTGCCAACTCGGATGCGAGGTCGGAGGAACTTCGAGCAGTTCGAGAAACGGGAACTCCCCTTTGAGCTTTTTAAGGCTCGCGACGGTCACCAGATCGTCGGCATTGGGGATCGCCACCACCTTGAACCGGCTCTTGGGATAGTCGATGCGTTCGAGCGTCAGAAACGTCGTGCGCATCGTGGATTCGAGTTCGCGCAGGACCGGGTAGAACAGGACGATATAGGGAAGCTCCTGATCGGGCTTGCCATAGCCCTCACGCACATCGACGAAGTTTACCGGTCGCGTGAAAAGGTAGAGCATCACCAGCATCGAGCCGAAATAGGCGATCTGGACGCTCGCAAAGAACAGGGCGAAAAAATCGAATTCAAAACCGGTCATGAAATCCTCCCGTTAGGCGGCGACGGGGCAAAGCCTCGCCGCCCCGCCCAAGCGGGTCCGTGTTCTTACAAGCAGACGGAAAGCGTTCGATCAGGCGACCATCCCGGACCCGGCCGGTTGCGGCGCGCGGCGGTCGAGCGGGTCTAGGCGCTCGACCGTTTGGCGAAAGTAGTCGATGGTGTTTTCAAGTCCGATCAAAAGCTCGGTTTCCGGTTCCCAGCCCAGCATCCGCCCGGCCAACGAAATGTCGGGGCGCCGCCGGCATGGATCGTCGACCGGCCGAACACGGTAGACCACCTGGCTTTCCGATCCGGTCAGCGCCAGCACCACGCGCGCCAGATGAGCGACGGTGATTTCGGCCGGATTGCCCAGATTGACCGGGCCGGTGAAGCTTTCGGGGGTCTCCATCATGGAGAGAAACCCGGCGATCAGATCGTCCACATAGCAGAACGACCGCGTCTGGTCTCCGCGCCCATATATGGTGATCGGTTCTCCCTTGATCGCCTGCACGATGAAGTTCGACACCACCCTTCCGTCATCGGCACGCATGCGCGGCCCGTAGGTGTTGAAGATGCGCACGATCTTGACCGGCACCCCGTGGGCGCGGCCATAATCTATGCATAGAGTCTCGGCGAAGCGCTTGCCCTCGTCATAGCAGGCGCGCGGGCCGACCATGTTGACGTTCCCGAAATAGCTTTCGGGCTGCGGATGGATATCGGGGTCGCCGTAAACTTCCGATGTCGAGGCCAAAAACAGCTTCGCGCCGTCCTTGCGGGCCCGCTCGAGCAGGTTCATCGTGCCCCAGGCGCAAGTCATCGCCGTCTTGAGCGGATCGGCCTGGTAATGTGGCGGCGAGGCCGGGCAGGCCAGGTTGTAGATCTCGTCGAACTCCGGCAAACCGGCCGGCAGCGGATCGACCACATCATGCTCGACGATCTCGAAATGGGCCGACCGGGTGAGCTCGATCACATTGCTGGCCCGGCCGGTATAGAAATTGTCCAGGCACACCACGCGGTAGCCGCGGTCGAGCAGGGCTTCGCACAGATGCGACCCCAGAAAGCCCGCGCCGCCCGCCACCAATACGCTGGGTCTCCCCCTGTTTCGCCTGGTCAATGTCGCTTTGCCGATGTGCTTATGCATAATGAGCCCCCCTATCGCAGCGCTTGCGCGAGTTCGTTGACGACATGTTCGGGCAGTACAGCCAGGCCCGCTTGCGCGGCCCCGGCCGCCGGTTGGCTCGGCCAGCCCTCGAGAGGCGGCGCGGCGACCACCGCGTGGCCCTGTTCGTAGACCGGCAACAACCCGGCCTGGAACGCGACGTCGACGTTCTGCCCATGCGCGATGACGGTCAGCTCGCCGCCGGTCCGCATAGCTCCATTGACCGCGACCGATCGGATGAACAGGTTACGGTCGTGCCCATGCCCCTCATCGACATACCGGTCATTGGTGAGCGAGATCGAGATGTCGGCGAACGGATCGAAGCGGTTCTCGGGGATGGTGAATTCGAAATTTTCAAGGTAGCCGAGCGGCTCGGCGCTCAGATACAGTCGTCCCTCGGTCTTGGTATCGAGCGGGCGGGCCAGCCTGCCGCTGGCGATCACGATGCCGCCCATGCGCACTTCGAAAACCGGCGCCCCATCGAAGGCTTCGCCGGCGAGCGAGATGGCAAGGGTACTGTTTTCCGCCTTGGCGGCTGCGGCCGCGCCAAGCGCGACGATCAGCGCTGTGGAAAATATCGCCAGTTTGTTCATTTCCAGTCTCCTCGACGTCGGCTCCTGGAGGATGCCATGTGTGAAGTTGCTGGAAATGTTGGCGAATTCGCCGTCTAAGACACAATCGTCAATCGGAGCTAACCCCATTGATCTAATTGTCAGGCCATATGGCCTCTGACACCGTCGCGCTCGCATGAATCTTGGTGATTTGAATTATGCGACACCGCCACTTTCGCTATAGCCGGCGCCGCTTCCTGTCTTCGGCGGCTGCGGTTGCGGTACTGCCGGCGTTTTTCGTTTCCGGCTGCGGCATGGCCGACCAGGCACATCAATCCGGGCAAACCGGCACGAATGCGCTTGCGTTCCAGGAGCCATCGGCTTCGACCCCGCTCAGCGTCGAAGCGGCACGGGGTCGATTGCGGTTCGGAACTGCGGTGCATGACAACGTCATCCGTCCCGGCTCCCAAAGCCGCTCGATCATCGCCGCGCAATGCTCCTCGGTGACCCCCGAATGGTCGCTCAAGTGGAATTCGCTGGCTCCCCGGCCCCATACCTACAACTTTGCCGGCGCCGATGCGTGCTCGAGCTTTGCCGCATCCCAAGGTCTCGCCATGCGCGGACACACCCTGCTCTGGCATCTGGGCACCCCCGCCTGGGCCGAAAGGCTGATCGCCGACACAAGGGAATGGGGGCATGTCGATAACCACATCGCGCGCGTGGTCTCCCGATACCGCTCGCGCGTCCGCGAATGGGACGTGGTCAACGAGCCGATCTCAGGCCGGGGCGACGGCGATCTCAGGGCCAATCAGTTCCTTGCCGCCTTCGGCCCGGACTACCTCGATTGGGCCTTTCATTCGGCCGCCCGATACGCGGACGGGGCCGATCTGTTCCTCAACGAATATGGGCTCGAATACGCCAACCCCGAGGATTCGCACAAGCGCCTCGCCCTGCTGCGGGTGGTCGAAGGCCTGCGCAATCGCGGCGCCCCGATCACCGGGGTCGGGCTGCAGGCCCATCTCGACCTGCGCAAGGGCAATATCTACCAGAACGGGGTCTACGGCCTGGTGCGCGACCTCACGGATATGGGCCTCAAGGTCGCGGTCACCGAGCTCGACGTGCGCGAGAGCAATACCCGCATGTCGCTCAATCGGCGCGACTCTCTGGTTGCCGACACCGTGCACCGCTATCTTGAAACCGTGCTGCAATTTCCGTCGGTGGAGTCGGTTTCCACCTGGGGGTTGAGCGACGCCCATTCCTGGCTGCTCTACCATGATGGCGGCCACCCCGATAATCGCGGCCTGCCCTATGATCGGCAGTGGCGTCCCAAACCCATGCGCGCAACGATCGCTTCGCTTTTAGGCCACCGGCCCGACATCGTCAGCCCGTAAGCGCGCTCACCAGATTGGCATAGAGCTTGCGGGTTTCCGACGAGATCGACACTCCAAGCTCGCGCTTCATCTCGGCCTCGCACTTTTGGTAGATCTGTTCCAAACGGGCCAGATTGTTGTGGTCGGCGGCATCGAGCATCAGCAACCGATACGCCTCTTCATTGCACGGATCGACAGTGAGGATCTTCTGGGCCAGCGCGAGCTGCCCGCTTCTGTTGCTGGGGGAGGTTCCGTTGCGCGTCAGCTCCTCGGCCAGCCGATCGATATGCCGGCTGCGCAACATGGCGCGCTGTTCGGCCAGCCAGTCCTCGAAGTCCGGGCCGGTGTTCTTGAGGTCCGCGAGCAGCTCCCCAGGATATTCTCCCATGGGGTTCCCGCTCGAAAGGGTACGCAAATAGTCCCGCAGGTCCCAGGAAACATTGGCGGTTTTGTTGAGATAGACGGTATTGAAATTGGATTGGATGAGGGAAAAGCCAAGGCCGGCCTGCAACTCGCGGATCCGCGCGATCGACCGGCGAAGATTGGCCGCGGCGCGCTCGGCATCTCCATCCTCGGACCACAGGATCGAACGCAAGCGCTGGCGCGAAACCGATTCCTGGCGACCAGACAAAAGCAGGAAGGCAGCGATCTTGTAGAATGATGAAGGAACGCCCGAGATAAGCTGCCCATCGACAAGGATGGCACATGTTCCCAGCATCCCTATGCGGATGCTTTTGTTCTTGACGACAGGCATGTGTTGGTTATCCCCAAACCGATGCAATAATAGCAGAAAAACTGATTGTTTCTATACAGAAATGATCATTAAAAGAGTTGCCACTCAAGGAAGACAGAATTTTTCTGCCGCGCGCCTTGAGCTCTGCAATACTTTAAACAACAGGTTTGGTCAGGCGGCAGCGGTGTTGCGCGTCTGGAGAAAAACATGGATCAGCCGATTGGTGACGACCAGCTTTTCGATTGCTTCCGATAACTTCTGGAATTCCTGGCCATCGATCGGCTCGGCTTTTCCGTAACGAACGCTCGATCCGAAATCGGCAATCCGCAGCAATTCGGTCCTGTCGATGTCCCCGCTCTCGTTGAACGAGAAGATTGAGTGGCTGTATTTGTTGCGCAGCTTGGAGATGGCTTTCATGGCCGCCGCCATGGCGAGGATCTCGTCGCGGTCCGCCGGGTTGACCCCACCCAGCTTGGCCAGCCTTTCGATCAGGTCGAGCCGCGCGCGCGTCGTATTGAGGGTGAGGTAGGTGACGATCGCCACTTCCTTTTCGACGCGCATCAGATAGGCCATCACGTCGATCAGCAGGCTTTCGGTGTTGCTCCAGGTGTAGGTCAGCTTGCCGATCAGGAGCAAAAGCGCTTGCGTCTGACCTCCCATAGCGACCTCCGCCTATCGGCCGGTGACGGCAAGGTTGGGCGACCCCGTCCGATAGGGCAGACCATGGAAGGCCGCGGCCGCCTGGGTGCGATTGGTCACGTTGAGCTTGCTCATCAGATTGTGCACATGCACCTTCACCGTGTGTTCGGAAAGGCTCATGCGATCCGCGATCAGCTTGTTCTGCAGCCCTTGGGCGACCAGGGAAAGAATCTGCCGCTCGCGCGCCGTCAGTTCCGCGAGCTGGTTGACGTTGACCTCCTCGACCGAGGGGACGGGCGGCTTTGCCGCGGCAACCCGCCCGAGCGGCAGGCTCGCCTGCGTCCCGTGCCCCTGAGGCCGAGGAAAGAACTGCCCCCCGCTCAGCAGCAGCGAGATCGCCGCCATCAGCACTTGCAGCCGCAGATTGAGCGGCAGGCACCCCTGCAGTTGCGGTGCATCGCCATAGGCGCCGAGATTTTGTCCGTCCTCGGGCTTTTCAACCAGTACGGCAACCGCCGCGTCGGGCAGAATCCGGTGCAAATAGGTAAGGTCGCGCCAGCTTTCGGCGCAATCGCGTTCGTAGATGAGCACCAGATCGGCAGGCGCTTCCCTGCCTTCGATCTCAGCCATGTCTTCGACGATATCCACCTGAGCGTTGGCCAGATGATTGTCGATCAGCCGGCCGAGGCTCTCAAAAAGCGCGTTCCGCTGGGCGATGATGATAATGCGCCAGCTCACCGCTCCCACCGATGTCTCCACCCGCCTCTCATAGGAGGCTTCCAGACGTTGCATCTCTTCTTCCCCCACACCAAATTAACCTGTGTAAATCTCTTTTGACCACCTGGTCGAAAGTTAAGAATGTGTTACCAGCCAAGGCGTGACTCGACCGTGACTCTGTTCGTTTTCGGCCGCGCGGGTACATAAGTATCTATTCTTAAAAACCTTTTCGGATGGCCTTACTGTCGGGAGCGGCAAATTAACGCGTCGGCGAAGTGGCCTTCAAATTTAAAGATGGCCATTTTCACGAATGCGTGAACAAGATTTTGCCGCGCCGGCGCCATTTTCTCGCTCCTTGGATTTAGCGTAGCCGCCCAAAAGGGCCCGTCTTCTAGGCCCTTTGATCGCGACGCCCATAACAATTTATGAGAGGGCTGCCCGAGATCACGGATCCGGAGCGCTCGCCCCATCCCAATTGCCTAGGTCTCTAATCCGTTTAGGTAGCCGCATCTAAGTCAGGCCGCGCTCTGCCTGCGCCTTGGTTTTAGCTCCAATTGTCGTCTTATCTGTACGCGGTTCCGTGGGCATCCTCGCCGTGTTCGCCGCTCTCGCAATGGCAGTGGCAACGCCAACCGCGACCTACGGGACTTAACCTCGTAAGAAATGTCAGAGGTTCTCCCGCCGGCGCATAACCAACTGAGGAGAACACCGATGCCTTACGGCGCTGACGAAAACAACGGCATCCAGGATGCCTCCAACTCGGGCACCATGCTCGAAGGCAGCGAATTCAACCAGACCGGCAATTTCGGCAACGACCAATCCGCCGACGGCTCTGACAATTCGTTCAACCTCGATAAGTCCGTCGATGTCGATGCTTCGGCTGACGGTTCGGACAACTCCAAGAACTGGTCGAACCAACAGTCCTTCGCCCTCGACAAGTCGATCGATGCCACCTTCGAAGACAACGACGACAATTCGGACACCAACTCCCACAACTACAGCAATGATGAATCGACCGACGTCGATGTCGCCGTCGAGGATGCATTCAACGACAAGTCCACTACAACCCAAACCCAAGACAACGATACCGACGTCGATGTCGCGGTGGAGGATGCGTTCAATAACAAGTCAACCAATGACTCGAACAACGACAATTCGGATAGGTCTGACCACAACTCCCACAACGACAACTCCGAGTCTATCGATGTCAGCCTTCAGGATGCCCTGAACGACAAGTCGATCGACGACTCGTACAACTCGGTCAGCAACGAAACCACGACCGATGTGGACGTAGCCATCACCGACGCCTTCAAGTCGCACAGCGAAAGCTACAGCGACGCTTTCAACGACTCGAGCGAGAGCTTCGGTGAGATCTCGGTCAACTTCGAGAACGTCTTTAACGGCGCTTTCGGTGCGGGTGCTGGTGACGGCTTTGCGGTCAACCAGGTCGCCGATATTGTCGACAATGACGCTCTGCAGGATGTGACGCAGAACAATGGCGGCAATTTCAACATGCAGGCCGGGGGCAATGGCGCGAACCAGTGGGATGCGGTGATCGATCCGTTCTCCGGTGGCGCCGACGGCGACGGGACCACGGTTGCCGATGCCGGCATCCAGCTCCAGGGCACCGCGTTCAACCTCGACATCGTTCTCGGTTCCAACCTGCAGCAGAACGCCGTCGATATCTCGATCGTTGGCGGTTCGACCGACAACGACACGATCACGACCAGCGGCGACAGCTTCTGATCGCGACAACATTCCGGCCCCGCGCAGACCGCTGCGCGGGGTCACCGGCGTTGATGCGGCCGAAACGGGGAGGGAGCGACGGTGTTTTCCAATGGCGACTACCTGACCGAAACCATCGCCCACTTCATTGGCCATTTCGATATGGCCGTTGAAGCGGCCCGCCTGCGCCAGGCCTACGACCCCTTCAAGGCGCCTTCGAACGAAGGCGATCCTGCTCCTGCCCCCGCGGCTGCCGCGCTTCCCTTCACGCCTCCCGAGCTGATCTTCGGCTATGATCCCAGCGTGGGCTGGCGCGCGCCCTCCGATGAGGGGATGATGTCGGCCGCAAAGCCCTTCTTTCGCTTCGAGCCTCCCACTCTGGAGTTCACGCCCGACACACTGGGCACGGCGCAATCCCATACGACCCTCGGGTTCTCGGGCGCCAGCGATATAGGTCCGCTGCTCGGCCCCCCGCCGCCCTCGATGATCGCCGTCGTCCAACAGCACCAGTTTCTCTTCGACAACGATGTCATCGTGATCGGTACCCCCGATTTTGACATCCCCGCGCCGGCCGACACCGCATCCGAGCTGGCCGTGCTCAAGGCCCAGGCTGCCCAAGCCGGCGGTCCGCTCGCCAACAATCCCATCGGCTTTTCCGAAGCGGCGGTCGCCCCTTGGGTCCAAGCAACGCTCGATACGATCGCCACGGTCGAAAACCCCACGGCGGCCGGAGAAAACCTCTCGGGCGTCTGGGTCGATGGCCAGGTGTACGAGGAGGCGCCGGACCTCGACGATCACCTTCCGGCTACCTGGAAAGACCAGGAAGAGCCCGAACCCTCGTCAGTGCCGATCCAGATCGATGCGTCCGAAACGCCAACCACCATGGAAGCCGACGCCGGCCACAACCTCGCGATCAACCAGGCCACCATCGTCAATGCCGGCCTCACCGGCACCGTGATCGCCGTTTCGGGCAATTCCTACGAACTGGACGTCATCGTCCAGACCAATGTGCTCGCCGACGTCGACGCCATTGCCGCCGATTTCCCCCTCGCTGCCGCCAACGATCTGGCCAATGTCACCACCAACATCGCCACCTTCGTCACCGAAACCCGCGACGCCGGTGGGGAGAAGGCTGAGCTCAACCCCGATCTCGTCCCGCTCAATTGGCAGGTGAGCGTAGTCGAAGGTGACATGATCTTTTTCGAATGGATCCAGCAATACACCCTGCAATCGGACAATGATTGCCTAGTGATGACCGCGACCGGCACCACCACCACGGTGAGCACCGGCGCCAATGCAAGCTTTAACGGCGTTTCGCTGTCCGATCTGGGCGCGATGTACGATCTGATCCTGATCGGCGGCAATCTCTACGACGTCAACTACATCACCCAGACCAACATCCTCTACGACAACGACACGATTTCGAGCCACGGAGCGACCGGGGGCAACACCGGCTCGGTGGCCACGGGCGGCAACCTGCTCTGGAACCAGGCCTCGATCCACAATGTAGGACCGGCAAACTGGACCCAGGGCCTTCCCGATCATTACCTCACCGCCTTCGAGGGTTTCGGGAACGGGGACTATTCGATGCCCGCCGGATTTGCCCATGACGGGATGTATGCGGGCGATCAGATGCTCAACGTCCTCTACATCTCGGGCAACATCTACGACGTCAACTACGTCAGCCAGACCAACATCTTGACTGACGGCGACCAGGTGATCCTCTACACGGATCAAGCCGGCAAGACAGGCGATTGGCAGATCACCACGGGCGGTAATGTGCTGGTCAACGCCGCCGGCATCGTTGACAGCGATTCCAATGGCTCGACCTGCTATGTCGGCGGGGAATCCTATTCGGAAGCAATGCTGATCCAGTCCGGCATCGTCGATGGCCAGCCGCTGGCACCCTCCTCCCCCGACACGCTCGCCAACGAAGTCATCGCCTTTCTCGATGAAGACGAGGGAGCGGACGATGCTCTCGACTCCCAGCCCATCGGCAATGTTTCGCCCGGCCCGACTTACGACGTCATGGACCACGTTCTCGCCTGAGTACCTGAAAGGCCTCCTGCAATGTCTGCAGTTCTGGACACCAAGCCCACCTCGCTCGAGACGCGGCACCATTCTCGTAACGAGGCGGCAATCGAGGAGGCCATGGCCAACATCGATGCAACGCTTGCCGAACTCGAAGCCATGGTCCAGCCCCCTACGGAGTCACGTTTTCAGCCTCGGGTGGTGCCCGAGCCCGCCGTAAGCCGCCAGCCCGAGCAAGGACCCGCCCCCGTGCGCCCTTCCGCCCGCACGACGGCAGAACCCGCGACCACGCCCAGGACAGCGCCCCCCGCGCAACCCCAACGCTCGCCCGAGCCAACCCCGCCCCAGGCCCGTCCACACGCCGCTCCCGCACCCAGGCCCGCGCCTCCGATCCAGCCCGCCTCCCAATCCCAGGTCAAGGCCAAGCTGCAGCCACAGAGCGAACCGCCTCTTGAGGCGCGTAGTGACAGCCGCGCCGATCCTGCTTTCCCCCGCTCCGACCGCACGCCCGAAATGGCGCCGGTCCTCGATGGAGAAACTCTCACCAGGCCCCCCAGCTCCAAAGGCGGTGGCGGAGGAGGCAATGGCGCTAACAATGGGGGCGGCGGAGGAGGAGGGCGCGGTTTCCACAAACCCGCCGAATTGCCCGATTTCGCCAAGAGCTTTCAGAACGGCATCAATGCCGTCCGGCGCAATCTGGCCATGGTGATGATCTTTACGGTCGCGACCAATATCCTGGTCCTGGCGATCCCCATCTACCTGTTCCAGATTTCCGACCGCGTGCTGACATCCCGTTCGGTCGATACGCTGGTGATGCTCACCATCGCCGTGATCGGCGCGGTGGTCCTGCAGGCCGTATTGGACGCCATAAGGCGGTTCATCCTCATGCGCACCGCCGTCGAACTCGAAGTCCAGCTCGGCGCCCCGGTGCTGAGTGCCGCCGCCCGCTCCTCGCTCAATGGATCGAGCAAGGATTACCACATCCTGGGCGACCTGCAGAAACTGCGCTCCTTCATCACGTCGGGCACGCTGATCTCCATCCTCGATGCGCCCCTCGCCCCGCTGTTCATTCTCGCGGTGTTTCTGGTCCACCCGCATCTGGGGTTCATCGTCATCGGCTCCTGCTTGGCGCTGCTCGTCTTTGCCACCATCAACCAGCGCATGACCGCGCGGCATTTTTCCGATGCCAACGGCTTTCTGAGCCGCGCCACGCTTCACCTCGATTCCATGTCCCGCAACGCCCAGATCATCAACGCTCTCGCCATGATCCCCGAGGCCGTGCGCATCTGGGGCCGTGACACGGCCTATTCGCTCAAATCCCAGGTCCGCGCGCAGGACCGCAACGTCATCATCGCCTCGATCTCGAAATCGTTCCGGATGCTCACCCAGGTCGCCATGCTCGGCTGGGGCGCCTATCTTGCCCTCTCGGGCGAGATCACGGGCGGCATGGTGATCGCCGCCTCGATCATCGCCGCCCGTGCCTTGACCCCCATCGAGGGGGCGATCGAAGGCTGGCACCACTTCACCCAGTTCCGCACCTCTTTCAAGAAGATCCGCGGCCTGCTCCAGACATCCCCCCTCAACACCCCCCGCCTGCGGCTGCCCCAGCCCCAGGGGCGCCTCGATGTCGAGCGCATCCTGTTCGTCCCCCCGCCGACAAAGAAGGTCATCCTCAACGGCATCTCCTTTACCCTCCAGCCCGGAGAATCGCTCGCCATCATCGGCAATTCGGGTTCGGGCAAGACCACGCTGGGCAAGATGCTGGTGGGCTCGATCCTGCCCACCTCCGGCAATGTCCGGCTCGACCTCATGGATCTGCGCAATTGGGACATGCGCCAGTTCGGCGAAAGCATCGGCTATCTGCCCCAGGACGTGCAGCTCTTTCCCGGCACCATCAAGGCCAACATCGCCCGCATGCGCGACGATGCCAGCGACAGGGCGATCTATGACGCCGCCGTGCTGGCCGACGTCCATGAAATGATCGCCACGCTCCCCCAGGGCTATGAAACCGTGGTCGCCGCCGACGGCGCGCCGCTCTCGGGCGGCCAGAAGCAGCGCATCGCGCTCGCCCGGGCTTTTTTCGGCGCCCCGCGCCTGGTGGTTCTGGACGAGCCCAACTCCAATCTCGATTCCCCCGGCGAGGCGGCGCTGGCCAAGGCCCTCATCCACGCCAAGAAACAGGGCATCACCGTGGTGACCATCACCCAGCGCACCGCGCTCCTCAACTATGTCGACAAGATCATGGTGCTCAACAACGGTTCGGTCGCCATGCTGGGCGAGCGCTCCAAGGTTCTCGCCGCTCTGACCCAAGGCCCGGCCGGTCCGCAGATTTCAAGCCGAGAGGATAACCAATGACGCTGGTTTCCCATTCCCCCACCACCGAATGGTATTCCGAGGTTCCTCGTTCGATCCGGTCCCAGGCGGTCTTCGGGCTCATCCTCATCGCCGTCACCTTCGGCAGCTTCGGCGTATGGGCCGGCATGGCCCCGCTCGCTTCGGCCGTCATCGCCCCCGGCACGTTCGTGGCGACCGGCAGCAACAAGATCGTCCAGCACCTTGAGGGCGGCATCATCAGCCAGTTGCTGGTGACAGAAGGCGATCGGGTCACCGCCGGCCAGGAACTGGTGCGGCTCGATGGCACCACGGCGCTGGCCACCGCGCGCGGCCTCGAATTGCGCGTTCTCCGCCTTGAAGCCACCGAGGCGCGCCTGCGCGCCCAGGTCAACGGCCAAGCCTCCTATCAGGCGCCGGATTCGATTATCGAGAACCTTAACGATCCCGAAGTGCGCTCAATCCACGACGACCAGCAGGAAAGCTTCCAGGCGGCGCTCCTGACCCTGCAGAACCGCATCGACGTGCTCAGCGAAAACGTCCGCTCGCTGCAATACCAGTCAAGCGGCATCACCGCCCAGCTCACCTCCCTGCGCCGCCAGCGCGAACTGCTGGCCGACGACTTCGAGGTGCAGCAGACCCTCTATGACCGCCGCCTCACCACCCTGTCCTCGCTCAATTCCCTGCAGCGCGCCCTTGCCGATGCCGATGGCGACATCGCCCGGCTCGAGGCCGAGGCGCAAATGGGCCAGGCCCAGATCGATCAGCACAACCGCGAGATCGAGCAGTTGCGCACCGAAGACCGACAACTGGCGCTGAGCGAATTGCAGGACGTGTCCTCCGAACTGGAAACCCTGCGCGAACAGATGCGCGACGCCGAAAACATTCTCTCGCGCACCGTGATCACTTCCCCGGTCGACGGCATCGTGGTGCGCATGCACTACCACACCTCCGGCGGCGTCATCGAAAGCGGCCGCCCCATCCTCGAAATCCTGCCTTCCGATGTTCCTCTCATCATCGAGGCGCAGATCCCGCGCATGCAGATCGACGAGATCGAGTTGGGCCAGCCGGCCAATATCAGGCTCTCGGCGCTCAACCAGCGCACGACGCCCATGCTGGAAGGGGAAGTGATCTACGTTTCCGCCGACTCGGTCACCGAAACCGCCCAGGGCAATCAGGAAATCTACATCGCGCGCGTGACCATCCCCGCCGAACAGCTCGAGCGCGTGCACGGTTTCACGCCGACCCCGGGCATGCCGGCTGAAATCCTGATCGAAACCGACGAGCGCACCTTCTTTGAATACCTCGCGCGCCCCATCGTCGACAGCATGGCCCGCGCCTTCCGCGAGCAATAGCGAACGGGGCGGAGTTCGGCAAAACCGATGCACAACCCTCACCTGTCATTCCGGGGCTTGTCCCCGGAATCCAGCAGCAGCCTGGCCGATTGACCGCAGAGGGAACCGCCCGCTAGCTCGCCCGTAAAAACGGCAGGTAGCGCGCCAGCCGCCCCCGCACTCGATGCCGGAAGTAGCGGTAGTAGAGCTCGTTGGTCATCACGTGCCGATAGAGCCGGAAAAACGCAACGCGGGCGAAAAGCTTCCAGGGCTTGGCGTGCCCCGTATAGTGGAACAGATGCGCCCCCATGCGCTCATGTTCGGGCTTGGGGGAAGTGACGTTCCAACCGGCATCGAGGGGTTGCCAATTGTTGCGGAAAATCAGGTTGAGAACGTTCTGGCTGAAGCTCAATTTGGCGGCGGTGCCGTCATTGATCAGCGTCTCGAGCTTTTCGGCGACCCCGAAATCGCGCCAGCGCTTCATGTCGATCACCAGCAATCCCGCATTGAAATAGGGGTCGGCCGGATCGAGCACGCCGCCGCGCCCGCGCAAATCGTGATGGGCCGCAAGCAGCTTGCCCCAGGCATCTTCCACCGCCGCGAACGGCTTGTCCCCAAGATCGGCTTCCCAGATCCGCTCGATGGGCGAAACCACCATCATGTCGCAATCGAGATAGATCAGCCGCTCGATCTCGGCGGGAAGGAACCGGTCCATGACGAACCGCGCATAGGGAATGTCGCCCAACCGCTTGTTTTTCGGCACGCGCCCCAAAAGATCGAGGAAATGCTCGGTCTTGCTCAGATCGTAAAAGTGCAGCGCCGAGCCGAACTCGTTTTCGATCTTGAGAAGATCGGCCCGATGCTCTTCGGTCATCGGCTGATGGCAGAGGTGGAAAACCAGATCGCGCTTGCGCTGGGTGGAAACGCAGATCGAGCGCATCGTCGCAAAGGCGGGCGCCCAGAAATCATCGTCGAAGGTGAGCGCGATGTGAATCGGGCCGTCGCCCAGAGTGTGCATGACCAAGGGTCCTTTGGCAGGTCTACGCGGCGGGCGGAGTGGCCGGACGCGGCGCGGACGAACCCCGCACGCGGCGGCTCGTCCCGATAAAGGGCAGGTATTTGCCGACCGTCTTTTTCATGCGATAGCGCCAGAACTTATAGAACAGCGCATTGGTCATCATGTGCCGGTAGATCCGCGCATAGCCCACCCCGCGCAGATGCGCCGTCAGCGTCCAGGGCCTCGTGTCGCCCGTGTAATGGAGATTGTAGGGGTTGAGCGAGACATGAGCGCGGTGCGGATCGATGACGTTCCAGAGCGTATCGAGCGGCTGCCACTTGTCCTTCAAAATGAGGTTGATGACGTTCTGGCTGTAGCTCAGCCGGTCGACCGAGCCGTCGGCGATCAGCGCCTCGAGCTTGCCGAAGACGTCCAGCTCGCGCCAGCGCTCGAGATCGAGCACCAGAAGGCCCGCATTGAAATAAGGATCGGCCGGATCGAGCAGGTCGCTCTTTTCGGCGATGTCGCGCCCGCTGCCGATCAGCTTGCCCCAGGGCTCGGGCACCGCCGCTGCCGGCTTGCCGCCCAGATCGGCTTCCCACAGCCCTTCGATGGGCGCCATCATCATCATATCGCAGTCGAGATAGATGATGCGCCTGACGTCGGCGGGCAGGAAGCTTTCGAGCACGAAACGCGCATAGACGATGTCGGTCAACCGCTTGTGATAGGGCACCCTGCCCATGAGCTCGCGGAATTTCGGCGTCTGGGTAAGGTCGTAAAATCGCAGGCTGGCACCGAATTCGACCTCGATTTCCATAAGGTCGGCGCGGTGCTCGGGCGAGAGCGGACGATGGCAGAGATGGAAAACCAGATCGCGGCGACGGTGGGTCGCAAGGCATATCGAGCGCATGGTGGCATAAGCCGGTGCCCAGAACCCGTCGTCAAAGGTGAGCGCGACATGGATCGGATCGGCGCCCTTATGGGATGACATGGATGATTGCCTTGGCTGAACCGTTTCTCGATTCAGCCTCATCTAGTCGCGCCAGATGACAGTTATGTAACAACGCCCAATCTAAGCGCGCGGCCGGTCCTTGCAGAAGCCCAGCAGCACCGCCGTAAACACCGCCCCAAAGCATAACAACAGTTCGGCGGCGAAGGCCGATCCGAAAATGCCGTAGATCGCATAGCAGGCGCTGACCACAAAGCCGCCATAGAGGCGCGCGTGATGCTGGCTGTCGCGTTCGGATCTCCAGGTCGCGACGATGGGAACCAGCAGATAGATGAAATAGGAGGCGAGCCCGAATATGCCGGCCAGCGCGGCGAAATTGATGTAATCGTTATGAAGATGCGACCAGCGGGCCACATGTTCGGCGATGCTGGGGTCCATCATATAGGGCCGCGCCGCCTGCACGTGATGCCGCCAGCCATGCCCGAAGATCGGTGCGTCGAAAAACGCCAGGATCCCGCCGCGATAGAGTTCGAGCCTGATAGCGACGGAGCGGTCGATGGCCTGGCCTTCGGTCAGGAACAGATAGATCGATTCGATCGCCTGGAAGGCGCGGGTATCGGCGCCCAGCGCGATCACCCCCGCCACCCCGACACTGCCGGCGAGCACCGCGGCGCCGGCCAGGATCAGCCGCCCTCGATTGGACAGCTTGACGCCAACGAAGATCGCAAACAAGACACACAGCGCCATGATGATCAGGATCGCCGCCCGCGTGCCGGCCAGAATGACGGCATAAGTGGCAACCAGCGGGCCGACAAAGAAGATGAAGCGCCGCCAGCCCTTGATCGCCCAAAAGCCCATGAGCGAGAGAAAGCCCAGCATCACCGAGGCCATGGCGAAGGGATTGGTGGTGTTGAACAGGCCGACCACCCGCCGGATTCCCAGGATGTGCACGTCATAGACCGCCGTGCCCAGGGCGATGATCGCCCCGACCAGCGCCAATGTCGCAACGATCAGCGTGTTGTTGGGCCTGGCCGAGCGGTCCAGCAAGCCAATGGTGGGAATGAACAGCAGATAGGGCAGGAAATTGCCCACATTCTCGAAATGCTCCCAGCCGCCTGCCGCAAAGATGAAGGCGACGAGCATGAAGAGAAAGGCGCAAAGATAGGCGTAGGATTCCCAGCGGTTCATTGCATGGCGTGCATCGGCATCCATGAACAGGAACGGCCAGGCGATGACGAGAACGATAAGATAGATATAAGGAGAAGCGTTGCCGATGAGATTTGCCAGAACCAACAGCGAGATCAGGACGATCCAGGTGGCGATTGTCGGGGCGGTGCCCAGTCTTTGTAGCATGCTGTCTCCAGATCGATGCGGAAAGCATCGCGAATTTTCCGACCAGCGCGTATAGGACAACCCGGTCGCGAGCGCCAAGACCAATACATCGGCACAATCGGAGTGTCGCCACAGAAATGAGACAAATGTCCGACGCACAAGAAGTCTTTGACGGCTTATCGACGAAGATGCGGCTGCACCGGGATCGCATCCCGGAGGGCGCGGCGCGCTACAGCCTGGAGACGATCGATGACCGGCAAGCACTCGACGCCCTTTTCACCTGCTATCGCGGCACGCCCACCCAGGTGGAATGTTCGATGAAGAACCCCTTCGCCTTCCCGATGCGGATCAGTGAGGTGCGCCGACGGCTCGATGAATTCGAGCCCGCCAATCGCGCCGCATTCGAGCGCTATGTCGCAGCGTTCAACGCGGTCGGGGACGAGCCGATTGAAATGGTGATCCCCGCCTATGCGCTTGGCAAAGAGGGCTTCCTGCTGCTCGACGGCAATCACCGCGCCACCGCCGCCGCCATCGCCGGCCGCCCCTTCCGTTTGACGCTCGCCACCCTCAATGGCCCGGTCGACCGGCGCATTCTCAAGGACCTCAAATTCTGGGATGGCGGTCTCAAGCGGTTCGGCCGGCGGCTCCGCCGCACCCTCGGTGCCGGAGCGGCCTCATGAGTACGTCTGAGGTTTCCGCCCTTTCGCCGCACGCCTTCCGCGAGCGCTTCCCCGAGATCACCGTCGGCTTCAACTGGCCGCGCTTCGAGGCCGAGAGCTGGCCCGTCACCCGTCTCACGCTCACCGATCCCACGGCGCTCAGCCGCTACCACACCTTCTTCCGCTACAGCCTGGGCCGCATAAACGGCCATTTCCTCCATTGGCTGGCCATGCGGCAGATGCGCGTGGACGAAGTGCTCGCCAAACTTGCTCGCGTCCCCGAGCCGCACCGGTCCAGCATCATCCATTTCGCCGATCTCTACCGGAGCGGCCCAGCGCCCATCCGGCTCGAAATCCCCACCTTTGCCCTGCCCGATGGCGGACAATACATCATGGATTTCAACCACCGCGTCTGCGGCCTCGCCCTTTCGGGCATGGCGTTCGAACTCGATGTTTTCTCGATCGCCGGACCAGTCAGCAAGGACGTCCTCAAGGATGCGACCCACTGCCGTCCCCGCCCCTGACGCCTTGCGCCTCCCTGCCAGTCTGATATGGCCGCGACCATGACGCTTTCGAAAGGCCGCTCGATGCAGCAAACCGATCCGGTGTTCCCCGCCTCCTCATCGGTCTTCCTCCCCGAAAGCTCGCCCCTGCGCCGTCTGCCGCGCAAGCCCGAACGCAAACGGCCGGCGGAGTTTCTGAAGCGCTACGAATCCCGGGCGCTGGTCTATGATTGTTTTTGGGATATGTCGGGGCAAAGGGTGATCCTTGTCTGCCCCCCCGCCCTCAATCTCGATCCGCTCTTTCGCGACGCGCGCTTTACGGCGAACGGAACGCCCCTCAACGCGGCGTTTTTCCCCTCGCGCTCGACCATGCTGATCGCCTTGGACGGCGTTCCCGACACCGCGCGGGAAATCGACCTTGCCTTCGCCGACCTGAACTTCAGCCTCCCCATCCAGCCCAACCAGGCCGAGCGCTTCGAAGGCCGGAACGTCCTCGTCACCATGAACAAGGACAATGACCTGGACTGGATCACCGCCTGGGCGAAATGGCATGTCCGGCTGCACGGTGCCGATGCTTGCCTGTTCTTCGATAACGGCTCGACCCGCTACCCCCCGGCCGAAATCGCCGGCGCCCTCTCGGTGGACGGCATGGCCGAGGTCGCCATTCTCTCCTGGCCGCACAAATACGGCCGCAAGGACCCCGCCATCCTCGACCGCCCGCACTATCCGCACTTCCTGCAGGTTTCGAGCCTCAACGTCGCCCTGCGCCGCTTCGCCGGCCGCGCCGGAGGGCTTCTCAACTGCGATATCGACGAACTGGTCGGCACGCTCGAAGGCAGAACCATTTTCCATTTCGCCCGCCAAAGCCCCGACGGGCTGGTGACCCTCAAGGGGCGCTGGATCGAGCCGGTCGTGACCGACACCGCCCCAGGGGACATCCCGCATCTCGCCTATCGCCAGACCAGCCGCCTCCCCTTCCTGTCGCATTGCGCCAACAAATGGGTGCTCGACCCCAGCCGCGACTGGATCGCCGATCTGGGCGCCAAACCCAGCGTCCACCGCATCTATGACGTGCCCAGATCGCTGCTGCGCGCCGCGCCGGAGGCCCCGTTTTGGCACTTCAAGGCCATCAACACCGGCTGGAAGGAATCGCGCGACAGCGACCGCCCCCCGGCCCTTTCCCTGAGGCGCCTAGAAGCCCTCGATGCTGATGCCCGCCGCTATGCCGGCGCGCTCTAGCCTTCGCCTTACTCTGTCATAAATTTGTTGCATAACGCTCTTGCCCGGTGCACTCACGGGGCCTTGCCAAAAGAGCTACCGGACGATTTTTTGTAATGAGCGAGCTTGAAAGCGGACCGATCCACATCGCGCTGACCTTCGACGCCAATTTCTGGGCCCCGGCCTTTGGCACCATGCGCTCGATCTGTTTGCACACCCGCCGCCGCAGCGATCTGGTCTTCCATCTCTGCCACCGCCCGCTGCCCGCCGACCAGATCGACGATCTGCGCGAGCTCGAAACCGAATTCGGCGCCACGCTCAAATTCTACGACATCACCCAATCGGTGTCCTTCAACGAGAAGATCTCCCACCTTCCCTATGACAAGCGCCTGACCAACATCGTCTATGCGCGCCTGTTGTTCGACGAGCTGCTGCCGCCCGACGTCGAGCGTCTCATCTATCTCGACAGCGACATGATGGTCCTCGCCCCCATCGAAAAGCTCTGGACCACCGATCTGGGCGGCAAGACGCTCGGCGCGGTGCCCGAGCGCTGGGGCGCCTTCATCGCCACCGGCCGCGATTTCCGCAACAATCGCGACCTCTTCGATCCCGCCGACCCCTATTTCAACGCCGGCCTGCTCTTGATCGACATGAAAAAATGGCGCGCCGCCAAGGTCGCCGACCGGATCGTGGAGTTCACCGAACAGGGGATCATGGGCCGGATCTATTACGACCAGGATTTTCTCAACATCCTGTTCCGCAACAATTATCATCCTCTCGATGCCAAATGGAACGTCATCGGCCCCGATTTCGCCCATGAGGGGCTGGAGGTCTACAATCTCCACTATGTCGGCCGCGCCAAGCCCTGGAACCTCATCTCCAGGGTTGCCTTTTTCCGCATGTACCGTCACGTGATGACCAACCGAATCTTTTATAAGTTCTTCCGTCATCGCCTGCGCCGCCGTGCCGGCCGGTTCCTGCCCTTCCTTAGGACCTAAGCGTGCCCGATCTTCCCACCATCTGCTCGTTCTGGCACGGCCCGCTCACCTATCTCGCCCGTCTATGCCTTGCCTCCTTTGTCGAAAAGGGCCACCGGGTCACCCTCTTTTCCTACGACACGCTGACCGATGTGCCGCCGGGGGTCGAACTGGCCGACGCCGCCGGCATCCTGCCGCGCGAAAGAATGTTCTTTTATAAGGGCACCCGCACCCCCGCCGTGTTCGCCGACCTGTTCCGGCTCGAACTCATGGCGCAGGAGCGCGGCATCTGGGTCGATTGCGACGTCTATTGCATCAAGCCCTATGCCGGATTGCCCGATTACGTCTTCGGCTATGAGAACCACCCCTCGCTGCGCAACGGCTTCAAGGCCCAAGTCAATCAGGCGGTTTTTGCCTGCCCCGCCGGCAGCGAGCTGCTCGCCGCCCTGCAAAAGGTCTTCACCAGCGGCGAAATCCCCCCCGGTCTCGCCCCTTGGCGGCATTTGGAGGTGGTGATCCGCCGCGCGCTGGGGGAGGAATTGCCGGTCCACCACATGCAGTTCGGCGCCACCGGACCGGTGTCCCTTAACCACTATATCCAGGCCATGGGCCTTGCCCCTTTCGTGCAGCCCAAG
The DNA here is from genome assembly GCF_031202855.1 of Pelagibacterium sp. H642. Classification (GTDB taxonomy): domain Bacteria; phylum Pseudomonadota; class Alphaproteobacteria; order Rhizobiales; family Devosiaceae; genus Pelagibacterium. Next base: position 1,943,823 of record NZ_CP101829.1, on the reverse strand, counting down.
GAGGTCTTCTACCCCATCGATTATGGCGGCGCCGATCAGCTCCTCAAAGCCGGCAGCCGCATTGAGGATTTCATCGCCCCCGAAACCTTGAGCGTCCATATCTGGAATAGCGCCCTCACCTCCCGGGCCTTGGGAACCCTTCGCGCCCCTGAACCCGGCAGCTTCATCGCATCCGAACTCGCTCGCCTCAATCTTGCGGCTTAACCAAAGCGTCAGCACCTTCAGTTTTCCATCACAATCGGTGCGTAAGAGGTGACCGAGAAACGCTTGCACCAATGCAATGCGTAAACGATCGCGGAATCAAGCGGAGGAAACAACCAAGCGCATGGGGAGCGGCCGCTCGCCGCAGGCCTAGAGCGTCAAAACGATCTTGCCGACATGCCCGCTCGCTTCCATGCGGCGGTGGGCGTCGGCGGCCCTTTCCAGCGGGAAGCGTGAATCGATCACCGGCTGGAAGGCGCCCGACGCCAAAAGCGGCCAGACATGCTCCCGCACCGCCGCGATCAGCCGCGCCTTTTCGGCCACCGGCCGGCTCCTCAAGGTCGAGCCGGTCACCGTCAGCCCGTTCATCATCACCCGGGCGATATCGAGTTGCCCCATCCGCCCGCCGGAAAAGGCGATGAACACCAGCCGCCCGCCGCGGGCCAGCGAGCCGATATTGTCGCCCAGATATGGTCCGCCGATAATGTCGAGGATCACATCGACATCCCCCGCCTCGGCCCTGATGACTTCGGCGAAGCTCTCGGTCCTGTAATTGATCGCCCGATCGGCACCCAGATCGCGGCAGCGCTCCGCCTTCTCGCCGCTGCCGCAGGTCGCAAAGACCGTTGCGCCCATCAGTTTGGCAAGCTGGATCGCCGTGGTGCCGATGCCGCTGGCGCCGCCATGGACCAGCAGCTTTTCGCCCGCCCGCAACCGGCCGGCCTCGAATACATTGGCCCAGACCGTCGCAACAGTCTCGATAAGCCCGGCCCCTTCGATCGTATCGACATTTTGCGGCAGGCGCAGCATCTGCCCGGCCGGCACAGTGCAAAACTCGGCATAGCCCCCGCCAACCAGCAGCGCGCAAACCCTCTCGCCCAGGGCAAGGCCCTCGACCCCTTCGCCGATCGAAGAAATGGTCCCGGCAACCTCCAATCCGGGAAGATCGGACGCTCCCTCGGGCGGCGGATAGACCCCGCGCCGCTGCGCCAGATCCGCGCCATTGACCCCGGCCGCCGCCACCCGGATCTGCACCTCGCCCGGTCCCGGCCGAGGCACCGGCCGCTCGACGAGCCGCAGGACCTCAGGACCACCCTTGCCGTCGATTTCTATCGCCCGCATCGCTTGCACCCGCTTGAACACCGGGAGACCATGACCCGGCGCCGGGCCTCAGCGCAAGCGCCGATCACACTTGTTCGGCATCGTCCGCAAACCGCCCCAACGGCGCCGCTTGCATATAGAAGCGGTCCGGCCGCATGCCCGAAAGTTCGGACACCGTCTCGCCCTTGAGCAGTTCGGTTGCCGCAAGTCGGCCCCAGATCGGTCCCCAGCCCACTCCACCATGGGAAACGGCAAGATAGAACCCCGGCAGCCAGGGCAATGCGCCCAGCACCGGCCCGCCATGGGGAATGGCGCGGATTCCGATGCGCACATCCTCGATCGCACCCTCCCGCAGCGCCGGGACATGGCACGCGATATCGGCAATCATCGAAGCTGGATCGCTGCCATTGCCGCCATGGACCGCCGTCAGCCCCCCTCCGCGCCAGTGGATGGCGACCTTGCCGCCCGGCTCGGGCCGCATCAGCCAGTCGGGCCCATTGATGACCTGCTTGGGCAACGCCCCCGAAGCGCCGCGCGCGTAGATCATCACTCCAGGGACGAGATCGAGCGGCACCGCCAGACCGGCCAGGGCCGAGACATGGGACGCCCAGCTTCCCGCCGCGTTGACCACGGCATCGGCCTCGATCGCGCTGCCATCGTCGAGCACGACGCCCTTCACCGCGTCACCCTTGATCGTGATCGCGGCAACCGAGCGCCCCGTGAGCACCCTGCCCTTGCGTCCCCGCAGCGCCTTGACCAATCGCTCGATCATCGCCGGCGCGTCGACCCACCCCGAACGGGGTTCGTAGACGAAGGCATCATCGTCAGGCCCAGGGGAAAGCCCGGGCGCCATCTGGGCCAGCTCATGCCGGTCGATGATCCTGAGATCGATGCCACGCTCGAGGCAAGCCGCCACCGAGCGGCGGAAATCGGGAGCCGCCGCGCCATAGGTGATCGTGCCGCTCCAATCGAGCCACTCCCCGCCGATCTCCGCATGGAGCGCCTCGAAGGTCTCGTTGACCGTGAGCCGCAACTTGGCGCGCCCGGCATCTTCGCTCCAGCTCACCTGCGGAAAGGACGAAAGCCAGGAAAACGACGCCCCGCTGGTGCCCGAACCGGGTACCCGCGCTTCGATCAGGGTCACGTCTGCGCCCTCGACGCCGAGCCGATAGGCGATATTGGCGCCGATCGCTCCGCCGCCGATGACGACGATCTTCACGGCATCGTCCTGAACACTTCAGGCGAAAGATCGGAAACGGCGCTGCAGCCCAGATGGCCGAGCGTCGTCCAGAACTCGTCACGCAATAGGTCGAGGACACGCTTGACGCCCGCCTCCCCGTCGGCGGCCAGCCCCAGCGCCGCGATCCTGCCCAGGGCCACCGCGTTGGCGCCCAAGGCGATGGCCGTTGCGATGTCGCTGCCGCGGCGAATGCCGGAATCAAAGATGATCGGCACGTCGGGTCCAGCTTCCGCCCGCACTTCGGCAAGCGTCGTGATCGCCGCCGGCGTGCGGTCAATGGTGCGCCCGCCATAGTTGGAAACATACAGCCCCTGGGCGCCGGCCTTGAGCGCCGCCCGCGCATCGGCGCGCCCGCCGATGCCCTTGACGATGCAGGGCAGCGGTGCCTGGGCGATCACGTTCGCGGCCTTGTCCCATCCCCAGCGCGGCTCGGTGAAATCGAGCAGTTCGGTGAGCATAGAGATATCGGATTTGCCCGGCCCGAAATTGGAGGGCTTTTCTCCCGCCGGCAGCGAAAACCGGTCTTCCATCATGCGCTCGCGCCATTGCCGGATGGGCGAGAAGGTCACGCAGATATATTCGTATCCGGCGTCCTTGGCCCGGTGCATCATATCGATGACCGCGCTCTCCTCGCCGCAAAACGTCATCTGGAAAACGACGGCGGCAGGGCTTGCCTCCCGCACATCTTCCAGCGAATGCCCGGCCGCCACCGGCACCATCTGGCGGATGCCCGCCGCATGCGCGGCCCGGCCCACCGCCAGCATCCCCTCGGGATGGAACAATGTCTCGCCCCCGCCGAACGGCGCGGTAAAGGCGGGAAAGCTCAGCTCGTATCCCAGAACATTCGTGCGCGTATCGGGATTGGCGACGCCGGTAAAAAGCGGCGCGTCGAAAAGATAGCGGTCGAATGCCGCGACGTTCTCCCGCGCCGTGATCTCGTCACCCGTCCCGCACTGGAGATAGTTCCAGTTGGTTTCCGACAGCTTGGCCCGGGCCGCGGCCTTGATGCCGCGCAGGGATGCGAATTTTTCACCCGTGGCATAGCGGTCGTCCCGGCGGACGTCCTGGGGAATTTGCGTAGTCATGATGCATTGTCCTTTTGGGCACGGAGCGCCGCGCGCCTGGCGATCCGTTCACGGATGGCGTTGGTGTCGGTGGAAGGCGTCGCCTCAAGCAACTGGCGTGTGTAGGGGTGGCTGGGTGCCGAAAACACCGCTTCGCACGGCCCACGCTCCACGACCTCGCCAGCATTCATCACCATCACCTCGTCCGAGATGCGCCGCACCACGCTCAGATCGTGGCTGATGAAGATGTAGGAGAGCCCGAAATCGGCTTGCAGTTCGGCGAGAAGGTTGAGCACCTGGGCCTGCACCGAAAGGTCGAGCGCGCTCACCGGCTCGTCGAGGATCACCACCTTGGGCTTGACCATCAGTGCCCGCGCGATGGCCACGCGCTGGCGCTGGCCGCCCGAAAACATATGCGGATAGCGATCCGCATGGCTGGGCAGCAACCCCACCCGCTCGAGCATTTCGAGCACCGCCATGCGCCGCTGGGTGGCCGAAAGGTCGGTATTGAGCAGCAATTCGTCCCCGATCGCATCGCCGATCTTCTGGCGGGGATTGAGGGAATTGTAGGGAGATTGGAAAACGATCCGCACCTTGCGGCGCATTTGGGCGCTCGGCCGCTCGCGGGCGACGTCGATCGGGGTGCCGTCGATGGTCAATTCCCCGTCTGTCGCCGGATCGATAAGGGTGAGGATACGGGCAAGCGTCGATTTTCCGCACCCCGATTCCCCCACCACCGCCAGGGTCTGGCCCTGATGCAGCGTCAAATCCACGCCTTTGAGGGCGCGCAGTGGCGCCTTGCGCCCGAACAGCCCGCCCTTGCCCGGATATTCACGCACCAGCCCCTTGGCGGATAGAACGACCGGCGCGGTCGAGGTCTCGCTCATTGGATCCTCACAGTCTCGAGCGGTCCATCCCCGCCCCTGTCGGGAAGCGCGGCGAGCAACTCCCGGGTATAGGCATCCCTGGGCGTTTCAAAGAGGCTCAAGACATCGGCCTCCTCGCGCTTCTTGCCCTGGTACTGGACGATCACCCTGTCGGCGGTTTCCGCCACCACGCCCATGTCGTGGGTGATGAGGATCAGCCCCATGCCGCTCTCTTCCTGGAGCTTGAGCAACAGGTCGAGGATCTGCTTCTGGATCGTCACATCGAGCGCCGTTGTGGGCTCGTCGGCGATCAGCAGCTTGGGATTGCAGGCAATGGCCATGGCGATCATCACGCGCTGGCATTGCCCGCCCGACATTTGATGCGGATAGGCCGAAAGCTTGCCCTTGGGATCGGGCAGCCCGACGGCTTCGAGCAGTTCGATCGTGCGCGCCCGGCGCTCGGCCCGTCCAAGGCTCTGGTGCTTTTTGAGCACCTCCCCAATCTGCAATCCCACCGTAAAGGAGGGATTGAGCGAAGCGATGGGTTCTTGAAAGATCATGGCGACGTCGCGGCCGATGATGCGGCGTCTGGCCCGGTCGTCGAGCCCCATCATGTCGATGCCGTCAAATCGCATCGCCTTGGCCGACACCTTGGCCGTATCGGGCAAAAGTCCCATTACGGCCAGCATGGCGACCGATTTGCCCGAGCCGCTTTCCCCAACGATGGCGAGCACTTCACCCCCATCCACATGCATGTCGATCCCATCGACGGCATGGAGCGGCCCGCGCGCGGTTTCGAAGGTAACCGTCAGATCCTCGATTTCGAGCAATCGCGCCATGCTCAACTCCTCTTCAGCCGCGGATCGAGAGCGTCGCGCAGCCCGTCGCCGCAAAGATTGATGGCCAACACGGTGACGAGGATGGCAAGGCCGGGGAATGTCACGACCCACCATGCGCGCAGGATGAATTCGCGCGCCTCGGCCAGCATGGTTCCCCATTCCGGCGTGGGCGGTTGCGCCCCCAACCCGAGAAAGCCCAGCGCCGCCGCATCGAGAATTGCCGTCGAGAACGAGAGCGTCGCCTGCACGGTGAGCGGGGCAAGGCAATTGGGCAGGATGGTGCGGAACATCAGCCGCAGCGCCGAAGCCCCGCCCACCCGGGCCGCCGTCACGTATTCCCGGCCCTTCTCGGCCATCACGCTGGCCCGCGCCAGCCGCGCGAAATGGGGCTGGAGCACCAGCGCGATGGCGATCATCGCATTGGTCAGCCCCGGCCCCAGGATCGCGACGAGCACAAGAGCGAGAAGCAGCGAGGGAAAGGCGAGGATGACGTCCATCACCCGCATGACCACCGTATCGATCCAGCCGCCGAAATAGCCTGAAACCAGCCCCAGCACCGTGCCCACCACGACGGCGATGGTGACGACCACCAGGCCGATGGTGAGCGAATACTGCGATCCCATGATGAGACGCGAGAGGATGTCGCGGCCCACCGCGTCGGTTCCGAGCGGAAACTGCGCCATCCCGCCTTCGAGCCACATGGGCGGCACCAGGATCGCGTCGCGATACTGCCATGTCGGATCGTGCGGCACGATGAACGGAGCAAACAGAGCAACCATCGCCAGAACGATCAATATGCACAGCCCCGCGATCGCCCCGCGGTTGCGGCTGAAATCGCGCCAGAAATCGGCAAGCGAGCCGCGGAACGTGCCGGCGCGGGCATCGAGCTCTGGCGCAGTGGGGGAAACCGGGTCAGCCATGGCGTATCCGTGGGTTGATGACGGCATAGAGCACGTCGACGACAAGATTCACGACCATAACCACCACCGCGATGATCAGCAGGCCCCCCTGCACCACCGGGTAGTCGCGCCGCGAAATGGAATCGACGATCCATTTGCCGATCCCCGGCCAGGAAAAGATCGTCTCGGTCAAAATGGCGCCGGCAAACAGCGCCCCCACCTGCAGCCCGATGACGGTGACCACCGGGATCAGCGCATTGCGCAACGCATGCCGGCCGATCACCAGATTGGGCCCCAGGCCCTTGGCCCGCGCTGTGCGGACATAGTCCTCGCCCAGCACTTCGAGCATGGCCGAGCGTGCCTGACGGGCGATCACGGCCATGGGAATGGTGGCCAGAACGATTGAGGGGAGGATCAGGTGCTGGACCGCCGACTGGAAAGCCCCCTCCTGCCCCGACAAGAGGCTGTCGATCAGCATGAACCCGGTCGGTGCCGGGAAATAGTACATGAGCGAAATCCGCCCTGAAACCGGCGTCCAGCCCAGCATCCCCGAAAAGAGGATGATCATCAGAAGGCCCCACCAGAAGATCGGCATGGAATAGCCCACAAGGGCGGCGGACATGGAGATCTGGTCGAACCAGCTCCCGCGCTTGACGGCGGCCAGCACCCCGAGCGGCAGCCCGATCAGGCAGGCCAGCAGCATGGCGCAAAGACCCAGCTCAACCGTTGCGGGGAAAAAGGTAGCAAAATCTGCAAGCACTGGCCGGCGCGTCACCAGCGAGGTGCCGAAATCCCCCTGTAGCAGACCGCCGAGATAGGAAAGATACTGCTCCCAGAGCGGCCGGTCGAACCCGTATTGAGCCATCAGTTCGGCATAGCGCTCGGGCGTCAGCCCCCGCTCGCCGGCCATCAGCAGCAGCGGGTCACCGGGCAGAAGCCGCACGAAGCCGAAGGCCACGATGGTGATCCCGACAAAGGTCGGGATGAGAACCGCAAGCTTTCCCAGTATATAGCGGATCACGTAAGGGAACTCCCTGATGGGCGGCTGGCCGCCACGCTCGCGGCGGCCAACCGTTCAAAATGGCTTAGTCGATGGCGGCGGTGATAACCACCTCGATCAGCCGGCGCGGATCGCCAAGGTCGGCGCCCCCGATCGTGGCGCGCGAAGGCAGATGGTCTTCGCCAATCCAGTCGACCCACACCCCGTTCATGGCTTCCTTGCCCGACATGTCGGACAGGTAGATGCGCGCATGCAGGATCTTGGTCTTGTCCGTGCCGCACTCGGCCAAGAGCCCGTCGAGCTTTTCGCACACCTGCCGGGTCTGCCCGGCCATGTCGAGGTCGAGATCGGTTGCCGCATGGCCGCCGGCGTAAAGCACGCCATTGTGCTCGACCGCACCGTGCATGATGCGGTGTTTCCTGTGTCGTTTGATCATCCAGTTCCTTTATATCGTCAGGTTGGGTTTTGGGATGGATGGTAGGGCGCAAGGGAGATTTCCGGCTCGTCCCCCACCGCCAGGCGCGCAAGCTGCCGGCCGGCGAACGGCCCGATGGTCAACCCCGCGGCGCCGAGCCCATTGCCCACGATCAGCCCTTCAATCCCGGGCATGCGCCCCAGGATCGGGGTGATCGTGGATGCCGCCGGCCGGAAGCCGATACGGGTTTCGATCAGCGTCGCATCGGCAAGCCCGGGCGCGAAATGCAGGCCCGCTCCAAGCACCTCGTGCTGGCCCGCCGCCGTCACCCGATAATCGAACCCACTCCCGTCCTCGCGCGTCGCCCCGATCACAACGCGGCTGTCGTCGAAGGCGAGCAGGTAATGGCTGGCCATGGGCAGCAGCACCGGCCAGCGCGAGGTGTCGGTCCCCGGCAGGCCCAGATGGATGATCTGGCCCTTTTGCGGCACCACGGGATGATTGAGCCCGAGGGGAGCGAGAATGCGAGATGCCCAGGCCCCGGCGGTGACGATCACCTCGTCGGCCCCGATCACGCTGCCCTGCCCGTCGCGAACCACGGGCCGGCCGCCTTGGAGCTCGAGCGTTGCAAGATCGCTCAGAAGCGTCGCTCCGCTCGCGACAGCCGCCCGCACCATGGCGGCGGCCAGAAGCCGCGCATCGACGCGCGCCCCGCCGGGCACGTGCAGCGCCTTCAAATCATCGCGCAGCGGTGGGAACAGCGCCCGCGCCTGCTCTGGCGTCAACTCCTCGAACCCGCCCGATTCCGGCGCCTCGACCGTGCGCCTGGCGAGCCGCTCGGCCGCCGCCGCGTATTCGGCCTCGTCATCGGCAACCACCAGGGCGCCGACCTTGCGATAGCCCACCTGGTCCTCGCCGCGCGCCGCAAGCCCCTCGACCAGTTCGGCATAATACCGGGCCCCGGCCGCATACATGGCGTACCAGTCGCCATCGGCGGCCTTGGTCGCCCAGGGGCAGACGATCCCGGCTCCCGCCAGCGTCGCCTTGCCCTCATGGGTCTGGTCGATAATGGTGACCTCATGCCCGGAAAGGGCAAGATGATAGGCAGTACTGGCGCCGAGAATCCCGGCGCCAATGATTACGATCTTCATTCTACAGTCACACCCGAAAGCCGCGAGGTGCCGAAGATGGCCGGCACATAACCCTTGACCGAGGTGTTGACGGCGGTGATCTGGTCGGCGCCGCCGAGCACCACGACCGGCACCTGGTCATGAACGATCTGCTGGGCCTCCAGATAAAGCCCGGTCCGCTCGTCCTGGTCGGTGATCGATCCGGCCTCGGTCATGACGGTATTGAAATCGTCATCGCACCAGCGTCCGATATTGGACGGCGCGGGCACGCCTTCTTCGTCGCAGCTCAGATAGTTGTTCGGTATCTGGCTCGGATCGGGGAAGTCGTAGATGCCCCCGAACATGCCCACTTCCGCTTCGCCATTGCGGGCGCGCTCGATATATTCGGCCCATTCATAGGTGACGATCTCGGCCTGGACCCCGATTTCCGCCCAGTCGGCCTGGATGATTTCCGCGGCGCGGCGGCCATTGGGCATATAGGGACGAGCGACCGGAACGGCCCAGAGCTCGGTGGTAAAGCCATCGACAAATCCGGCTTCTTCGAGCAGGGCCCGCGCCGCCTCGGGATCGTAGTCCCAGGGGGCGATATCCTCGGCATGGCCCCAAAGCGCCGGCGGCACCACGGCGCCGGTCACATGGCCCATGCCGCTATAGACGACTTCGACAAGATTCTCCATGTCGATGGCCTGCGCCAGGGCCTGGCGGACCCGCTGATCCTGGAACTTTTCGTCCTCGAAATTGAAATGCAGCATGCCGGTCGAAGCCACCGGGGTCTGCACGGCTTCGAGATTGCCCGACTGCTCGATCGTTTCACGGTCGGCAAGGTTGGGATAGAGCCCGATCAGGCATTCCCCGGCCAATGCGCGCTGCAGGCGCACGGTGGCGTCGCTCGAGATCGCCATCACCACCGCGTCCACCATGGGCGTGCGGTTGTCGTCGCCAATCTGGGCGCCCCAGGTTTCCGCGAACGGCAGCAGCCGCACCATGGCATCGGCCTGATAGGCCTGGAGCTGGAAGGGGCCGGTGCCGATGGGCTGCAGATCGAGCTGCTCGGGCGTTCCCGCTTCCATCATCGCATCGGCATATTCAGCCGAGGTGATGGCCAGCGAACCATGCGCCATGGTGCCGGTGAAAGCGGCCAGCGGCTCTCTGAGCGTAAAGGCAACGGTATGGTCGTCGACCTTTTCCACGCTTTCGAGAATGTCGGCCAGCTTGGCGTTGAACGTGATGTAATTGCCCCCGCTCACCTCGTAATAGGGATGCTCGGGGTCCATCATGCGGTCGAAGGTGAAGATCACGTCATCGGCATTCATCGGCCGGGTGGGCGAGAACAGCGCATTGGACTGCCAGGCGACGTCCTGGCGCAGGGTGAAGGTATAGGTCAGCCCGTCCTCGGACACCTCCCAGCTTTCGGCCAGGGCCGGCTCGATGTTGGAGCCGCCGCGCTCGACCGAGACGAGACCGTCATAGATCTGGCCAAGCGCGTAGATGGTCGTGCCGTTGCTCGAGAGCTCGGGGTTGAAGATTTCGGGTGAGCCTTCGAGGCAGACGGTGAGCACCTGGGCTTGCGCGGGCAGAGCCGCAAATGCTGCCAGTGCTCCCAAAAGCAGAGCCTTGTTCATGATGATCCCTCCAGATCAGAAATTTCGTCACTCAGGCATGTGCGACCCCGCCATTGCAAAGGCTCCATGACATGATTGTCAAATTGCTTTTTCTCCCCTCATTATTCCATATAGTCATAATGGACGCGCAACGAGGGCCCTTTAGGTGAACATTCGTCAGCTCGAAGCCTTTCATGTTGTTATGGAAACCGGCTCGGTGACTCTTGCCGGGGAGAAGTTGGGCATTTCACAGTCAGCGGTCAGCAAGCTGCTTAAATCTTTTGCTGAAAGCTGCGGCTTCAAGCTTTTCACGCGCAGCGGCGGGCGCATGTTGCCCACTTCCGACGCCAAGCTCCTGGCCAATGAGGTCGAGCGCCTGTTTACCGGCACCGACCGCATCCGGCGCCTGGCCCAGGCGGTCAAGGATCGCGAGTGGGGCCAGGTCACCGTAGCCGCCCCGGCGGCGCTTTCGGCCCGTTTCCTGGCTCGTATCCTGGGGCCGATGATGGGCCGGCAGAGCGACATACACGTCAAGCTCATCAACCAGCCGAGCCCGCGCATCGCCGAACTGGTCACCACCCAGCAGATCGATATCGGGCTGAGCGTCCAGCCCTTCGATCACCCGCACGTCACCTCGCAATCGATCCTGCGCTTTGCCATGAACTGCGCGCTGCCCGCAGGCCATCGCCTGGCGCGCAACAATGTGGTGAGCGTCGAGGATCTGCGTCATGAACGCTTCATCGGGCTGGCGCGTGACGATTGTTCCATCATGACCATCGACCGCGCCTTCCAGCTTCACGGCGTCCAGAAGAACAGCCATGTCGAAGTGCCCATGTCGGAAACCGCCTGCGATTTCGTCGCCGCGGGTGCGGGGGTTTCCATAGTGCCCCCCTTCGTGGGCCTGGGTTACGGCCCCGACCAGATCGTGCGCCGCCCGCTTCTTCCCGTCACCGCCATGGACGTCTGGCTCCTGATGCCCGCCACGCGCCCACCCTCGCTTGCCGCGCAAAAGATCGTCGAGTTGATCCGCGACGCCATGCACCCCTATCACCTGCGCTCCGACCACGTCTGGGCATGACCGCCGCCTAGGCGTGTTGGGCCCAGATATGTTCTTGAGCCCTCTGGAATGACCAGCCGGCGCCTCGGGTCTGCTGGCTCCGGAGCGATCGGATCGTGCGCCTCCGCTTCTGCCGACCGCCCTCGCCCGCCGCGCAAAAAGATGATCGAAGTGATCCGACGCCCTGCACTCCCATCATCTTCGCTCCGATCATGCTGGGACGTCACCGGCGCCCAATCGAACGGTGCTGCTAGGAAGGCGAATGCGTGAGGATATTGACCAGCCGGCCGAACGGATCGCGGACATAGAAGCGCTTGACGCCCCAGGGTTCCTGCTGCGGGCCATATTCGATGGTCAGCCCTGCCGCCTCGACCCGCTCCAGCACCGAGTCGAAATCATCGACTTCGATGGAAAGATCGGGGACCGCGGTGCCCGACCCGCCCTGGCTGGCGATGCTGATCTGTGGCCGCGCCTGAACCTCCGGCGCCGCGAAGGTGAGGATCCATCCCTGATCCATCGCCACCTCGAGGCCAAGTACCTCGGCATAAAACAGCCGGGCCGCTTGCGGCTGCGGGGCGGCGATATTGGCGACGATGCGTTTGACGGCCATGGGCACTCTCCGCTGGCGCTTTCGATTACGCGATTGGCGGCCCTCAGACCATTGCGAAGCCCGCCGGCCCATCCTCACCCGATCTCGATCGCGCACCAATGCCGGTAAGGTTTTTCCGGCGTTGCGACCGGCGAGGGGAAATGCGGATGGTTGATCGCATCGGGAAAATTCTGGTCTTCGAGGCAAAGCCCGGCAAACGGGGGGTATGAGGCTCCGTCGAGACCCGGCACCGTCACATCGAGCTTCCATCCATTGTAGATTTGCAGCCCCGGCTGGTCGGTGAAGAGCTTGAGCGTAAGCGAACCGTCCGGCGCCTCCACTGTTGCCACCGGCTTGTCGAGAACCCGGCGGGTATCGAGGACGAAATTGAAATCGATCTTCAGCCCTTCGCCCTCGGCACTGCGCAACGTGCGCGGCACGCGGAAATTGAGAGCGGTATCATGGACCGGAAGGATCGCCCCGGTCGGGATCTGCCCGTCCCCCAATTGGGTATAGGCACCCGCCGAAACAGCCAGCCGGTGGTCGAGCACGTCGCCTTTGCCCAGCAGGTTGAAATAATTGTGCTGGACGATATTGACCGGCGTGGGCTTGTCGGTGTCGGCGGCAAAATCGATCTCCAGCCGGTTCCCCGACAGCCGGTAGGTCACTGACATCTCCAGCGTGCCGGGATAGCCCATATCCCCGTCCGGGCTGGTGAGCGTGAGCTTGGCCCTGTCACCGGTCTCTTCGGCGATGCGCCAGACCTTTTTGGCGATCCCGCCCGGTCCGCCATGGAGATGGTTGCCACCTTCATTGGCGGGCAGCGTATAGGTCTTGCCATCGAGATTGAACTTCGCGCCCCCGATGCGGTTGGCGACCCGCCCGGCGATAGCGCCGAAATAGGGGCTGTGGTCTGGATAAAGGGAAAAATCGTCGAACCCCAGCACCACGGGGCGCAGCGTTTCGCCCACCGGCACCCGCCAGTCGCGGATCAGCGCGCCATAGGTGAGGATCGCAATCGAAACCCCGCTCGCGGAGGTGAGCACCACCTCATGAACGTCTTCCCCCGCGATCGATCCCACGATTCGAGCCATTGCCACTCTCCCCTGCTGGCATGCATTCTCTTAGCCCGACGGGGACAAGTTTTCCATACGCCGCACGACCCTGCGTGCCTATGTCGGCCCGCTCAGTGGAAATCGCGCGATTTGGGCACCACCCGCGCATTGCGCGGATGACCATGCAGACTTTGCGGCACACCTCCCTCGCCCCCCTGGGACATGGCCAGCCCATCGAGCAGATCCGAGCGGTCATAAACCGCGCTGGCCATAACATGGATCACCCCTTCCTTACTCTTTTGCACCTCCCCTTCGATCACTGCCAGGCGAGAAGCCATGATTTCCCGGCGATACTTCTCGAACCGGCTCGCCCACATCAGCCCGTTGGCAATGCCGGTTTCGTCCTCGATCGTCAGGAAAATGGCATTGCCCTTGCCGGGCCGCTGGCGGATCAGAACGACCCCGGCCACCAGCACCTTTCGCCCGTCCGGCACGTCCTCGAGCCTCTTGCAGGTGACCACGCCATCGGCGGAAAATTTCTCCCGCAGGAAGCTCATGGGATGGGCTTTGAGCGAGAGCCTTATCGTCTGATAGTCGGCGATCACCTGCTCGGAAAGCGGCATGGCCGGCAGACCCATTTCGGGCTCCTCGCCAAGCTCGCGCCCTTCGGCGGCGGCAAAGAGCGGCAGGGGATCGTCCTGCGGCAGGCGCCGCACATGCCAGGCGGCTTCGCGCCGGTCGAGCCCCATCGAACCCATGGCGTCGGCATCGGCGAGCAGCGTCAACGCCCGCGCCGGCAGGCCCGAGCGCTGCCAAAGATCGTCGACAGACGCGTAGCCCTCTCTCCGCCTCGCGACGAGCCTTTCGCCCCAATCGTTCTTGAATCCATCGACCTGCCGGAAGCCGATGCGCAGCGCGCATTTGCCTGTCCCTTCTAGCGTATTGTCCTGGGTAGAGAAATTGACGTCGGCGGGCCGCACCGTAACGCCGTGCTCGCGCGCATCGCGCACGATCTGGGCGGGAGCGTAAAAGCCCATGGGCTGGGAGTTCAAAAGCGCGCAGGCAAAGACATCGGGATAGTATTTCTTGATCCAGGCCGAGACGTAGACGAGCTTGGCAAAGCTCGCCGCGTGGCTTTCGGGGAAACCGTAATCGCCGAACCCCTTGATCTGGTTGAAACAGCGCTGGGCGAATTCGGGCTTGTAGCCGCGCGCGATCATGCGGGTGACCATCATCTTTTCGAATTGGCCGATGGTGCCGTTATGGCGGAAGGTGGCCATGGCCTTGCGCAAGCCGTTGGCCTCGTCCTCGGTAAATTCTGCCGCCACCATCGCCAGTTGCATGGCCTGTTCCTGAAACAGCGGCACGCCCTTGGTCCGTTCCAGAACATTGCGCAATTCGTCTTTGTCGTGGGGCGGACCGGGTTCGGGATACTCGATATCTTCCTCCCCGCTCCGCCGCCGAAGATAGGGATGGACCATGTCGCCCTGGATCGGTCCGGGCCTGACGATCGCGACCTGAATGACGAGATCGTAGAATTCTCGCGGACGGAGCCGAGGCAGCATGTTGATCTGCGCCCGGCTCTCGACCTGGAAGACGCCGATGGAATCCCCCTCGCACAACATATCAAAGACGGCATGGCGATCATCGGAATCCTTGTCGGCCCTGATATCGGCCAGCTCCAGTTTTCGATCGTAGTGCTTCTCGATCAGATCAAACGCCTTGCGGATGCAGGTCAGCATGCCCAGCCCGAGCACGTCGACCTTGAGCATCCCCACTCTGTCGATATCGTCCTTGTCCCATTCGATGAATGTACGGTCATCCATGGCCGCATTGGCGACGGGAACATATTCATCGAGCCGGTTCTGAGTGAGGACAAATCCACCGACGTGCTGGGAGAGATGGCGCGGAAAACCCAGGAGCCGCGTAGCGAGTTTCACCGCCCGCAGGATGTTGGGATTGGATGGGTCGAGCCCGGCTTGAGCGATATGCTTATCGGGCAGTTTCTCGTCGCTCCAGCTTCCCCAGACGGTCGAGGCGATGCGGGAAGTGATGTCCTCGGTCAGTCCAAGCGCCTTGCCCACCTCGCGAATGGCCGAACGCGGACGGTAGCTGATCACCGTCGCGGCGATTCCAGCCCGGTGCCGGCCATAGGTCTCGTAGATGTGCTGGATGATCTCCTCGCGCCTCTCATGCTCGAAATCGACGTCGATATCGGGCGGCTCGCCACGGTTTTTCGACAGGAACCGGGCGAACAGCAATTGATGCTCGGCCGGGTCCACCGCCGTGATCCCAAGTGCATAGCACACCGCCGAATTGGCCGCCGATCCGCGCCCCTGACAGAGGATTTTCTTGTCCTGCGCCACCCGCACGATGTCGTATATGGTCAGGAAATAGGTCGCGTAATTGAGTTCCCCGATCAGCGCGAGTTCGCTTTGGATCTGGGCTCTCACCTTTTGTGGAATGCCTTCGGGATAGCGCCACTCCGCCCGACTCCATGTCAGGTTTTCCAGATGCTCTTGCGCCGTTTTGTCAGGCGGCACCGGCTCCTGGGGGTATTCATATTTCAGTTGATCGAGGGAAAAATCGATCATCTGGAGGAACCGTTCGGTCTCGGCGACAGCATTGGGAAAAGCGGCAAAGAGGCGTTGCATCTCTTCCGGCAGCTTGAGATGCCGCTCGGCATTGGCTTGCAGCACCGTGCCGGCTTTGTCGATCGTCACCTTCTCGCGGATACAGGTGAGAATATCCTGCACATCCCGTTGACCGGCCACATGGTAGAGCACGTCATTGGTGGCAAGAAGCGGCACCCGATGTGCAGATGCAATAGCGCTCAGACGGGCTAGGCGACGCGCGTCATGGGTTTTGTATCCACATGCCGCTCCCAGCCACACATCGCACGCCGCCCTCCCAAGACGCTCGAGAACCCCACGCACGTCATCAGGATTTTCAGGCGGCAGCACGATAAGACTGAGCCCGGCGCACCAGTGCAAAAGATCCTCGAGTCTTAAGATGCAATCGCCCTTTTCGGCCTTGCGATTTCCGAGCGTCAGAAGGCGGCACAGCCGCCCCCAAGCCTCCCGGTCCTGAGGATAGGCGACGATATCGGGCGTCCCGTCGACAAAAACCAGCCGCGCTCCGACCGCGAGCTTAAAGCGCTTTGCCCGCTCCTGCAGCTCGGCAAGGGTGAACGGAAAATCGATATCGGGATGGCGTTCCACAAGCACATATTCTCCCGGCCCCGAGCCTTCACGCATCTTGTCGACAAGCCGGATGCCCTTGCGCAAATCCGCAAGCGCCGCATAGGCGCGCACCACTCCCGCCACCGAGTTGCGGTCGGCAATACCCATGCCGCCATGGCCCAGCAGGAGGGCTGTGAGCACGAGATCCTGCGGATGGGAGGCGCCGCGCAGAAAGGAGAAATTGCTGGCGGTCACCAGTTCAGCATAAAAGCTCATGGAAATATCCCGTGCAGATACCAGCGCACCGGATCGGACCCGGCTCCATAAAACCCATGACGGTACACCCAGAAACGGCGTCCCTTTGCGTCCTCGATGCGGAAATAATCGCGATCTCGTTCATCGGCATCGTGCCACCATTCAGGCGATATGCGCTCCGGGCCTTCCGCCCTAAGGATGTCGAACCAGGCTTTCCGCCACCGGAACCTGCGGGGCGGGCCATGGGGAACCTCGGCGATAACCTCGATATTGGGCGGGAGATGGAACAGAAACAGCGGGCGAGAAGGCATCCCGAACGACTGCCCGGGACGCCAAACGCCGGCAGGTCTTTCATCAGAAATGGCCGCAACTTCACACACTGCCTGTTCAGGCAAGTGGCTGTTGCGGGGAACGAAACGGGTCACCGATCCCGCTCCGAATCTTGCGCTGAGCCTGTCGGTCAAATCCCTCACTTCGACCTCGGCCATTGCCCTGCCATCCAGCCCGCTCTGGGCTGCCGGCATGTCATCACCCGCAAGAGCGGCAAGTCTGATCAGGTCGAAACCAAACCCCGGGTCGAGAGGATCTGTCAGGGCTTCGAGACGCATATCAAAAAGCCGCCTGAGCGATTTGGCATCCTTAAGGGGCTGGCCCGATAGCAATTCGATACGCGTGACCTTGCCGTCGGCCCGAAAGAACGCAGCTTCGAAACACCTGCCGCCTTGCCCATGGCGGTGAAGTTGTGCGCACAGACGCTCGGAAAGCGTTTCGAGGGCCAGGGAAATGTCGTCCCTCAATCCGATTGGGTCGGCAAAGCGTTGTTCCGCCACGAAATCAGGCAAGGGCCGGCGCGGCGTAATCGGCAGATCAACTTCACCCAGGATTTGGGCAAGAGCCGTCGTCATTGCCTCACCGAACCGCGCCGCCAGCGGCTGTCTTGGCCGGGCCGCAAGATCGGCAATCCTTTTGAGACCGGCACGATGCAAGGCAAGAGAAACCTTGCTCTCACATTCAAGCGCTTCGATCCGCAGGGTCGCAGTCCATTGTGCCTCTGCATCGGGCGGGGCGATGCCACCTCCACCAAAGCGTGCCAGGGCCCGAGCGGCCCGAGACGTACCGGCTATAGCGATGCGGGCGGAAAAGCCTTGCATGCGCAAACGCCCCTCCATGTCGGCGATAAGGCCTGGCTCCCCGCCGAACAAATGCGCCACCCCGGTAATATCGCAGACAATTCCGTCGGGCGGCTCGATGGCGACAAAGGGGCTGTAGCGGTCACACCAGTCGGCGATCGCCTCAACGAGCTTGGCATCGGCCTCCTCATCATGCTCGACGACGTCGACGCGCGCCACCCTTGCCCGGGCATCCGCGAGCTTAAGGCCAGGAACCAAGCCTTTGGCTCTGGCCGGAGCATCAGCGCCCACCAGGGTGGAAACATTTCCCTTTCGTGCGACCACCACCAGCGGATCAGCCGGCTTTTGCCCATTGGCTCGGAACTGACGGTGCAACCGGTCGGTCGAAATGAGGGGCAGCCACAGGGCGAGATAGCGCTTTTTGCGTAAACCGATGCTCTTCATTGCTCCATTCCAAAGTCCACTGCCCACCTGCCAGTCCTTTCCGCTGTCGCAACAGATGCGCCGAAAATGTCGTTTGACCCGGCAGGCCTAAAGGATCGGAGGATAGCGCGGCCTCTACCTGCCAGCGCGTTGCCGCAGCGCTTGGCTCAGCTTCGGCCAGGGCCCGGAGCAGGATCCCCGTGACACCGCTCTCTTGGGCAGCAAGCGCAAGTTTACGGCTTGCAGTGAGGTCAAAATGCTTCGATTCCCCCCAGGCTTCGATGATCACCGCTCCAAGTCCGGTGCAGCGCATTCCTTCAAGTCCCGCACGCAAACCCTCGGCGATGGCACTCACATGGACGACGATCACCTGGCTTGCCGCCCCCCCCATCTCTGCAAGGCCCGGCGCATAAAGCCCTCCGGTTTCGATTTCGCTGCGCTTGTGGCGAATCCAGAGCAGCGGGGCTTGCGGGGATGCGCGCAGGGTAAGCCCTGCGGCAAACCCAGCCGCCGCGGCGATGTCGGCGGCATGGGTGGGAAAGATCTCGTGCACCGCGCCTCGCGCCAGACCGCCCCCCAAGGCGGCATCGACCGGGCCGGCGCCTAAGGTGAAGACGCCGTGCCGCCCGGTCTCGCTAGAGGGATCGAGCCTCACGAGAGCCTGCCGCAGCGCACCCAGTTGACGTGCTCTGTCCATGGCTCACATGTTCCTATTTTGTTCTATTTGGACTCAGATCGAACCAAGAGTCAATCGGACTCGTGGCGCTGAACCGAAGACGAGAGCACAGCGTTTAAAGCTCATGCCTCCAGCCAGCCAGATCCTCGACCGCAACCTTCATATCCGGCGCATCGACACCTATGTCGATCCGGTCGCGCCGCGCGAACGCGCCATCATCACCCATGGCCATGCCGATCACGCCCGCTCCGGCCACGGCAAGGTGCTGGCCACCCCCGAGACCATCGCCATCATGCAGACCCGCTATGGTCCCGATTGCGCCGGCGCGTTCCAGGCTGTCGACTATGGCGAGCCGACGCGAATCGAGGACGTAACGGTCACGCTCTACCCGGCTGGTCACATCCTGGGCTCTGCCCAGGTGCTGATCGAAGTGGGCGGGCAGCGCGTGGTGGTGACCGGAGACTACAAACGCCTGCCCGACAAGACGGCGCAGGCGTTCGAGCTTGTCCCCTGCGATCTTTTGGTGACCGAAGCCACCTTCGCCCTACCGGTGTTCCAGCATCCCCATCCCGCCGACGAGATCGCCCGGCTATTGGCCTCCATGCGCGACCACCCCGAGCGGGCGCATCTGATCGGGGCCTACGCGCTGGGTAAGGCCCAGCGGGTGATTTCGCTGCTGCGTGAAGCCGGGTATGACAGGCCGATCTATCTGCACGGGGCCATGCTGCGGCTTTGCGCGCTCTATCAGGAACGCGGAATCGCGCTGGGGGATTTGCGGCACGCGACCGAAGCGAGCAAGGCTGACCTCGCCGGCGCCATGGTGATCGCCCCGCCCTCGGCTCTGAAAGACCGCTGGAGCCGGCGGCTGCCCGATCCGGTCCTCGCCATGGCTTCGGGCTGGATGAGCGTGAAACAACGGGCCCGCCAGCGCGGGGTGGAGCTGCCGCTGGTGATTTCCGACCATGCCGATTGGCCCGAACTGCTTGAAACCATCGCCGATACCGGGGCGCAGACGGTGTGGGTGACTCATGGACGCGAGGACGCGCTGGTCTACCAATGCCGCAAGAATGGTCTGGTTGCCGAGCCGCTCAACATCCAGGGCTATGAGGATGAGGGGGAGGAGGAATGAAGGCGTTCGCCAAGCTCCTCGAAACGCTTGCCCTCACCCCCTCGCGCAATCGCAAGGTCGCGGCGCTGACCGAGTATTTCGCCGCAACCCCCGATCCCGATCGCGGCTATGCGCTGGCGGTTCTGACCGGGGCGCTGAGCTTCGATGCGGTGAAAGCGGGGCGGCTCAAAGACGTGGTGCTGGCCGAGGTCGATCCGCACCTCTTCGCGCTCTCCTACGATTATGTGGGCGACCTGGGGGAGACCATCGCGCTGATCTGGCCTCATAAGGGTGGAGCGCGCCCGCTGCCACGGTTGTCCGAGTTGGTGGAAATTCTCAACACCACGGCGAAGTCCGAACTGCCCGGCTTGATCGCCGAGCTTTTGACCAATGCCGAGATCAACGAGCGCTGGGCGCTGGTGAAGCTCACCACCGGGGCCCTGCGCATCGGCATTTCGGCGCGGCTGGCCAAGACCGCGTTGGCCGAGATGAGCGGGACCGAATTGAAGGACATCGAGGAGGTCTGGCACGGGCTCAAAATGCCCTATGAGGATTTGTTCGCCTGGCTCGAGGGGCATGGGGACAAACCGGCCGTCGATCATGCGACGCGCTTTCATCCGCTGATGCTGTCGAACCCGATCGATGAGGAGAAGGATTTTGCCGCGCTCGACCCGAAAGATTTCACGGCCGAGTGGAAGTGGGATGGGATCAGGGTGCAACTGATCCTTGGGGAAGGAACCGCATCGCTGTTTTCCCGTACCGGCGACGACATCGCGGCGGCGTTTCCCGACCTGATCGACAATGCCTTCGGGCATGGGGTGCTCGATGGAGAATTGCTGGTCGGGCATGAGCTGGAACCCGCACCTTTCAATGCGCTCCAGCAACGGCTCAACCGCAAGACGGCGAGCGAGAAGCTGATGGCTGATTATCCGGCCTTCATGCGGGTCTATGACATGCTGTTCGATGGCGATGAGGATATCCGCGCCCTGTCCTGGACCGAACGACGGAAGCGGCTGGAAAAGTTCTTTGCCGGGACGCCGCAGAGCCGGCTCGATCTTTCGCCTACCCTCGAATTTTCCGATTGGCAGGATTTGGAGGCGATCCGGCGCAAGGGAGCCGATGAGAGTGGGCATGAAGGGGTGATGATCAAGCGCCGCGATGCCCCTTACGTGCCCGGACGCCCGCTGGGCATCTGGTACAAATGGAAACGCGATCCCAACTTGGTCGACGCGGTGCTGATGTATGCCCAGCGCGGGCATGGCAAGCGCTCCTCCTTTTATTCCGATTTCACCTTCGGCGCCTGGCGCGGCAACGAGCTGGTGCCGATCGGCAAGGCCTATTTCGGTTTCACCGATGCTGAATTGAAGGAGCTCGACAAATGGGTGCGCTCGCATACGACGGCGAGCTTCGGGCCGGTCCGCGAGGTGGAGAAATCGCTGGTGTTCGAAGTGGCTTTCGATAGCGCCCAGGCTTCCACCCGGCACAAATCGGGAGTGGCTTTGCGCTTTCCGCGCATCAACCGCATCCGCTGGGACAAGCCCGCCGCCGAAGCGGCGCGCCTGTCGGAGGTAGAAGCCCTGATCCCGGCGACTTAGGGCCTTTCCCGCAAAAGTGGCCACCACTTTTGCGGGAAAGACGGTGTCAAGCCGAGTGCTGCGGCGCCTCGTGCTCCTCATGTCCGTGGACATCGTCGGGCGCCTTGGGCAGGAAACGGCGCACGAAGCGCCCGAACGAGTCCACATAGGTGAGCATCACCGGCACGACGAGCAGGGTGAGAAGCGTCGAGCTGATCAGCCCGCCGATCACCGCGTGCGCCATGGGAGCGTTCTGCTCGCTGCCCGGATGCAGCGCCAGGGCGAGCGGCAGCATGCCGAAGATCATGGCCAGCGTGGTCATGATGATCGGCCGGAACCGCGTGCCACCGGCAACGATCAACGCCTCCCTGATGGGCAACCCCTCGCGCATGCGCTGGTTGGCGTTGTCCACCAGAAGGATGGCGTTCTTGACAACCAGGCCCATGAGCATGATGAAGCCGATCATCGAGTACATGTTGAGCGTCGATCCGCCCACCATCAGGCCAAGCAGAACGCCGATCAGCGACAGGGGCAGGGCCATCATGATGGCGACCGGCTGCAGGAAGCTGCCGAACTGGCTGGCCAGCACCAGATAGATAAAGACGATGGCCATGATCAGCGCCGAAGCCATGCTCGAGGTGGTATCGGCCAGCATTTCGGCATCGCCGCCCTGATTGATGACCACGCCCGCCGGCAGGTCGAGTTCGGCGATGGCCGCATCCACATCGGCGATCACCTCGCCAAGAATGCGATCCGACACATTGGCCGAAACCGTCACCTGACGCTGCTGGGCCTCGCGCTCGATCTCGTTGGGACCGAACGTCTCGTCGATGTCGGCGACTTGGCCGAGCGCGACCGAGACCGGCACCGAACCGGTGGATTGCTGGGCGACCGGCAGGTCGAGCAGCCGGCTGGTGTCCGAACGCTCTTCCTCGGGAAGCCGCACGATGACATCGATGCGATCACCGGCCGGATTGGTCCATTCGCTCGCCGTCTGACCGGCGATCATCACGTTCATGGCGGTGCCGACCTGCTGGGCGGTGATGCCCAGATCGCTCGCCGCCTGACGGTTCATGATGATGTCGAGCATGGGCTGGGCCTGCTGCACCGAGAGCCCCACATCGATGGTGCCGGGCACCGCCTCGATGGCCTCGGCCACCATTTCGGCCGCCTGGTTGAGCGTATCGACCGAGCCGCCGCGCAGATTGATGGCGATGGGGCTGCCGCCCATACCCAGACCACCGCCGGTGGCAAGGGTGATATCGGCCCCCGGAATGACGGCCACGGCCTCGCGGATCACCTCCAGGGTTTCGCTGTCACTCAGCACACGCTCGGCCGGTTCGACCAGATTGACCGCGATGGTCGCCTGGTTTTCGCCCGAGGCCTGACCGGAATTGACATTGGTATAAGTGCTCTCCACCCCCTCGATGCCGCGAGCGATGGTTTCGACCTGCCGCGCCTTGAGCGCCGTATAATCCTGGGACGAACCGACAGGGGTTTCCACAGTGACGTTGACGAGGCTCGCGTCATTGGAAGGGATGAATTCGAACCCGACCATGGGCACGAGGAAAAAGCTCGAGACGAAAATCCCGGCCGCCGCCAGCATTGTGAGGATCCGGTGGCGCAAGCTCCAGCCCAGAACTCCCTTGTAGCGTTCGCCGACCCATTCGAAGCCTTCTTCGAACTTGCCGATCAGCCGGCTGAACCAGCCGCGCTTGACATTGGGATCGGTGGCCGGATCGTACCAGACGCTCGACATCATCGGGTCGAGGGTGAAGGCAACGAACAGCGAGATCAGCACCGCCACCGAAACGGTAACGCCGAACTGGAGGAAGAACTGCCCCACAATGCCTTCCATGAAGGCGAGCGGCAGGAACACCGCACAGATCGAGAGCGTGGTGGCCAGAACGGCCAGCCCGATCTCATTGGTGCCGTCGAGCGCGGCACGCAGGTGACCCTTGCCCATCTGCAGGTGGCGCGTGATGTTCTCGCGCACGACGATCGCGTCATCGATCAGGATACCGATCGAGAGCGTGAGCGCCAGCATGGTCATCACATTGAGCGTAAAGCCCAGCACGGAAATCACCGCGAGCGTTCCCAGGATGGCGATAGGCAGGGTCAGTGCTGTGATGACGGTGGATCGCCACGAATTAAGGAACAGGAACACGATAACCACGGCAAGCAGCGCACCTTCCATGAGCGTTGCTTCGAGCGTGTGGTAGTCCGATTCGATCTGCTCGGCGGTATCTTGCAAAATATCGACACTGGCGCCCTGCAGCGAGGGATCGGCGTTGAGGTCGGCGACGATGGCGCGGATCTGCCCGGCGATTTCGACGGTGTTGCCGCCATCGACCTTCGAGACGTTGATCGCCAGCGCCGGCTCGCCATTGCGCAGAGCGATGCCGCTCGCTTCGGACTGGCCGGGCACGATGGTGGCCACGTCCCCCAGCGTTACCGTTTCCGCACCCTGGGAAGAGACGACGACGCCCAGGAAATCATCGAAGCTTTCCAGTTCGGTATTGAGCTGAATGGTCTGGACCAACGCGCCATCCACCACCGAACCGGCCGGCATGGTCATGTTGTCGCTCTGGAAGGCGGCAACGACCTCGGAGACCCCGATATTGTAGGCATTGAGCCGATCGAGATCGATCAGCACGTCGACCTGCTCGTCGGTGGAGCCGACCACCGTGGCGCTGCCCACACCGTCGATATTGGTGAGCGCGGGCGAAACCACGTCTTCGGCCAGACGGGTGAGGTCGGTCATGGCCAGCCCCGCCCCGCTGAGCGCCAGTGAGATGATGGGCTGGGCATTGGGGTCGAACCGCAGCACCTGCGGGGTATCGGCCCCATCGGGCAGCGAGACCGCCGCGATACGGTCGCGCACTTCCTGAGCGGCCTGGATGCTCTGGGTCTCGAGCGTGAACTGGATGATGACCGTCGAATGGCCGGAGGTCGAGGTCGACGAGATCGTCTCGATACCGGCAAGGGTCGCCACGGCATCTTCGATCGGCTCGGTGATCTCGGTCTCCACCGCCTCGGGCGCCGCCCCGGTATAGGGGGTGAGCACGGCGACGACCGGGAAGTTCACTTCCGGGGTCGATTCAATGGGAAGATTGCTGAAGGCATTGAGGCCGAACACCATGATGGCGACCATGATCATGGTCGCGAAAACCGGATGGCCTACGCTGATCCGCGTCAAAAACATGGCTTAGCCCTCAATCGCTACCGGCTGGCCGGCTTCCAGTCCGCTGAGCGGCATGGCAACCACGGTGTCGCCGTCCTCGATGCCGCTGGCGATCTCGACGCGGTCGAGACGGCTCCAGACCTGGGTAACCTCCACATCCTTGCGCACCAGCTCGCCCTCTTCGACAGCAAGGACGTAGCGGGCGTCTTCTTCTCCCAGCAGCGCCCGCTGGGGCACCGACAGCGCATCGGGAGACGAGGCGGTGACGATCTGACCGGTCACGAACATTCCGCCGCGCAGGCTGGCTTCGGGATTTTCAAGCGTTAGATAGACGGTGATCGAGCGCGTGCCTTCGACCGCGACCGGGCTGATGCGATCGACCCTGGCCTGAAACTCCATATTGCTCAGCCCTTGGACCGAGAGCGTCGCCGTCTGGCCGATGCCCACCTGGGCGGCGCCCGACAGCGGCACCAGCGCATCGACGGTGATGCGGCTCAGATCGACGATCGAAAACAGCACCGAGCCGCTCGAAACGACCTGGCCGGGCTCCACCATGCGCGCCGACACGGTTCCCGAGAAGGGCGCGCGAATGGTCGCCCGTTCGATATTGGTCTGCACCTGCTCGACCTGGGACTGGAGCGAACCCAGCGTTGCCCGCAACTGATCGACCTCGGCGATCGCCGCATCCAGGGTGCTTTGCGGCGTGATGCCGCGCTCGGCGCTCGAACGCGTGCGCTCGAGCGTCTGCTCGGCCGCCTCGAGCTGAACTTCCGTCGAATCGCGTGTGGCCTGCTGCTGGCGCAACTGCAGTTCCAGATCGCGGATGTCGATCTGGGCCAGGATCTGCCCGGCCTGTACCGATTGCCCGGCCTGCACGTTGACCGCCGTCGCAATGCCCGAAACCTGCGCTGAAATGTCTGCCGATTGCGCCGGCTGGATGGTGCCGGTGAAATTGAGAGACGCGGTGAGGTCGCTGCGCTCGACGGTATAAACTTCGCTGGGATGGAGCTGCATCGTGCGCGGCTCGGAGGTGACCGGTTCGGCTTCTGCCGCGGCCTCTTCGGGCACGGCCGCAGGCGAAAGGTCCCATGCTCCGGTGAACACGGCGCCAGCGCCGACGGCAGCCACAGCCAAAAGCGCCAGGATGATCCAGCGCCACCGACCTTTTTTCGATCGTTCGTGATTATTGTTTTCTATCTGGTCGGTCATTGTCGATCTTTATCGGGATAATCGGTAAGGGCGCCTGTTTGGTGGTATTGGATTGCAGCAACATTGCGATGACGCGCAATGTTGGCGCAACCTGTCGGGCTTTATTGACAGGCAAGGAATGAACAATGCGTATTTTGCTGGTTGAAGACGAAGATGCAATGGCTGCGCTGCTCAATGCGGCGCTGGCAAAGCATCATATCGTTGTCGATCACGCCGGCAGTCTTGCCATTGCCGAGGAAGCGAGCCTTGCCAATGTCCACGACGCCGTGCTGCTCGATCGTAAACTGCCCGATGGCGACGGATTGTCGCTGATCCCCCGGTTGCGCCGGATCAACCCTTCCATCCCCATCATCGTCCTCTCCGCCCTGGGTTCGCTCGACAATCGGGTCACCGGCCTCGACAACGGCGCCGACGACTACCTTGCCAAACCTTTTTCCGTGGATGAGTTGCTGGCCAGATTGCGCGCCGTTCTGCGCCGGCCCGCCCAGGTCAAGCACGAAGCGCTAACGATCGGTGGCGTCGAGTTCGAATCCGAGCACCGGCAGGTCAAGATCAACGGCAAGCCGGTCGAGCTGCCGCGGCGGGAGCTCCTGGCCCTTGAGGCCCTGATAAACCGCGCGGGGCGAACCGTCTCCCGCGATGCGCTCGAACAGGCCGTCTATGGGTTCGACGACGATATCGCTTCCAATGCGCTCGATGCCCATATTTCCCGCCTGCGGCGCAAGCTCGCTCCGGCCGGGGTGCAGATCCACGGCATACGCGGCATTGGCTATCTGCTAAGAGTGGCGCAATGACCCGCCGGCGCTGGAATTCGCTCACGGTTCGGCTAACGCGCAAACTCGTGCTCTGGCAGGTCGTAACGCTTGTCATCTTCGCATTGATCGCTTCGATTCCCGCTTCCCGTTTCGAGTTCGGTGTCGGGCTCGATGACCGGGTCGTCAAGGTCATCGCCGATGCGGTTCGGCTGGAAGACGGCAGCCTCGCGATGGCATCCACCAAGGACCTCGAAGCGGTCCGCCGCACGCATCCCGATTTCTGGTTCCATGTGGCAAGCAACACCTATGCAGGCTTAAGCGAGGGCCCCATCCCGCCCGATTTCGCGCCGGCCATCGATAACGTTATCTACGTTTCCTATGCCGATTTCGGCAGCTACGATCAGCCAAACATCAACCCCGCGATCATCCGGCAGGCCAATACCGAGGCCGGCCCCGTTCACATCGCCACGGGCGGGGGACCGCGCTTTGAGGGCGTATCGCTCGGGCTGCTCCTGGCAAACCGCTATTTCGTCGGCTTTTCGGCTGCCCTGAGCCTTATGTTGATGATCGCGATTCCCATAACGCTGCAGCGCGAATTGCGAGGGCTCAGCCGCGCCGCCGACGAAGCGGGGAGGATCGACGTCGACCAGCGCGGCGTCCGGCTGTCCCAGCGGGAAATCCCTGAGGAAATGCTGCCGCTGGTACGCGCGATCAACGCCGCCCTGGCACGCCTCGACGAGGGGATCGAGCGGCGCCAGCGCTTCATGGCCGACGCGGCCCATGAGTTACGCACGCCCATCGCCATCCTGCAAATGCGGATCGACCTGTTGCCGCGGGGCGCAGAGCGCGAGCAATTGCTCCTCGACGTGGCTCGGCTCTCCAACCTTGCCGATCAATTGCTCGATCTCCAGCGTATCGACATGGGGCAATCCAATTTCGACACCTTCGATCTCGTCAAACTTGCCGAAAGCGCCACCGCCGATATGGCTCCGCTCGTCATCGCCGCCAATGACGAAATCTCTTTCGAGAGCGATGCGGAAAACGTTCTCGTGCGCGGTGACCGGGTAGCGCTCAGCCGGGCGGTCACCAATCTCATCCAGAACGCGATAACCCATGCCGGCGCCGCCGCCCGAATCATTGTCAGTGTCGGCCCCTCGGGCACCGTGACGGTCAGTGACAACGGGCCTGGCATTTCCCCCGAGCAGCGCACCCGGATCTTCGACCCGTTCTATCGCGTCAAGCCCAGCACCAGGGGGGCCGGCCTTGGCCTCAACCTTGTCCAGGAGATCGTTCTGCGCCATCGCGGCACGATCAAGGCGACCGATTCCAAATTGGGCGGTGCCGCCTTTACCATCGCCCTCCCGCCTGACGAGCCAACCGAAACCTGACCGAAGCCAGGGGCAAAGGAAAAGGCCAGGTCCTGGGACCTGGCCTTTCTCGATGCTTGGATTGAGGCCTATATCGATTCGGCCCGGAGATCAGACGAGACCTGCGCGCTGGCAATCGCTGAGCTGGAGCGAATTGAGATCGATGCCCGAAGCGGCGGCCTGTGCACGGCTCGGCCTGTGCTCATAGGCATCCATCGGGCTCTTTGACGCAAGTTCTTCACAATAGTCTGCCACATAGGGCAAACCAGCTTCGGTCACATGAACGCCACCGACGGTCGTCTGGGCGAAGGCGGCGGCGGGAAATGCACCGAGGGCGAGGGCAATAGCAAGAATTGTCTTTTGCATTATGGTCTCCATAGTTTCGTGCCGCTTCGTTTTCGACGCGGCTCGCTGATCCTATGGAGGCTGGATTGCCCCAACATTGCGCGCTTCGGCGATCGCCTTCCAGCCAGCCCGCACTCTCTCAAACCCTAGCTATCGGGCGCGGAAGCCTCGAAGGTTTCCACGACGACCGAACGATCTCCGCCGGCGGTTGGAGCCCCCATCAGCGTAACGACAGCACTCCCATGAACGACGGCGCCGAAACCATGGCGGGCCGTGGGAAGCGGCGGCAAGACCTGCCAGCTGTCGGCGGCGGGATCGTACGCTTCGGCGGCATCGAAGGTGATTTCCCGCGTTTCGCCGCCAAAGACATAAACCCGGCCATCAAGAACCGTGGCGGCGACACCGCTGCGCGCCGTGGGCATCGGCGCTCCGTCCCGCCAACGATCGGTCGCCGGATCGTAGATCTCCACCGTGTCGAGATTGAATGCCGGATCGCCATCGACCCGGCCGCCGATCGTCACCAACTGACCGTCCACCGCGACAACCCCCAGATGATCGCGCGGCGTGGGTATGGGGGCGGCCTGTTCCCAGCTATCGGAGGCCGGATCGTAGATTTCATGCGCATCGACATTGGCCGCGCCCGATACCGAGCCGGCGACCACATGGATACGGCCGTCGATGACGGCGGCCCCTCCCGCAGCGCGCGGCGCGGGCATGGGTTCGGCTTCGCTCCATTGCAGCGTTTGCGTATCGAGCACCCACACCGCGCCGCTGGCCTGCCACCCATCCACATAGCCCCCGAACACATAGACACGCCCGTCGAGCGCGGCGGCCATGGGATGGTGAACCGGATAGGGAAATTGCGGCCCCACCGTCCAGGCCCGGGCCGCAAGGTCGTAGATGAGCACCTCGCGCGCGCCGTTATAATCGCCGATGAGGTAGGCGGTTTCGCCATCCTGCACCACCGCCATCTCCGAGCGGGGCTGAGGCCCGTCCGGGCCTGTCGCCCATTGTCCAGTGATCTCATGGGCAACCGCTCCGGTGGCAAGCAGCGCCGCCGCCACGATCCGCATCAGGCCCAATCTGACCATTTCCTCCTCCGATCGTTCAGCCGCCCAGCGCCTCGGCCAGACGCGGAGCGACGGCCATCAGGCGCGGAGCAAGATCGGCAACACCCTCCTCGGGGCCGATCACGCGCCTGAGGACCATCAGGCTCAGCGCGCCGTAAAGTTTGGTCCGGCCCTTGACGGGCACGCCGATCGCCCAGATATCGCCGCCAAACGTGGCGGTAATATACTCCTCATCGCCCAGCGCGTAGCCTTTTTCGCGAATGTCTGCAATCAGCGCCTCGACGCATCCTGGCTTGGCGATGATGCGGTTCCAGCCCAGCGGATTGAGCCGGAATTGCCCCAGCAGAGCCTCCCGCTCGGCATCGTCCATAAAAGCGAGGTAGGCGCGTCCCAGGGACGTCGTGAGCATGGGCGGGCGGTGGCTGGGATGGCGCGAGACCATCATGCCGCGCCAGTCCTGGGTCGTATCGGCGATGATCATGGCATCGCGGTCAAAAATGGCGAAGGAAGCCGGCCATTTGAGGATTTCCCGGCTTTCGGCCATGACGGGGCTGACCAGCCTTCCGGTCTCGCGCACGGCCGAATAGCCGGAAGCCAATGTGATGGTGAGCCCGGTTGGTCGCCAGAACGGCCCGGCCCCCGAGCGGGTGACATACCCCTCATGTTCGAGCGTTTCGAGCATGCGCACGATGGTGGCCTTATCGAGCCCTGATCGTGCATGGATACTGCCGACGGTGGATTCGTTTTCCTCGTTGACGAGGCGCAAAATCGTCAGGCCGCGCGAAAGCGCCGCTACCTGCTTGAACGAACTCATTCTCCCCCCTGGAGCAGCGTCATCATGTCACACCTGCTCAGCGCAGTATAATCAAGCCATTAGACTTTCGTCCAATAGGGTATCCCATCTCTGTCACAACTTCGTCAAACTCCCGGAAACCTGCGGGAGAACGGCTATCGCGCTCGGTCTTAGCGGCCCAATAGCAGGCGACACTCCCCCACCGATCGATCTTGACTCCCCTCTTGCAGTCGTCTCATTTTCGTGAAATGGCATTTCACCGCGCGACACCTTGTCACTTGTCGATGTGTCGCAAGTGAGGATTTCGCCTCGCGAGGAGGCAGTCCGCCAGACAAAAAATCCGTCGGCGGTGAGGAGGATTGTCGTTTCTAGCCCCATGAAATCGAAGGAATACGAGTATGTTTAACTCCATTGGTCTGGGCCGCGTGGGCCGGACCGTGCTTGTCGCCGCAGGCATTGCCGCGCTTGCGGGCACCTCGGTCGCGTTCGACAACATGACGCCCGAGCAGCGCGCCGCGCTTGAAACCGCCCAGGCCGAAGCAACCCCCGCCGCCGAGGCCGACACGGAAACGACCGCCGACGCGGGCGGCGAACGCACCATCTTCGATGGGGTCTATACCGAAGCCCAGGCCGATCGCGGCATGGAGTTCTTCAACTCGGACTGCTCGGGTTGCCATGGCAATACCGCGCGCGGCGGCCCCGGCTCGCCCGGCCTCGTCGCCTATACCCTCGACAGCAAATACGCCGACCAGCCGCTGTTCAACTATTGGGATTTCATGCGCAACAACATGCCTCCGGGCAATGCGGGCTGGTTCACCGATCAGGAATACGCCGACATCACCGCCTACCTGCTCGAGCTGCATGGCGCGCCGGCCGGTGACACCGAACTCGAAGGCACCCAAGAGGCGCTTTCGACAATCATGATCGTTCCCACGCCGGAAAGCTGATCATGCAAAAGGGGCTTGAAAGCCGGTACGCCGGCTTTCCGAAAACGCAAGGCAACTTGCATAATTTAGGGAAAGGGAGTGAGGCATTGACTTCTCATCTTTTGAAAATGGTTCTGGTCGGGACCACAGCCTTGGGGCTGCTGGCCACCCCGACCATGGCGCAGTCCTCGATCGAGGATCTCGCCCCGGTGACCGACGACATGCTGGCCAATCCGGATGACGGTGACTGGCTGGCCTATGGCCGCGCCGTCGACAACTACCGGTTCAGCCCACTCGATCAGATCAATGCCGACAATGTCGGCAGTCTGCAGATGGTATGGTCCCGTGGCCTCGAAGCAGGTCCGATGCAGGCTTCGCCTATCGTCTATGACGGCATCATGTTCATCGCCAATCCCGGCGACACCATCCAGGCTCTCGACGCGGTGACCGGCGATCTCATCTGGCAGTACCGCCGCCGTCTGCCCGACACCAACACCCTGCACTCGCTGGGCGACCGCAAGCGCGGCATCTCCATCTATGGCGACCACCTCTACTTCATGAGCTGGGACAACTATCTGGTTGCCCTCGACATGAAGACGGGCCAGCTCGCCTGGGAAGTCGACCGCGGCCAGGGCACCGACCTTGTCTCCAACACCTCGGGCCCGATCGTTGCCAATGGCGTCATCATCGCCGGCTCGACCTGCCAGTACTCGGCCTTCGGCTGCTTTATCTCCGGTCACGATGCGGAAACCGGTGAAGAGCTTTGGCGCAACACCTTCATTCCCCAGCCGGGCGAAGAAGGTGACGACACCTGGGGCAACGACTACGAATCGCGCTGGATGACCGGCGTCTGGGGCCAGGTCACCTACGATCCCGAACTCGACCTGGTCTTCTACGGCTCGAGCGGCACGGGTCCCGCTTCCGAAGTGCAGCGCGGCACCCCCGGCGGCACGCTCTATGGCACCAACACCCGTTTCGCGGTTCGTCCCGAAACCGGTGAAATCGTCTGGCGCCACCAGACCCTGCCCCGCGACAACTGGGACCAGGAATGCACGTTCGAAATGATCGTGGCCGAAACCGACGTCAATCCTTCCGAGGAAATGGACGGTTTCCTCGCCATGGGTGAGAACGCCTCGGGTGAAGCTCGCCGCGTTTTGACGGGCGTGCCCTGCAAGACCGGCACCATGTGGCAGTTCGATGCCGAGACCGGCGAATTCCTCTGGGCCCGCGACACCGTCCACCAGACCATGATCGAAAGCATCGACGAGACCGGCCTGGTCACCGTCAATGAAGACGTGATCCTGGACGAGATCGGGGTTCCGGTCGAGCACTGCCCGGCCTATCTCGGTGGCCGCGATTGGCCGCCTTCGGCGTTCAACCCTAACACCGGCATCTACTACATCCCGCTCAGCAATGTGTGCCAGATCTCGACGCCGCGTGACAACGAACCGACAGCGCTCGACGTCTACAACACCGACTCCCAGTACACGCTGCCGCCCGACGAAACCAATGTCGGCCGGATCGACGCCATCGACATTTCGACCGGCGAAACCGTGTGGAGCTGGGAACAGCCCGCTGCTCAGTACTCGCCCGTCATGGCGACTGCCGGCAATCTGCTGTTCACGGGCGGCGGCGACCGCTACGTCAAGGCGTTCAACGCCGAGACCGGTGACATGCTGTGGCGCTCGCGCCTGGCTTCGGACGCTTCGGGCCATGCGGTGACCTATGAAGTCGATGGCCGCCAGTACGTCGCCATCCCGGCAGGTCCGGCAGGATTCTCGCGCAATCTGATGATCGCCGAAGGCAATGTCGACCAGGGTGGCACCAGCTCTGCCATCTATGTCTTCGCCCTGCCCGAAGAATAAGGCCGAGCGATAACGAACCGGGGCTCCAGCGGATTTTTCGCTGGAGCCCCATCTATGCCGGCCGCCCCCTTCGGCGGCCAACGGGAGGAGGAACCGCCTGTGAGCCTTATGAATTTCCGCACCGCGGCCCTCGCCCTGATATCGTGCCTTCTGGCCGGAACGAGCTTTGCGCAATCGGTCGAAGTCGTTCCGCGCGAACTCTACCAGGAGCGCATGCGCCAGGAAGGCAACAAGCTGATCTTTTGCGTCAATCCCCAAGGGGTTCTCGCCGAATTCGAGCGCGACCTCGCCCAAGCGATCGGCCAAAGCCTTCTGGCCGATGTGGAATATTACGAGATCGGCGAGAACGATTGGCCGACCCGTCCGCTGCCCTATGATTACCGCCTGGTTCTGACCGAGCAGCAGATGTTCATCATGCTGGCGCAGGAATGCGACGGCTTTTTAGGTTTCCTGCTGTCCCCCAGCAATCCGGCCTGGCTAAGCGTGACCCGGCCCTATCTCAGCGCCCGCACCGTGCTCGCCACGCGCGACGAACCGGCCGCCTTGACCGATCTGCCGCACGGGGAAACCATCGGTGTGCGCATGATGGCGTCGGGCGACAACCGCCTGATCCAGTATCTTGCGGCCCAGCCCGAAGACCAGAGCTGGAACCGCACGCCGTACCCGGACAACCAATTGCTGCTCGAGCGCCTCACCGACGGAACCGTCGCGGCAGCCATGATCTGGGAATACGGCCTGTTCGGCGCAACCGGCGGCGACCCCGCCGCTGCCGGATACTCTTATACCTACGATTTGCCCTTTCCCGTCGACCCGATCGAAATCGGCATTGCGACGCGGACTGAAGACTCCTATCTCAACGGCCTGCTTTCCGATGCCATAGCGGCATTGGAAGCGGACGGAACAATAGACGATCTTCTGCGCCAGAACGGGCTGACCGACAGCGCTGGAGGATAGCCCGCATGGCGGTTATTGTCCTTCAGACGACATGCGGAACGGGGGCGCGGCGATGTTCGATCTGAGCTTCCTCCAGATAGTATCGCGCGCCATAGCCATCGTGATCGTTCTCACGGTCATGGGCTTTTCGGTTGCCACCTTCGCCCGTCTTCTGGGCGACAAGGGTGCGGTCTATGACGCCAAGCTGACGCCCAATCCCTTTGCGCATATCGACATCTTCGCCTTTGCCGCCGGCATCATCGCCCGCATAGGCTGGGTGCGGCCCATCGCCATCGATCCCGCCAAATGCTTCGGGGGCCGGACGGCTCCGGTTATCGTTGCGGCCGCAACGCTGATCGTCGTCTTCCTTTTAGGCCGGCTTGCCCTGATGCTGCTTCCCTGGATCGCCGTCTCATGGCCTTCGAGCAGTGCAGCGTTTGCTGATTCCACAATGCGCACCCTTGCCGACACCGCCGCCTGGACCCTCGCCGCCAACCTCATTCCCCTGCCCCCGTTCCTTGGCGGATATCTCCTCCAGGCGGTGGCGCCCCGCGCCCATTCCTGGCTTG
The DNA here is from genome assembly GCF_031202855.1 of Pelagibacterium sp. H642. Lineage (GTDB taxonomy): Bacteria > Pseudomonadota > Alphaproteobacteria > Rhizobiales > Devosiaceae > Pelagibacterium. The sequence goes on along the minus strand of NZ_CP101829.1, from coordinate 1,909,402 downwards.
TTCAGCGCCATCTCTGGATCTCGCTTGCGCTGCTCGTTGTGGTCGTCCTTACTTACCGGATGATCTCTTCGACCGCTTTGGGCGACCTGGCCCGGCTTTTCGGAGCCCGCTGAACCATGGCTCAAGCCGCCGCGCCCTTCGACCCCATCATTGCTCCGCTCAAGGCGGTCATCGTCCGGCGCAAATGGCGCACCCTGGCCCGCCTCGTCCTTGCCTGCGCGCTTTCGGTTCTCGTCGCTTTTCTTGTCTGGATCTTGGCCCGGCGGGCCGGCTATTCACCATTTGCCCCGCTGCCGCTCCTGCTCGCCGTCGGCATCGCGACAGCGGCGCTGGCCGGATTGTTCGCCTGGTCGCGGCGCCGGACGCCGGTGGAGGAGGCCTTTTTCATCGACCGCTCGGGCGGGTTCGAAGAGGCTTATGGCACCGCCGTGGAACTGGCCGCCAGCCCGGCCAGCGCCGCCGCGCCCGTGCCGGCCGAACTGATGCGTTCGATCCGCGCGCGCGCCGCCGCGATTTCTCCCAGCCGGCTCATCAAGGTCTTCACCCCCGGTTTCATCCTCGCCCTGCTCGCCGCTTTGGCTCTTTTTGCCGCGGCCTGGTGGATGGCCAGCCAACCCCTGCCCCCCGAGCCCGAAATCGCTATCGAAACCGCCGCCCAGCCCGAGCCGGCCGGTGCCGAGACGGTTTCCACCATCGCCGAAATGCTGGCCGAGGATGCCCGGGACCGTGATGACCCGCTGCTCGACGCCATCGCCCGCACCTTGTCGGAAACGGCCGATACCGCCGGGGTAGAGGGCATGTCGGAAGAGCTTCAGCAGCAGATCAACGACCTTCTCGATCAGGCCGCTGCCGCCTATGGCCAAGATAACCCGCGCTGGCTCGGCAATTCCGAAGGCATGCGCCTGTCCGAACTTGAAGAGGCGCTCGCCGCCATGGAAGCGGCGCCGGCCGCTCCGCCCACTGCTCCCCTCGATCCCGTGGCGGTGCGGGGAGACGAAATCGAAGGCACAGCGCCCGGCCCGGACATGTACGAGACGCGGCCCGAACTGGCCGAGCAATATTCCGATCGCGCCAGCGACGAGGTTTCCGGCGGAGCTGAAGTCACCATGGGCGAACCGCCCACCGATCTCGGTGGCAGCGCCGATCCGAGCGAGGGGCCGCAATTGATGCAGCCGCAACAGCTCCAGTCGATCGGCAGCATCCCCGTGGGCGCCGCACTCGAATCCGGCCGCGGGCTCTCCAATGCCGCCGGTCTGGGCGAAGAGGACCTGCAGGCCGACAATGCCTTTACCCAGATGCGCGCCGCTCCCGGTGAGGACATGGTGGTGAGCGCCCAGCCTCAGGCCGAGGGCAGCCGCATCCGCATCGAAATCGTTCCCCAGACCGCCGAGGGGCAGGCCGTCGGAGCGGCCAACGCCATCGGCGGGCAGACCGGCGCCGGTTCGGTCGAACCGGTGGCGCGTGATTTCATCCCCGCCAATGCCCGCGACCTTGCCGCCCGCTATTTCGAGCGCCCTGATCAATGATCGGTTTTGCGGCTCCTCTTTTTGCGGTGCTGGCGCTGACGGCCGGCTTTATCTGGTTCCTGCACAGCCGGCGCGAATATCGCCATGTCGTCCCCAGCCTCATGTTGTGGCGGCAATTGCAGACCCATGCGGGCCTAAAACCCAGGGCGCGGTTGATCCCACCCATCACCCTGCCCTTGCTGCTTCAGTTCTTGGCCGTGGCACTGCTGACGGTGGCTCTGACCCAGCCCTTTTGGGGCAACCGCTCCGTTCCCGATCATCTGATCGTCGTCCTTGACACCAGTGCGGTCATGGGCGCCCGCGACGGCGAGATGACATTATTCGATACGGCGCGCGAAAACCTCATAGCCGATTTCGGCACCAGTCGCCGCCTGGCGCCGCGACGGCTTTCGGTGGTCCTCGCCGGCCCGCAACCGGCCTATGCCGCCGCGCGCTGGGCGTGGCGCGATGGACTGCTCGCAGAGGCACTTTCCGATGCTGCGCCGACCGACGGCGCCAATGACTGGCGCGAGACCGCGCGGTTGGTTTCCGGTCTTTCTCGGCAAGGTGAAACCACCGAAGTGCTCGTTGCGGGCGGCTCAACCCTGCCCGAAAGCTTTACCGATTCCCTGCCCGGCATCACCGTCAGCCAGCGGGTGTTTTCCGGTGCGGGCGAGGACGCGGGGCTATCGGGGCAATTGTCGCTGACCGATCCGGAAAACAATCTCTGGACGCTTGAGGGCGAAGCCACCATTCGCGACGAGCGGGAAAGCCTCGTCGTCACGGTGCAATATGCCGCCGACATCACCCGCACGCCTCTCGATTGGACGACGATAGAACTCGAGCGCGAGGACGAAGGGCAAACCATCGCGTTTTCTCAAGAGCTGGAGCTGCCCGGCCCGGGCATCGTCACCGCGCTGATCGAAAACGATGCCACCCCGCGCGACAACCGCCTGCGTTTTGTCGCCGACGCCGCGCCCCGCATGCTCGACGTGCTTTACCTCGGGGAAGGCGAGCAGCCTCTTCTCAGGGCACTCAATGCGATCGATGGCGTACGAATCTTCCAGGACACCCAGCTCAGCGAGGCAGCAAACGATTTCGGCCTTGTGGTGCTCGATGGCGTGGACGTCGGCGAGCTGCCGGAAACAAATGTCATCGTAATCGATGCATCGGGCGAAGAGCTTACCGACCCCGATCCCGATTTCTGGGACACCGCGCACCCCGTTTCGCGCGACATGGACTGGTCGACGCTGCGCATTCCTTCAGCCCGGGGGCTGGAGGTCAGGTCCGGTGAAACCACGCTTCTCGCGGCGGACGGGACGGCGCTGATCGTGGCGAGCGCCACGCCGACCGGACGCACACTGCGGTTCGGCTTTGACCCCAGCGCCAGCAACTGGCCCGAAACCACCGGCTTTCCCGTCTTTGTTTCCAACCTGATCGACTGGATGGGCCAGGCTCCAGGGTCACCTGCCCCCGCCAGTTGCACTGTGGGTTTGCCCTGCCCGATCGATGCGCGCCTGTTCGGCCAGCCGATCGTCAATCTCGAACTGCCGCGCTCCGATGCCGGGAGGGTGCCCGAAGGCGAGTTCGTCCCTTCCCAAGCCGGCCTGTTCCGCGTCGGCCAGGGCGCACTGACCCGCCTGATTGCCGTCAATCCGGCACCGCTTTCCCTTCCCTCCGATACCGCAGTGGTCGAGAACGCCCCCGCGCTGCCGCAAGGCTTGGCGCTATGGCTGGTCGGCGCCGCGCTCGCGGTCCTTGTCGTGGAAGGGATTATCACCGCGCAGCGCAAGCACTGGCTGCCGCGCCTCTCGGTACTGCGCCTCGTCAGCCTCGTGCTATTGGCCGCCGCGGTTTTCAACCTGCCGTTGCCTTGGCTCGATAACCGGACGGACCTCGTGGTCGTCGTGCCCGAAGGTGGCGATCCTGCCGGCTCGGGCAATAATGGACCCGGCGCGCCGGCGCTGGCCATGCTGGCGGCAGGGCCAGGGATTCAGGTTCTCGCCGATCTTGGCGAGGGTGCCCCCACCGGTGCCGATGTGCTGCGTGTCACCCACACCGCCGATGCTCTCGATCTGGCGGCGGCGATGATCGCCCCTGGCCGCGAGGGCCACATCGTTCTGGCCGGCGACACGGCGCGCGATCCTAGGCTGGATCGGCGCTTTGCCGGGCGCGGCATCGCTGTCGACTACCTTCAGGCGCCCAATCCCGCCGAAAATGAGCTCTATGTCGACCGCCTCGACATGCCCGAGCAGGTGCTTTCGGGCGAGGCCGTGCCGCTGACCGCTCTCGTCCACAGCCACGGGGACCAGACGGTCGGCATGGAAATCATGGCCGGTGGGCAAGCCGTCGCCAGCCAGGATATCGAACTGGCGGCAGGACCGAACCGCATCGAGGCGATCCTGCCCGAAGCGGGCACCGGCGGCGACCTCATCGAAGTGCGATTGGCCGGCAATGACGCCTTCCCGCAAAACGATGCGATCGGCCAGATCCTTTCCACCGCCCCCGTGCGCCCCATCGCCATCGTTTCGCCCGACCGTGACCATGGGGAGGCGTTCGCCGCGCTTCTTGCCGACCAGGGATTGGAGACCGAACTGTTCGAGCCCAGCCGAGCCCCCTATTATCTCAAGGATTGGCTGAGGTTTGGCGGCATCGTTCTCCTCAATACCCCCGCCCTTTCGCTGACCACGCTGCAACAGGAATTGATCCAAACCAGCGTCGCGCAATATGGCACGGGGCTGGTGATCCTGGGCGGGCCCAACAGCTTTGGCCCCGGTGGCTATTTCGGCACCGCACTGGAAACCCTCTCCCCGCTATCGAGCCGCGTTCCCCAGGACGCGCCCGAAGTGGTGATGGTGTTCGTGCTCGACAGGTCCGGGTCGATGCAACAGCCGGTGGGCGAGGGCAACCGCCTCGACATCGCCAAGACCGCTACCGTCGCGGCCACCGAATTGCTCAACCCGCAAAGCCAGGTGGGGATCATCGCCTTTGATGCCGAGGCGCGCACGCTTTTGCCCCTCACCCGCCTGGCCGATGCCCCCGGTGCGGTGCAAGAGGCGCTTGAAGGTTTCGACCCCGGCGGCGGCACCTCGATCTATCCCGGCCTTGTCGAAGCGCTCGACATGATGCGCGGGCTCGAGGCCCCCGCCAAGCATCTCGTGGTGATGACGGACGGGCTGAGTCAGCCTGGCGATTTTCCGGGCATAGTCGGTCAACTCACCGCCGAAGGGATCACCGTTTCGGCAGTGGCCATCGGCCAGGGCGCAGACACCAGTGTGGCACGCACCATCGCCGAATTGGGCGGCGGTTCGGCCCACATCACCAGCGATTTCGCCGCGCTTCCCTCGATCCTTTCCCAAGAGGCCATGCTATTGGCCTCCCCCATCGAGGAAGGGGCGACCCAGCCGATCTGGCAGGACCGCAGCGCGAGCTTTCTTTCCGCCCTGCCCGAGCAATTGCCGCCCCTTACCGGCTTTGTCGGCACCACCGCGAAGCCGGATGCCAAGCTTGTCGCCACAGCTCCCAATACCGATGGCGAGGACATGCCCATCCTGGCCCATTGGCGCTACGGCAACGGCATGGTTCTGGCCCTTTCCACCGATGCGACCGGTCCCTGGTCGGACGCTTGGCAGCGCCTGCCCCAATATGGTGCGCTCTGGAGCGATATATTGAGCCAGTTCCAGCCGACCACCCCTCGCCCTGGTCTGACGCTTTCGGCGCAGGGCGACGGCGACTATCTCGGCCTGCGCGTCACCGCACTGGATGAGGATGGAGCGCCGCTGACCGGCCAGAGCTTAACCGCCACCGTCACCGCGCCCGGCGCCGAGACGGCCGAACCCATGGTGCTGACCGAGAGGGTTCCCGGTCAATATGAGGGTCGCCGCGTGCTCGACGCCACCGGGCGCTACGAGGTGACGGTCGAACAGGGGGAAGAGGCCGAGCCGATCGAAACGGCCTACTATCATTCCTATAGTCCGCGCTATGATTTCTCGCGCACCGGTGGTGCCGCCGCGCTTGCAGCCGCAACAGGAGGCCAGGCGATCGCGCCTAATGAGATCGAGACCCTGGGGGCCGGGCTGGTGCTAGGCGCCCGGCACCAATGGCCAATATGGGCTCTTGGCGCCTTTGCATTATTCTTGCTTGACCTGACCCTCCGCTACCGCGGATTTTCGGCCCGCCGCAAGGCCGGGTCCGGCCTAACCGAACCTGATGCCTTGCGCCAAGGAGAACCTATCTGATGACCGCAGCCTCACCCCAGACCCAGGCCGGCGTTGCCCAATTGAATGCCCTGCGCGATGCGCTGACCCGCACGCGCGCCAGCATCGCCACCACGGTGATCGGGCAGGAAACCGTGGTCGATCTGATGCTGATCGCGCTGATGGCCGGCGGCCACGTCCTGCTCGAAGGCCCTCCGGGCGTTGGCAAGACGCTGATGGTGCGCTCGCTCGCCAAAGCTGCCGGGCTCTCTTTTTCGCGCGTGCAGTTTACCCCCGACCTCATGCCCGCCGACATCACCGGCGCCTCCGTGCTCGTGCCCAATGCCGAAGGGCGTACCCAGCTCGAATTCCGCAAGGGCCCGATCTTCGCCCAGCTCCTATTGGCCGACGAGATCAACCGCGCCACCCCGCGCACCCAGTCCGCACTCCTTGAAGCCATGCAGGAAGGCACCATTTCGGCCGGCGGAACGACCATGGACCTGCCAAGGCCGTTCTTCGTTCTGGCCACTCAGAACCCCATTGAAATGGAGGGCACCTATACGCTGCCCGAAGCCCAGATCGACCGGTTCCTGTTCCGCATCGACGTGCCCTACCCTTCGGAGGACGTGCTCACCGGCATTCTGACGGCGACCACCGGCACCGAATTCGGCGAGCTGACCCAGGCCATGACCGGCGAGGATATCATCGCGCTCCAGGGCCATGTGCGCTCGGTCCCCATCGCCACCGCCATGCAGCAGGCGATTGCCCGCTTCTGCCTTGCCACCCAACCGAAAGGCGACGCCGCCGACAGGGACGTCGCCCGTTACATCCGCTTCGGCGTCAGCCCGCGCGGCGCGCAATCGCTGGTGGTTGCCGGCAAGGCGCATGCCTTCATGGCCGGGCGCAACCATGTGTCGGTGGCCGATCTGCGCGCCGTGATGCTGCCGGTGATGCGCCACCGCGTCCAGGTCAATTTCGAAGGGCGCGCGGCCAACATCGAAGTCGATAAACTGCTGCTGCGGCTGTTCGACCAGACCGTGGACAAGCTCTGATGCGACCACCAGCCGCCCTGCTCGAACAATTGACCACTTCGCGCCTTCTGCCCGCCTATGCTCAGCCCTCCATCGGCACGGGCGAGCGGCGGTCGCGGCGCAAGGGGGCGGGCATGGAGTTCGTCGACCACCGCCCCTACCGGGCGGGCGACGACACGCGGCACCTCGATCCGCATCTATTCGCGCGCACCGGCGATTATGTGGTGCGCGAATATGCGCTCAACCAGCAACTGCCGGTGACCATTGTCATCGACCCTTCAGCCTCCATGGGCGCGAGCGAGCCGAGCAAATTCACCCAGGCCCGGCTGATCGCTCAGCTTCTGGGCTTTGCGGCGCTGGCCGGGGGCGATCAGGTGCAGGCCGCCGTGCCGACTCCCTTAGGCAACAGGCTCTCTCCCCGCTGGCATGGCGCGGCCCGGGCCGATCTGATGTTTGACTGGATCGGCAAGCTTCCGGCCGGCAAGGGCGAGGATTTTCTCCAAGCCTTGCGCACCCTTCACGAGGATCTGCCGCCCCGCGGGCTGGTGATCGCCATTTCCGATTGGTGGCACGAGGCGATCGGGCCGGTGCTCGATACGCTATTTGCCGCCGGCCAGGAAGTGCTGGCCATTCAGGTTCTTGGTCCCGGCGAAATCGACCCGCAAGACATGCTCACCGGGGTGGTGACCATGGAGGATTCCGAAAGCGGCGAAGAAATCGAACTTGTTGTCGACCGCACGCTGCTCGACCGTTACCGTGAGCTGTTCGCGCAGCGCCAAGAGGAGTTGCGCGCAATGTTTAACGCCAAGCACTGGCATTTCGTCACCGTTTCTGCACAAGACGATCTCGACCAGTTATTCATGCGCACTTTCCGCGCGCAGGGAGTTCTTTCATGAGCGCCGCCCCAGATATGGCCGCCCCCTCGCCCGCCATCCTTGTTGAAGGAATATCGAAGCGCTTCGGGCGCGTCCTGGCGCTCGACGATGTTTCCCTCGATGTGCCGCAAGGCGACATCTTCGCCCTGCTCGGCCCCAATGGCGCCGGCAAATCCACGCTGATCGACATCTTGTGCACCATCAGCAGGCCCGATAGCGGCCGGGCCGAGGTGGCCGGCATCGACGTGGTGCGCCATCCGCTGCGCGCCCGGCGCAATCTGGGCGTGGTGTTCCAGGAAACCACGCTCGATACGCGTCTGTCGGTGCGGGAAAATCTCGATTTTCATGGGCTGGTCTATCAGATGAGCCGCGCCGACCGCCGCCGCCGCATGGATGAGATGCTCGAACTGGTCGAGCTCTCCGATTGGCGCGAGGCGGTGGTGCGCACCCTCTCCTCGGGCATGCGGCGGCGGCTGGAGATTGCCCGCGCCCTGATGCACCAGCCGCGCATCCTGTTCCTGGACGAGCCCACCGTCGGGTTGGACGCCCAATCGCGCGCCCGCATCTGGAGCTATCTCGACACGCTGCGAAAGACCAGCAAGCTCACCATCGTGGTCACCACCCACTATATCGACGAGGTCGAAAACTGCGATTCGATCTGCGTCATCGATCACGGCAAGATTCTCGCCCGCGGCACGCCCGACAGTCTCAAGGCCGAATACGGCACCAGCCTGTTGCGCGTCACCCCGCGCACGCCGGAGGCTCATGCCGCCCTCAAGGAGCGCTATCCCGGCGCGGTCGAGGGCGCCGAGGGTCAATTGCTCGTCAAGCTCGAAGCGGCCAGCAGCGCCGATGCGCTTCTGGCCGAGTTCGGCACCCAATTGCGCCAGGTGACAGTCGACCAGCCATCGCTCGAAAGCGTATTCCTGGCCCTGACCGGCCGCGACCTGCGCGAGGCCCCGCCCGCACCGGCCAGGAAGGGGCGACGCGGATGAGCCAGGTCCAGACCCAGGTGAGGCCGACGCGACGCGCCGAGGGCGAACCGGGCGGCTGGACGGTAACCGTCTCGCGCCTGGGGTTTCTTTGCGCCTTGATCGTGCTCTGGTGGATCGCCTCCATCAATGTCTCGCGCAACATTATCCCCACGCCCCTTGCAACGCTGGAAGCGGCCGGCCGGCTGCTTTCGGACGGGGAGCTGCAGGAGGCGGTGCTCGCCTCGATCTCGATCTACCTTTCGGGCTACGCCGTCGCCATTCTCGTTGCCATTCCGCTCGGGGTGGTGATGGGCGCCTTCGGTCTTTTGGGCCGCACGCTGGAAATCTATGTCTATGCGCTTTCGGCCACCCCGCGCGTTGCCTTCATTCCGCTGGTGATCGTCCTTTTGGGATTGGGCTCGGAAGCCAAGATCTTCATCGTGTTTCTGGGCGCCGTGATGCCCATCCTGATCAACACCTATGCCGGCGTACGCCAATCGGACCCCGAACTTGTCGAAATGGCACGCTCGGTCGGCGCGGGCCGGTTGCGGATCTTTACCCGCATCGTGCTGCCGGGCGCCGTTCCCTATATCATCGTGGGCCTGCGCATCGGGGCGACCATCGGCTTGATCAACACGGTTGTCGCCGAGCTTTATACCGCCGTAAGAGGCCTTGGAGGCCTGCTTGCGATATATGGCAATACGTTCCGGATGGCGGAATACTTCGTCGTCGTTCTATCACTGGCAGCCATCGGTGTTGTGGTCACCGAAGGCCTGCGGATTGCCGAGCAGCGGTTGGGCCGCTGGCGGCGCTGATTTTGCAAGGGAGAAGCAAAATGACCACCAGAAAGTTCGCAGCAGCTTTGGTCGCCGGCCTGTCGACGCTGGCCCTGATGAGCGGATCGGCGCTGGCGCAATCCAGCGAGCCCTTCCGCCTCATCCTTACCCATCTCGAGCCGCCGCTCGTCCCCAATTCGGTGATGGATCTGGCCGCCGAGCTTGGCTATTTCGAAGAGGAGGGCCTCGATGTGGAGCTGATCCGCGTGCAGCAGACCCCCTCCGCCGTCGCCGCCCTGCAATCGGGTGAAGGCGAGATGGCCAATATCGGCGTCGATGCCCTGCTTCAGGTCATCCATAGCGGGGCGACAGACTTCCGCGCCGTCACCTCGCCCAACAAATCCCTGCCCTTCCTCATCGCTTCGAAAGACGATATCGCCACGCCGGAGGATCTGGCGGGCCGCAGCTTCGGCGTCGGCCGCGTCGGCAGCCTCGACCATTCGCTGAGCGACATGGTGCTTTCGAGCCTTGGCGTTTCGCTCGAGGATTCCGAAGTGGTGACCTTGGGCCAGCCCAATGTCCGCGGCCAGGCGCTCGCCGCCGGGCAGATCGATGCGACCACCATGTCGATCGGCGTCTGGAGCGAAATGCCCGACACCACCGGCCTGCACGTTCTCGTCGACCAGGAGGCCTATTATGAAGGCGCCCCTGTCGTGAACAAGGTCAATGCCGTGCCCGGCAACGTGCTCGAGGAACGCCCAGATGACGTGGCCGCGGTGATCCGCGCCCTCACACGGATTTCGCGTGACTTTGCCGAAAACCCCCAGCTCTGGGTGGACGCCATGGCCGAAGTGCGCCCGGATGTCGATGTGGCCGTCCTCGAAATGCTGGCGGAATCGTTTGCCGGGAGCTGGAGCGTCAATGGCGGCATGAGCGCACAGGAGCTCGCCTTCACCAGCGAATGGCTCTATGGCACCGAGGATTTCGCCAGTTTCGAGCCGCTGCCCCTCGAAGCCTGGGTCGATTTCGGTCCCGTGGACGCCGTGCTTGCCGAGCTGGGCACCGACGAGAGCATGGACCCGGCCGATAGATGAACGTAGTCCGCTTTCCCGAGGGCGATCGCTCAAAGCCAATGGGTGCCGAACCGAAAGTGCTTTTGACCTTCAACAATGTCGAAAAGCGCTTCGTGCGCCCTGACGGCTCGGTCAGCGTTGCTGCCGATGGCGTGTCGCTCGCTATCGAGGAGCATAAATTCGTGGCCGTGATCGGCCCTTCGGGATGCGGCAAGACCACTCTCTTGCGCCTTGCCAACGGCCTTATCGAGCCCGACGCGGGCGAAGTGACCATCGAGGGCCGGGCCCCCGTGCCCGGCCCCGACATGGGCTTTGTGTTCCAGGCCTTTCGGCTGATCCCTTGGGCAAGCGTTCAGGGCAATGTCGAATTCGCCCTCGAAAGCCTACCCCTCTCCAAGGCCGAACGGGCCGAACGGGCCCGGACCTATCTCGACCTCGTCGGCCTCTCGCGCTCGGCCAACTCCTATCCGGCCCAGCTTTCGGGCGGCATGAAGCAGCGTGTCGCTTTGGCCCGCGCTCTGGCGGGCGAACCGCGCGTGCTCCTGATGGACGAACCTTTCGCCAGCCTCGACGCCCAAACGCGCGAATTGATGCAGGCCGAGCTCCTGGCCATATGGCGGCGGCGGATGCCGACCGTGATGTTCGTCACCCACAGCGTCGACGAAGCTCTGGTGCTGGCCGATAGGATCGTCGTGATGGGCGCCGGCAAAATCCTCGAACAGATCGACGTCGACCTGCCCCGCCCACGGCTTTCCGCCCAGATGCGGGGCGACGCCCGGTTCATTGAGCTTCGCAACTACCTCTGGGACCGTATCCGCGACCTGGTCCTGTCCGATCCGGCCTCGGAGTTCTTCGGCCGCAATTTGAACGAATAGGGAGCCCCCTTATGATCGGTGGCGTGTTAGGGCAATTGGGCGGCGTCTATGCCATTTGGCTACGGGAGGTGAAGCGCTCCCTGCGTGACAAGGGGCAATTGATCGGCGGCGTCAGCCGTCCGCTGCTCTGGGTGCTGATCCTGGGGATCGGGCTCAACCCCTATTTCCGCGGCGAGGTCTATGGCGAGGTCCGCTTCGTCGTTCCCTACACCTATCTGCAGTTCATCTTCCCTGCGGTGATCGTCCTCAACATCCTCTATACCTCCATCCAATCGGCGGTCTCGCTGATCTGGGACCGCGAGTTCGGTTTCCTGCGCGAGGTGCTGGTCTCACCCATGTCGCGCAACATGATTCTTCTGGGCAAGGTCCTGGGCGGAGCGACCACGGCGGTGATCCATGGCTGCATGGTGCTGGCCGTCGCCCGGCTGGTGGGCGTGGTCCTCACGCTCGAGGTGATCCTATCGGCGCTCGTCCTCATGTTCGTCTTGGCTTTCGGGCTCACCGCCTTCGGCATCGTCATCGCCAATTATGTGCGCGGCTTTGAAAGCTTCGGGGTGTTTTCCAACGCCGTGATCCTGCCGCTCTATTTCACCGCCAGTTCGGTCTTTCCCCTCGATCCCGCGCTTACCCGCGCCCAGACGCTGGTCACCTATCCCGAATGGCTGGTGATCATCGTCGAGCACAATCCCCTGACCTATGCGGTGGACGCCATGCGCGGCATCCTCATCAACTTCAACCAGTTCGATCCGATGCTGGGCTTTCAGGTCGTGGGCATCATGGCCGTGGGGCTTTACCTGCTCGCCGTCTGGGAATTCAGGAAAGTCTGATGGCCGCCACGACGCCCCCGCGCGACCGTCCCCAAAGACGCAGCGGATTTTACGATCTCCTTCCCCTGGTCGCGGTCTTTGCCCTGCTGTTTGCCGTAAGCTTTCTGCCTCCCGACACCTCGCGGGCCGAAGTCGATAGGCTCGGCCGGCTCAGCGTCTGCATGCCCACGCTCTACCCGCCCCTGGTGACCGGCAATGCCGATGCCCCCGGTTTCGAGGTCGAGTTGATGCAGCAAGTGGCCGACCGGCTGGGCTGGCGGCTCAACATCGTCTCCAACGCCGCCATGGGGCGCGATTTCAACCCGCGCAACTGGCGCATCAACCGCGCTCAATGCCAGGTGCTGGCCGGGGGCATTGCGCTCAACACCACCACCCAATCCTTCCTCGATACCTCCGCCCCCCATATGGTGACCGGCTGGGCCCTGGTCGCTCCGCCCGGTGAAACCATCGAGACCGTCGAAAGCCCGGTCGGCTTCCTCGCCGGCCTCACCGGCCTCAACCGTATCGAACTGGGGCAGTATCTGCGCCACCAGGAGATCAGCGCCTCGATCGTCAACGATGCCCGGGCGCTGCGCTCGGGGCTGGAATCGGGCGAATTCTCGGCGGCGATCACCGAAGCCCTTCTGGCCCAACAGACCTTCGGCGACACCGATTACGAGATCACCGTCCTGGGCGAGCCGCTGGAGCGTTTCTCCCTCGGCATCGGCTTCTGGAAAGGCGACATGACCCTCAAGCGGGCCGTCGAAGGCGTTCTGGCCGACCTCTGGGATGACGGCACAATGGCCGAGATCGCCGGTACCTATGGTCTGGACGCCGACATCTTGTGCCCACCCAACGCCACCGGCTGCGCCTGATTCAAACTTTATGCTCGGCAGTGTTGTCCTGCGGTGCCGCGACCCTTGGACCCGGCTGCGGGACATCGGGATTGCCGTCCGAGCGGTCCCGGTGCAGGGCGGCGCGCGAGAGCAGCATGAGGGTTACCGGCGTCGTGACGGTGACGAAAACCAGAATGAGGATTTCGTGCAGAACCGGCCGCGCCTCCACGAGCGAGAAATAAAGCGCGGACGCCGCCACGACGCCCACCATCCCGGAGCTTGTGCCCAGCGTTGGCGCATGCACCCGGGCATAAAACGAGTTCAGCCGCGCCAGCCCCAGACAGCCGAGCAAAGTCAGCCCGGCGCCGCCAAGGATCAGCACGGCAAAAACGATAGCGCCCCAGAGCGGAATCTCGGTCATTCGATAACCTCCCCGCGCATGAGGAACTTGGCCAGCGCCACGGTGCTGACAAAGCCCAGCATGCCGATCACCAGTGCCACTTCAAAGAAGATGGAGGTCCCGATCCTGATCCCCACGGTGACCAGCATCAGCATCCCGGTGACATAAAAGGCGTCCAGCGCAAGCACCCGATCCTGGGCCCGTGGTCCCAGGATCATGCGATAGGCCGCCAGCACCATCGCCAATGCCAGCATGACCTGCGCAACGATGAGGGAGAATTCGACAATTTGCGAGCTCATTGGGAAATCTCCAAAAGGCGTCGTTCGTAGCGATTGGTGATGGTGTCGATCCACGATTCCCGATCCACCAGGTCGAGGACATGGAGCAGCAATTCCCCGCTATCCTCGTCGAACTCCAGCCACACGGTGCCCGGCGTGGCGGTGAGAATGATCGCAAGGAAAGCAAGATAGGTCTGGTCGCGCAGCTTCAGCGGCACCCGCAAAAACCCCGCGCTTTTCGGCGCCGTCCCTTGGGTCGCAACGATCCAGGCCACCGCGACGTTCGAGCGGATCACGTCGACAAGGACTACGAGAACCAGACTCACAACCACCCATGGCTTGCGCAGGATTGGCCTTTCCAGCCCAAGATTGCTGGTTGCGATGCCGGCGAAAAGTCCAACCGCCGCACCCAGCAAAACCTGCCCGAGCGAAACGTCCTGCTGCAGGATGAGCCAGAAGATGGTCAGCGACAGGGTGAGGACGCGATGGGGGAGAACGCGTCTCATGGCAATGCTCCTCGTCCGGGATAGGGAACCGACGTAGACGAGACCACGCCGTCCACATAGGCGACGGGGTTGTGCAGTTCGGCGGCCGCCGCTTCGAAATACCCCATGGCCGGCCCGGCAAAGATCGTCAGCGCCAGGCAGGCCCCGATAAGCATGGTGATGGGGACGATCTCGACGACGCCGATTGTCGGGGTCATATCCTCGCGCGTGGCCCAGAAGGTGTTTATGCCGCCGCGCAGCATGGCGATAAGCACCGCCAGCCCCGATATGATGAGCAGCGCCACCGCCACCCAATCGGCGCCGGCGATCGGCACGCCCGTTTCCCCGGCATTGATGCCGATGATGCCGGTGAGGATGGCGAATTTGGCGATGAACCCCGAAAAGGGCGGCATGCCGGCGATCAGCAGCGCACAGGCGATAAAACTTATGCCCAGCAGCGCCAGCTTGCCGGGGATCGGGATGCCCACTTCTTCCTCGTCGGGAAGCGCATCCTCGTCCTCGAACCCGAAGGCTTCCATGGTGACGGCCAGAACGTCGGCACCGGCCATACGGCCGCGTTCGATCAGTTCGACCAGCATGAAGAGCGCCGCGAGCGCCAGGGTCGACCCCACCATGTAGTAGAACGCGCCGGCCGCCACCTCCACCCCGCCGATGCCGATCGACACCAGCATGGTGCCCGAAGAGACGATCACCGCATAGGAGGTCAGCCGCGCAAGGCTTTGCGAGGCCAGCACCCCGACCGATCCGAAAACCAGCGTCACGAGCCCACCGATCAGCAGCCAGTTCTGCGCCAGCCCAGCCGACGGCCCGGTTTCCAGCCCGAAGATCAAAAGCGACATGCGCCAGACCACATAGATGCCGACCTTGGAGAGAATGGCAAAGATCGCCGCCACCGGGGAAACCGCCGCCGAATAGGCCGAAGGCAGCCAGAAGCACAGGGGCCACATCCCCGCCTTGATGAGAAACGCCATGCCCAGAACCGCTGCCCCAACTTCGAACAGCATGCGGTCGGCATCGGCGATCTCGGGCGCGCGCATGGCGAGCTCGGCCATGTTGAGCGTCCCGGTCACCCCATAAATGAGGCTGACCCCGATGAGGAAGATGAACGAGGCCACGAGGTTGATGGCGATATAGTGAAGACCCGACCGCACCTTGGCGACCGTCGAGGCGTGCAGCAGCAACCCATAGGACGCCGCCAGCATGATCTCGAAAAAGACGAAGAGATTGAACAGATCCCCCGTGAGGAACGCGCCGTTGACCCCCACGATCAGGAACAGGAACAGGGAATGGAAATGCGGCCCCGCGCCATTCCAGCGCGCCGAAGCGAAGGTCATGGCGGCAGCGCCCAGCACCGAGGTCAAGGTCAGCATGACCGCCGCCGTGCGGTCGGCCACGAGGACAATGCCGAAGATCGGCGACCAATTTCCCAAGAGATATACGCCGAGCCAGCCATTGTCGGCGCCAGCCCCGGTGAGAAACAGCAGCACGACCGAAACGACGATCAGCGCGGCCATGGTGACCCCAGTCGCAATGGCCTTGGCGACCTTGTTCTGGTCGCGGAACAACAGCAGCACCGCGCCGACGAAAAGCGGCAGCACGATGGGCAGGATGATGATGTGGCCAAGCGGCATGGTCATTGTCCCGGCTCCCGTCCATCCACATGGTCGGTGCCCGTCAGTCCGCGCGCCACGATGAGCACCACAAGAAACAGCGCCGTCATGGCAAAGCCGATCACGATGGCGGTCAGAACCAGGGCTTGCGGCAGCGGATCGGTGAAGGTCGAGCTGTCCATGGGCACGTTGGGATCGACCACCGGCGGCAGCCCCAGCCCCAGCCGTCCCATGGCAAAGATGAAGAGGTTGACCGCATAAGAGAGCAGCGAAAGCCCGATGATCACCTGGAAGCTGCGCGGACGCAGGATGAGCCAGACGCCCGAGCCGGCCAGGACGCCGATGCCAATGGCAAGAATGAGTTCCATTAGGCGTCTCCTTTTTCCAGGATTGGCGTTTCGAGCTCTGGGGCCTCCTCGTCGTCCTCGATGCTGGGCCTGATCTTGGGCTTGCGAATCGATTGGTGCGCAATCGCCACCAGCATCAGGACGGTGGCACCGACCACGAGAACGAAGACCCCGAGGTCGAACAGCAGCGCCGACGCCGTGGGCACCCGCCCGATGAAGGGGATTTCGGTATATTGGAAGAACGAGGTGAGGAACGGATAACCAAAGATCCAGGCACCCGCACCCGTACCCAGTGCGATCAGCAGCCCGACCGCGATCCAGCGGACCGGCAGCACCCGCAACCGGTCCTCCACCCAGCGCGTGCCGCCGGCCATGTATTGCAGAAGGAAGCCGATGGACATGGCAACGCCTGCCGCAAAGCCGCCGCCCGGAGCATCATGGCCGCGGAAGAACAGATAGGCGGCCAGAACGATGATGACCGGAAACATCCAATGCATGATCACCGAGGCGATCGGCATATAGCGTTGCCCGCCATCCTCGCTCTCGGAATCGCCGCGCCCATAGAGTTCGATCAGCCGCCGCTGCTGCTCGGGCCGTTCCATGCTTTCGGGCGCCGGCCGGAACCGGCGCAGCAAGGCAAAGACCGACAGGGCGACGATCCCCAGCACGACGATTTCCCCGAACGTGTCGAAGCCGCGGAAGTCGACGAGAATGACATTGACCACATTGCGCCCCCCGCCCTCGGGATAGGCCAGTTCGAGGAAATACGTGGCGACGGTATCGGCCAGATCGCGGGTCATGACGAAATAGGCGATGACGGCGGTGGAAAGCCCCACCGCCACCGCGATCGCCAGATCGCGGCCGCGCCGCGCCACCACCGATAGAGGCCAGCCCCGCGTGCCGTAGAGGTCCGGCTGGCGCTTGGGCATCCAGCGCAGCCCCAAAAGGATCAGGACCGTGGTGACGATCTCGACGAGCAATTGGGTGATCGCCAGGTCCGGCGCCGAGAACCACACGAAGGTAAGGACGGTGACCAGCCCCGCCCCGCTCATGAGCACCAGGGCCGCAAAGCGGTGGAACTTGGCCTGATGCGCCGCCCCTATGGCGCAGGCCGCCCCCACCGCCCAGATCAGCGCAAACACCGGATCGAAGGTGACCAGCGGAAACGTCACACCCGAGACCTCCGAGCGGGTGACGACGGCAAAGCCGGCCGCCAGGACAGTGAGGATCACGATGCCGATCTGGGTCTGGAGCCGCCTGGTGCCCAGGATGTTTTCCAGCGAGCGCGCCAACTTCCAGGAAATCGTCACCATGAAGCGCTCGAACATGCGCTGGCCCTTGAGATGGCGAACCACCGGCGGGCCGTCGAGCCTGCTCGCCGGGCCTCGAATGGCAAAATAAACGGCGATGCCGCCGATCAGCGCAATGAGGCTCATCAGCAGTTCGAGCGTGAACCCATGCCAGACCGAAAGGCTGTAATAGGGCACGTCCGGCCCCAGCACCGAGGCGACGGCAGTGGCCAGGAACGGGCCGATGGTGATGCCGGGGATCACCCCGACCAGGAGACAGGCGACCACCAGCAGTTCCACCGGCACCCGCATCCAGCGCGGCGGCTCATGGGGGTCCCTGGGCAGGTCGAGGGGTTCGGGGCCGAAAAACACCCCGGCGATGAACCGGATGGAATAGACGACGCTGAACAGCCCGCCTAGCGTCGCGATATAGGGCAGCGCCTGGTCGAGGATGGAATTGTTATGCACCTCGAGCGTCTCGGCAAAGAACATTTCCTTGGAGAGAAACCCGTTGAGCAGCGGCACCCCGCCCATGGCCGCGCTCGCCACCATGGCCGCGGTCGCGGTGATCGGCATGAGCCTGAACAGCCCGGAAAGCTTGCGCAAATCGCGCGTTCCGGTCTCATGGTCGATAATGCCGGCCGCCATGAACAGCGAGGCCTTGAAGGTCGCGTGATTGACGATGTGAAAGATGGCGGCGACTGCGGCAAGCGGGCTCGACATGCCGAGCAACAGCGTGATGAGTCCCAGATGGCTGATGGTCGAATAGGCCAGCAAGCCCTTCAAATCCTGCTGGAAGATCGCCGCATAGGCGCCCAGGATCAGCGTGATCGACCCCACCGATCCCACGATCCAGAACCACATATCCGTGCCCGCCAGCACAGGCCAAAGCAGCGCCAGAAGGAAAACGCCCAGCTTCACCATGGTGGCTGAATGCAGATACGCCGACACAGGGGTCGGTGCGGCCATGGCGTTGGGCAGCCAGAACTGGAAGGGGAATTGCGCGCTCTTGGTGAAGGCGCCGAGCAGGATCAGGATCAGCGTCACGCCATAGAGATCGTGGCTCTGGATAGCCTCGCGCGAGGCGAGGATCGCGTCCAGATCGTAGCTCCCAGAAATATGGCCGAGCAGGATCATCCCCGCCATCAGGCACAGCCCGCCCGAAGCGGTGATGGTGAGCGCCATCCGCGCCCCGTCCCGGGCCGCGGGGTTATGGTACCAGTAGCCGATGAGCAGGAAGGAAAAGAGGCTGGTGATCTCCCAAAAGATCACGAGCTGGATGACATTGCCCGAGAGCACCACCCCGAGCATGGACCCCATGAAGGCCAGGAGAAAGGCAAAGAACCGCCGCACCGGATCGTCCGGGGACATGTAATATCGGGCATAGAGCATCACCAGCGCCCCCACCCCGGTGACCAGGGCCGAGAACAGCCAGGTGAACCCGTCCATCCGGAAAGTGAGGCTCAGCCCGATGCTGGGAACCCAAGGGATCTCGTAGCGCAGCACCGCCCCGGTCGCGATTGCCGGATAAAGTCCGATAACAAGAGCAAAGCAGGCCACAGCGACGCCAAGCGACCACCAGGCCGAGACCGAGCGGCCGAAGCGGCCCAAAGCCATCACCAGCGAAACGGTGAATGGCAGCCCGATTATGAAAACAAGTCCGAGAGCTGGTTCCATCGACGCCTTTGCGGAAAGTTCGAAGCCAGGTGTATCGAGCGCGAGCCGGAGCCCGTACCGCTCGTATCAGGTGCGATACCCTCCGGCGGCCGAGCCTGCGCGACGCAGGAAGAGTGAGCATTGCGATCCGCCAGGACGGATCGCGAAAGCGTCAGGCAACGGGCGGCGCGCGTTTTAAATGCGAGCTTGCGGCAACCGGCGCGATCATGGGGAGAACCGGGGTGCCCAATTCGGCTGTGAGCCACTGCCCGCTGCCGCGTTCAAGGTTTGCGGCAACCTCGAGTGCCGGCGCGCCATCCCCGTCCAAACCGGCGCGCATGCCGCAGACGGTTTTGTCCGCGCCCGCCCTTAGAATCTTGCCCGCCTTGACGTCGTCGACCGCCTGGCCATAGCTGGTCGGCAGATGCTCGCAGGCGATCTGCTGCATGGTGGTGTGCACGGGCAGGACGAAAACCAGGATCAGGGCGGCGATCCTTGCGAGCGACAGCACGAGCCGGCTGGCTCGTTTGCTCGTCCAGGCGATGCGCGTGCGTCTCACCGTAAATCTGTCCGTAAATCTCATGGCCACCCATTGAGATACGGGCGCGAGCCATGCGCGTCAACGGTGCTGCGGCGGGAGGTGCAAATTTCCTGAACGGCTGGCGCCTGCGGTGTAGCGCCGACACGGCTTCAAGCAAGCCAAGGCGCCGCCGACCGCACGATCTGGTGGCGCCGCAAGCAATCGCAATGCGATTGGCCAGGCCGAATTATTGGGATCGTTTGTCGCCCTTTTCACCCCGTCCGGTCTCGGGAGCGCCGCGCTCGGGCCGCTCCACTTCGTCGGGCTGGGCCGGTCCGGTCTGGCGCGGGGTCGCGACCCCGTCATGGTCGACTTCGATCACCGAACCGCTGTCATCAGGCTGGCCCTGCCCCGTCTGGGCGATGGTTTCGTCCTTGGGTCGATCATTGGCCCCTGTCGTGATCTTCTCTTTCATGGCCGTCCTCCTTTCGAAGAAAACGCCTGGACCGCGTCACCGACTATCAAAATTGCATATGATGGCCGCGATCAGTCCTTTTGCCGATCCACCTTGAGCATCAGCCCCGCCAGGCACGCAAACGCCATTCCCGCCACGACATAGATCACCATCCAATGGCGCGCGGGCATGACAATGGGCTGGATGGGATTGAAAAGGATGGCGCTGGCGATCAGCCCGTAGCTCACTGCCCGCAAGGGCTTCCACAACAGCACGGCAAAAAAGATCGAGCCACCGAACCCGGCCAGCCGCAGCACCGTATGATGCGTCCATGGCAGCGGCAGCAGGGCGCTGAACATCAGCGCGGCGATGGCAATGGCGATCCAGGTCGTATCAGGCAGCTTCATCTCTCACCCCCTCGCGCCCACACTATAGGGCTTGAAGGTGACAGGAAAGCCATTCGAAAAATGCCTGGGGGCGGCATGAGAAAATGGCGGAGAGGGAGGGATTCGAACCCTCGGAACGCTTGCGCGCTCAACGGTTTTCGAGACCGCCCCGTTCGACCACTCCGGCACCTCTCCGTCTTGGTGTCGCAGAACGGCTGGGCGCCGCCCCGCCTGGGGTCGTTGGGTGGGCGCTATATGGCATAGCGTACGGTGCCTCGCAACACCTTGTTTCGAATTGCCCCTGCGGCGAAGATGACCGCCGATTGCGCGGGCTCGGGGAACGATCCCGGCATGCCCCTGTTCCCGGGTAGAGGACGAAAGACAGCACGGAAGGAAACCCGATGTATGAACGCGACAGCTATCAGACCGCTGCCGGACCTCTGGTCATCATCCCGATCCATCATGCCAGCTTCGTCATGGAGTGGAACGGGGAAACCATCTATTGCGACCCCGTGGATGCCGATCGCTTCGCCGATCTTCCCGCTCCCACGCTGATCGTGCTCACCCACCACCATGGCGATCACCTTGACGCCGAAGCGCTTGAAAAACTGGCTGGCGAGGATACCGCGATCATCGCCCCCCGGATCGTGCATCAGAAAATCCCCGCCGAGATCGCGGGCCGCACGCGCGTCATGGCCAACGGGGACAAAACCCGGTGGCACGACATCGGCATCGAGGCGATAGCCATGTACAACACCACTCCCGAGCGGCAGAAATTCCACGAAAAGGGCGTGGGCAACGGCTATCTCTTCGATTTTGCCGGCACGGTGGTCTATCTCGCCTCCGACACCGAGCCGACCCCGGAAATGGAGCGCCTGGGCAAGATCGACATCGCCTTCTTCCCCATGAACCTGCCCTATACCATGACCCCCGACCAGGTGGTCGAATGCATAGAAAAGACCGCGCCGGGCTACGCATACCCCTTCCACTATCGTTTCCCGTTCGACGAACCCGGCTTCGAGCCGGCCGAACTGGCCGCTCTGGTTCCCGCTGGCACCAAGACACAAATCGTCGAGCGCGACTGGTATGAGTGAACCCCGCACGCCGCGACACCCTTGACTCGCGGCCCGTTTACACCCATAAGCACCCCGAACGCGCATGGGCCCCGCCTGTGCGCCGTTTGTTTTGTTTGAAACACGCTGCCACAGGCCGCCCGCCGGATTTCCGATCCGGCCAGCCAAGTCCGCGGAAACTCTGGGCAAATGCCCGCGGCGCCGTCAGGTGCGAAGAACCAAGGGAACCGGGTGGAAACCCGGCGACACGAAATGTTTGCAGTCATCAAGACCGGTGGCAAGCAGTACAAGGTTGCTGCCAACGATCTGGTACGCGTTGAAAAGCTCGCTGGCGAAGCCGGCGATGCCATCACCTTTGAGAACGTGCTGATGGTTGGCGCTGGCGCCGACGTCACGCTGGGTGCTCCGCTCGTCGAAGGCGCGCTGGTCGCCGGCGAGGTGGTCGAGCAGTTCCGCGACAAGAAGGTCATCATCTTCAAAAAGAAGCGTCGCCAGCACTACCGCCGCAAGAACGGCCACCGCCAGGAACTGACCCTGGTGCGCATCACCGAGATCCTCACCGGCGGTGCCAAGCCCTCGGGCAAGAAGGCCGCTGCGCCCAAGAAGGCCGCAAAGACCGAGGCCCCCAAGGCCGAGGCCAAGCACGCCGCTGCCAAGGCCGAGAAGGCTGAAGCCGCGCCGGCCGCCGAATTCAAGGACGACGTCAAGCTGATCGGCGGCGTCGGTCCCGCTCTGGAAAAGAAGCTTGCCGCCCTCGGCGTCACCAGCCTCACCCAGATCGCCGGGTGGACCGCTGAAGACGTCGCCAGGATCGATGGGGAGCTCAACTTCAAGGGCCGCATCGAACGCGACGAATGGATCGACCAGGCCAAGGACCTGATCGCCGGCAAGCCCCCGCGCGCCAAGGCCGATCAGTAAGTTACGCAAGAGGATTTTGAACCATGGCACATAAGAAAGCAGGCGGTTCGTCCCGCAACGGTCGCGATACCGCTGGCCGTCGTCTCGGCGTCAAGAAGTTCGGCGGCGAAGCCGTTGTCGCCGGCAACATCATCGTGCGCCAGCGCGGCACCAAGTGGCATCCGGGCACCAATGTGGGCCTGGGCAAGGACCACACCATTTTCGCGCTTGTCGACGGCAAGGTGACCTTCGCCACCAAGTCGGGCGGCAAGAGCTTCGTCTCGGTCGAGCCAGTCAAGGCTGCTGAATAACTCGGCAGTTCGCCTGGAGCGCTAAGAGCGTGTCCAGCAAAAGTGGAAACGGTTTTGCGGTTCGGACACGCGTGGCCTAAGAAGCGCGACGCATAGGAACGAGGCTGCCGGAGACCTTCTCGCCGGCGACGCACTCGGATATGGATCAGGGGAGCCGGCCACCGGCTCCCCTTTTCGTTTGAGAGTTCACCGCCCCCATGACCGAGCAGCCTCAGATCTACACCGAGCGCCTGATCCTGCGCCGCCCGCGCCTGCGCGATGCGCCGCGCATCGCCGCGCTGCTCAACAATTTCGAGGTGACCAAGAACCTGGCGCGCGTGCCCTACCCCTATACCATCAACATGGCCGTGGACTGGCTCGTCCGGCAGAGAAAGGAATGGTCGCCAGACACCATAACCTTTGCCGTCTGCGATCCGCGCCAGGGGCTCATGGGGTTTTGCGGCATGCACAGGGAAGGCCGCGACGCCGAGATCGGCTATTGGCTGGGCGAGCCGTTCTGGGGCAAGGGCTATATGACCGAAGCGGCCGCGGCGGTGATCGATTGGTATTTTACCATGTCTTCGGCCAATCGCATGGTTTCGGGCGTTTTCTATTTCAACGCCGCCTCCCTCGCCATCCAGGAAAAGCTGGGTTTTGTGCGCACCGGCATTGGCAAGCGAATCTGCCTTGCCCAAAATACCGACATCGACCATATCGAAACCGAACTGACGCGGGACGCCTTCTACAGGGCGCTTGAAAAGCTATGAAATTCCTCGATCAGGCCAAGGTCTACATCCGCTCGGGCAATGGCGGGTCGGGCTCGATCGCCTTCCGCCGCGAAAAATTCGTCGAATTCGGTGGCCCCAATGGCGGCAATGGCGGCCGGGGCGGCGACGTCATCGCCGAATGCGTCGATGGGCTCAACACCTTGATCGACTACCGCTACCAGCAGCACTTCAAGGCCGGCACCGGCACCCATGGCATGGGCCAGAACCGCACCGGCCCCGATGGCGAGGACGTTATTCTCAAGGTGCCGGTCGGCACCCAGATCTTTGAGGAAGATGGCGAGACGCTCATTGCCGATTTCACCGAAGTCGGCCAGCGCCAGGTCCTGCTCGAAGGCGGCAATGGCGGCTTTGGCAACGCCCATTTCAAATCCTCGACCAATCAGGCGCCCCGCCGCGCCAATCCCGGCCTGCCGGGCGAGGAGAAATGGATCTGGCTGCGCCTGAAGCTGATTGCCGATGCCGGGCTGGTGGG
Organism: Pelagibacterium sp. H642; assembly: GCF_031202855.1. Taxonomy (GTDB): domain Bacteria; phylum Pseudomonadota; class Alphaproteobacteria; order Rhizobiales; family Devosiaceae; genus Pelagibacterium. The sequence goes on along the minus strand of NZ_CP101829.1, from coordinate 1,885,489 downwards.
CCTGCCCAATGCCGGCAAATCGACATTTCTTTCGGCAGTCACCGCCGCCAAGCCCAAGATCGCCGATTATCCCTTCACCACCCTCCATCCCGGCCTGGGCGTGGTGCGCGCCGGCGCGCGCGAATTCGTGCTCGCCGATATCCCCGGGCTGATCGAGGGCGCATCCGAAGGTGCGGGGTTGGGCGACCGGTTCCTGGGGCACGTCGAGCGTTGCGGCGTCCTGATCCATCTTGTGGACGGCACCCAGGAGGATGTGGTGGGCACCTACCGCACCATCCGCGCCGAACTCGAGGCTTATGGCCATGGTCTTGAGGACAAGGAGGAAATCCTTTGTCTCAACAAGATCGACGCCCTCGACCCGGACACCCTGGCCGAGCGCAAGGCAGCGCTTGAGGAAGCGTCCGGCGGCGAAGTGCTGACCATTTCGGGCGCCACCGGCAACAATGTCGATACCGTCCTTTATGCCGTTCTCGATGTGCTCGACCACAATGCCGAAAACGAGGGCCGGTCCTCCAACGCCGAGCCCAAGGACAAATGGGTGCCCTGATGCAGGCGGAAGCGGCGCAAACGCCCGACGCCCTTGCCGGCTATAAGCGGCTGGTGGTCAAGATCGGTTCGGCCCTGCTTGTCGATGGGGCGACGGGCAAGCTGCGCACCCAATGGCTCGCGGCGCTCGCCCAGGATATCGCCGCGCTCAAGGCGAAAGGCTGCGATGTGGTGATCGTCTCTTCGGGCGCCATTGCGCTCGGGCGCCGCATCCTGGGCCTGCCCGGCAAGACGCTGCCGCTCGACCAGAGCCAGGCGGCGGCCAGCGCCGGCCAGATCGCCCTCTCCCAGGCCTGGGCCAGCCATCTTGGCGAGCACGCCATCACCACGGGGCAGATTCTGCTGACCCCCAATATCACCGAGGAGCGGCGCTATTTCCTGAACGCCCGCACCACGATCAACACGCTTCTGGGCCTGGGCGCGGTTCCCATCATCAATGAGAACGATTCGGTGGCGACCTTCGAGATCCGCTATGGCGACAATGACCGGCTCTCGGCCCGTGTCGCAACGATGATCGAAGCCGACATGCTCGTGCTGCTCTCCGATGTCGACGGCCTCTATACCGCCCCGCCCGCCCAGGATCCCGACGCCCGGCACATCCCGCACGTGGCAGAGATCACGCCCGAAATCGACGCCATGGCCGGCGGCGCGGCAAGCCACCTCTCGCGGGGCGGCATGACCACCAAGCTCGGGGCCGGCAAGATCGCCACCCATGCCGGAACCGCGATGATCATCGCGCTGGGCACCGCGCCCCATCCGCTGCGCGCTCTCACCCAAGGCGCCCGGCACACATTTTTCGCCCCCACCCCCAGCGCCACGGCCGCCCGCAAGCGCTGGATCATGGGTACGCTCGAAGTCGCCGGCCAGATCACCATCGATGATGGCGCGGTGCGGGCGCTGAAATCGGGCCGCTCGCTCCTGCCCATCGGTGTGGTCAAGGTGCGCGGCGCGTTCGTGCGCGGCGATACCGTCGCCGTGCTCGATCTTGATGGCCATGAGATCGCCCGTGGCCTTGCCGGGCTGGACCGCGAGACGGCCGAGCTGGTCATGGGCAAGAAAAGCGAGACCATCAGGGATATCCTGGGCCCATCCACCCGCACCGAGCTTGTGCATCGCGATAATCTCGTGCTTTTGGGTCACTAAAAATTGGGGAGGCAATGATGAGCGCCGCCGTACCGCAAACCGATGACGTCGCAGCCACCATGGCCGCGTTGGGCCGACGTGCCCGCGCCGCCGCATCGATCCTTGCCCACACGGCAACGGACAAGAAGGACGCCGCCCTGCGCGCCGCCGCCCAGGCCATCGATATCCGCCGCGGCGACATTCTTGCCGCCAACGCGCTGGATATCGAAGAGGCGAAAAAAGGCGGCATGAGCGCCGCCTTTCTCGACCGCCTGACGCTCAACGATGACCGGCTCGACGGCATCATCGCAGCGCTGAGGACAGTGGCCGATCTGCCTGACCCCGTCGGAACGGTGATCGCCAATTGGCAGCGACCCAACGGGCTCGACATCTCCCGCGTCCGCACCCCGCTCGGCGTCATCGGGGTGATCTTTGAATCCCGCCCCAACGTCACCGCCGATGCCGGCGCGCTGTGCCTCAAGGCCGGCAACGCGGTGATCCTGCGCGGCGGTTCGGACAGCTTTCATTCCTCGCGCGCCATCCACGCCTGTCTTGTGGAAGGCCTCAAGGCCGGCGGTCTCCCCGAGGACGCCATCCAGATCGTCCCCACCACCGACCGCGCGGCCGTGGGCGAAATGCTCAAGGGCCTTAATGGCAATATCGACGTCATCGTGCCGCGCGGCGGCAAGGGGCTGGTGGGACGCGTGCAATCGGAGGCGCGCGTTCCGGTCTTTGCCCATCTCGAGGGCCTGGTGCATGTCTATGTCGACAAAAGCGCCGATCTCGATCTCGCGGTCAGGGTGATCGCCAACGCCAAGATGCGCCGCACCGGCATTTGCGGCGCCGCCGAAACGCTGCTGATTCACACCGATGCGGTCGCCACCCATCTCAAGCCCATTGTTGACGCCCTGATCGAGAAGGGCTGCGAAATCCGCGGCGATGAGGCGGTTCGGGCCGTCGTTGCGGCCAAGCCCGCCACCGAGGACGATTGGCGCACCGAATATGAGGACGCCATCATCTCGGTCAAAGTGGTCACGGACGTTGCCGAGGCCATCGCCCATATCGAGCATTATTCTTCCCACCACACCGAGGCGGTGATCGCCGAGGACCCGGCGGTGGTGGAAAAATTCTTCAACCAGATCGATTCGGCGATCCTCATGCACAATGCCTCCACCCAATTCGCCGATGGCGGTGAATTCGGTTTCGGCGGCGAGATCGGCATAGCCACAGGCAAGATGCACGCGCGCGGCCCGGTCGGGGTCGAGCAATTGACCAGTTTCAAATATCTCGTGCGCGGAAACGGGCAGACCCGTCCTTGAGCCGGCTCATCCTCCCCGGCACGACCGACCTGCCGCCCTCGGCGCCCGGCATGCGCATCGGGCTGTTCGGCGGCAGCTTCAATCCGCCCCATGAGGGCCATCGCCTCGTCTCGCGCGAAAGTCTCAAGCGCCTCAACCTCGATGCGATCTGGTGGCTGGTGACGCCGGGAAATCCGCTTAAGACCCACGACGACCTCGCCCCGCTTGCCGAGCGGGTTGCGGCCGCGCGGGCGCTTGTCGACCATCCGGCCGTCCGCGTCACCGGTTTCGAGGCGGCGCGCGGCTTTACCTACACCTATCAGACGCTCGAATTTCTCACCCAAACCCTGGCGGACCGGCGTTTCGTCTGGATCATGGGCGCCGACAGCCTCTCGAGCTTTCACCGCTGGGAGCGTTGGGAGGATATTTTCTCCCTGCTCCCCATCGCCGTCTATGTCCGCCCCGGCTCGACCCGCTGCGCCCCGTTTTCCAAGGCGGCCCTGCGCTTCGCCCGCAGCCGGATCGATGAAGCCGACGCTCCGCGCCTTGCATCCATGCACCCGCCCGCCTGGGTGTTCCTGCACGGGCTGATGAGTTCGCTCTCCTCCACCGATCTGCGCAACGGAAAAGCGCAGCAGCCCTGACGTTTGGTTACCGTCTCATTAACGACATTAATCCATGATCGCATAAGAGCGTCGCACGCCCTTGGCAAAGCGGGGCGCCGCGCTCATATTGGAAGCGTGCAACGCAAGCTGCGATGCAGGCGTTGCTACAAACGAAATACGGTCACGAAAAGGAAACCGAACCAACCTGATGACCCAGCACATGCCCTATAGGGCGGAGGACCGCGCTTGATGGCTCCCACGCCCCACAAGTCGGTATCGAACGATACCGCACCCATGGCCGCTCACCAGGTCCAGCTTCTCGACCTGATTCTCGCGTCGCTCGAAGACGCCAAGGCCGAAGATACGATCGCCATCGACATCACCGGAAAATCGTCGCTCTCGGACCACATGGTGGTGACCTCCGGGCGCTCGAACCGCCATGTCGCAGCCGTCGCCGACCAATTGGTCAAGGCGCTCAAGGAAAACGGCTACGACAAGCCCCGCATCGAAGGCCTGCCGGCTGCCGACTGGGTTCTGGTCGATGCTTCCGATGTGATCGTGCACATCTTCCGACCCGAGGTTCGCGAGTTCTACAACATCGAAAAGATGTGGGCCGCGGATTTCGGAACCGACACGCACTGATTCGTTTCCGAATCGGATGCGGGTGCTGATCATTGCCGTCGGGCGGATGAAATCCGGGCCCGAACGTGATCTTGTGGCGCGCTATCTCGACCGCGCCACCGCCGGCGGACGATCGCTGGGGCTCACCGATTTTGCGGTGATCGAGCTGGCAGAATCGCGCGCTTCGAGCGCCGATGCCCGTAAGGCCGAGGAAGCCCGCGCCATCGGTGGCGCCCTGCCCGACAAATCGGTCGTGATTGCCCTCGACGAGCGCGGCCGGTCACTCTCCAGCCCCGATTTCACCGACAGGATCGCCCAATGGCGCGACGACGGACGCCCGGCCCTAGCGCTGCTGATCGGCGGCGCCGACGGTCTCGACCCCGAGCTGCGCAAATCCGCTGATCTCGTCGTTTCCTTTTCCGCCATGACCTGGCCGCACCAGCTCGTGCGCATCATGGCCGCCGAACAGCTCTACCGCGCCACCACAATTTTATCGGGCCATCCCTACCATCGGGGCGATTGATGGCCGTGTCTCTGCTATTGTCCGGGCTGATTCGGAGTTTGCCGGTTTGAGCCTGCCCGTGGGACCGTTCCATTTCCGCTCGATCGTCGCTGCGAGCCTTGCCGCCCTGGCGGCGGGCGCGCTTGCCCTGGGGCTTGCCACCGGGCCGTTGGGCGCGCAGGAAGAGCCCCTGCCCGATCCCGAAACCATCCCCACCGACAATCTCGAGCAGACAGCCGCCGAGGCCCAGGGCGATCTCCAGGCCGTCCAGGGCGAGATCGATCTCAGCGAGGAGCGGATCGAAGCCATCCGGGCCGAGATCGAGGCGCTCGATGGCGACGCCACACAGTTGGGGCTGGAACTCACCGCCGCCGCCCAGCGCGTGGATATGGCCGATGAGGATATCCGGCTGATCGAGGAACGGCTGCAGGAACTGTTCGCCGAGGAACAGGCCGTCCGCTCGCGCCTCGACGGCCACGACCGCTCCATCTCCAACCTTTTGGCCTCCCTGCAGCGCATCTCCGCCACCCCGCCCCCGGCCATGATCGTCGATCCCACCGACGCCCTGGGCTCGGCCCGCGCCGCGATGCTGTTGGGCGCGGTTCTGCCCCAGCTCCAGCAGCGCGCCGAAACCGTCACCGAGGATCTCAACGCGCTCATGGCCCTCAAGCAGACAGCGCTCGAGGAAGCCGACCGGCTCAACGCCAACCTCACCACGCTCAACGAGGAGCGGCTGCGCATCGCCACCATCATCCAGGCCCGCCAGCAGGGTCTCGAATGGCTGAGCGAGGACCTGCTGCGCGAGCAGGCCGAAGCCCAGGCGCTCGCCGATCGCGCCACGTCTCTCGAACAATTGATCGAGAGCCTCGATACCCGCATCGCGGCCGTCACCGCCGCCGACGAGGCCACCCGCGCCGCTAATGCCGGCGAAGCCGTCCCCACCCTCGATCCCGAGACGCTTGAGCTCGCTTTCGCCGACACCGCGCGCACCGAGCCAGCCGTGCCGATCGCCGCCGCCAAGGGCTATCTCACAGCCCCGGTGCGCGGCGTGCCCGTCACCACCTATGGCGCCGCCGACGGCTTTGGCGGCACCGCCAAGGGCCTGACGATGTCCACGACAGAGGATGCCACCGTGGTCGCCCCCGCCGATGGCTGGGTGGTCTATACCGGCCCCTTCCTCAATTACGGCCAAATCGTCATTCTCAATGCCGGTCAGGATTATCTCGTGGTGCTCGCGGGCCTCGAAACCGTGTCGGTCGAGCGCGGCGCCTTCGTGCAAATGGGAACGAGCGTGGGCACCATGGGCGAAGCGTCCGGGGACGATGGTGGCGGATCGGGCCCGGCATTGTATATAGAATTGAGGGAGGGCGGCATTCCCATCGATCCGGAAGGATGGTGGACTGCCGGCTCCCAGCAACAGGAAAGTGGAACGAGCTGATGGCGGTGGTTTTCAAGCGGGCTCTGATCGCGCTCATGGCGGTGCTTGTGTCGGTCGGTCCGATCGCGGCGCAGACCGAACAAAGCGAAATGACCCAACAGGAGCAGGACGAATTCTATCGTCAGCTCGAATTGTTCGGGCTGGTGCTCGATCGCATCCGCGACGAATATATCGAAGCCCCCGACGAGACCGAACTGATCCGCGCCGCCATCCAGGGCATGCTGACTTCGCTCGATCCGCACTCGGCCTACCTTTCGCCCGAGAGCTTTGCCGATGTGCGCGAGGACACCTCGGGCACCTTCGGCGGCCTGGGCATCGAGGTCACCATGGAAGAGGGGCTGGTCAAGGTCGTCACCCCCTATGACGAAAGCCCCGCCTCGCGCGCCGGGATCCTCGCCAATGATTTCGTTGTCGAGATCGACGGCCAGCAGGTCATGGGCATGACCCTTGACGAGGCGGTGGAGCTGATGCGCGGCGAAATCGGCACCGATGTGGATGTCGTGATCGCCCGTGAAGGTGTCGACCAGCCCATTGAGTTGACCCTCACCCGCGACATCATCGAGGTTTCGGCGGTGCGCTGGAGCATGGAACGCGACGTGCCCGTCATCCGCCTTTCGCGGTTCTCCGGCCAGGCCTTCAGCGGCCTCGATGAAGCCATCCGCGAGATCTTTGCCGAAAACGACGGCGAAGCGCCCACCGGCATCATTCTCGACCTGCGCAACAATCCCGGCGGGCTTGTCGATCAGGCCCAGTTCGTGGCCGATGCCTTCCTCTCCCAGGGCTCGGTGGTGCTGACGCGGGGGCGGATCGACAGCCAGAACTCGCGCTACGATGCCCGTCCCGACGAGCTCGACGCCATGCTGGCCGACGTGCCGGTGATCGTGCTCATCAATGGCGGGTCGGCCTCGGCGGCCGAAATCGTGGCCGGTGCGCTCCAGGATCAGGGCCGCGCCACGCTTGTGGGCACCCGGTCCTTCGGCAAGGGTTCCGTCCAGTCGATCATTCCCCTGGGCTTTGACGGCGCCATGCGCCTGACCACGGCGCGCTACTACACGCCCAACAACCGTTCGATCCAGGCGCTCGGCATCACGCCCGATATCGAAGTGCTCCAGGACGTTCCCGAGGAACTCCAGGGCTTTGATACCATCATCGGCGAGGCCGGCCTTGCCGGCCATATCGCGGGCGAAGAAGAGGAGGCAACGGTCGGCTCTTCGGTCTATGTTCCCGCCGACAAGGCCGAGGACAATCAGCTCCAGCACGCCATCGATCTCATCCTGGGCGAAACCGAGGACCCGGCCTTCCCGCCCAATCCTGATGCGGTGGTGGCCCAGCAGAATACCGAAGCGGCCGAAGCTGAGGCCGAAACCACCGAAACCGAATAGACGGCTCGACAACTCGGCCCCCCGTTCGGGGGGCCGAACCGTTCCAGTGCTCGGGGGAAACCGGAACACAAGTGCCATGACCGACGAGTTGAGCGCCCCGCTCGGCCGCAAACGCCGCAAGAATAACAAGTCGGGATCGCCCTCCCCGATGGCTTGGCCATGGGGACGGATCGGCGCGGCGCTCCTCGCGCTCATCGTTCTGGGCGTTGTCGGCTGGATCGTTCTTGTCGACGATCCCCTTGGCGGACGCCCTGTCGCCGAAGCGCCGGTCAACACCCAGCCGGTCGAGAACCCGGTGGCGATCGAACTCGCCAGCCCGTCCGAACCTGCCCAGGCCACCGCGACGCCCGCGGACGGCCCCTCGATCATCACCCTTTCCGACATCCCCGCCGACGATGACGAATTGGCCGCGGCAGGCCCGAACCGGGATCTCTTCGAGATGACCGAAAACGGTCCCCTGCCCCGCGTCAGCCCCAGCGGCCTTGCGCCCCATGAGGCCTACGCCCGGCCTTCGATTTCCCCCGCCTCGGCCGGCGGACGCAAGCTGATCGCGGTGGTCGTATCCGGCCTGGGGCTGAGCGAGGCAACCACACGAGAAGCCATCGATGCGCTACCGGGCACCGTGACACTCGCCTTCGCCCCCTATGGCGGAAACCTCACCGCGCTGGCCGACGAGGCACGGGCCGACGGGCATGAACTCATGCTCGAAATTCCGCTCGAACCCTTCGATTATCCCCAGAACGATCCCGGCCCCCATACTCTTTTGGTGGATCAGCCGCCGCGCGACAACCTCGAAAAGCTCTATTGGCTGTTGACGCGGATGACCGGCTATACCGGCGTTCTCAACCATATGGGTGCGCGCTTTACCGCTTCGGCCGCCGATTTCGCGCCCGTCATGGAAGAGCTCGGGCTGCGCGGGCTGGCCTATCTCGACGATGGCAGCTCCAACCGGTCGGTCGCCCCGCAACTGGCGCGCCAGAACGATGTTCCCTATGCCCGCATCGACGCGGTGATCGATACCAATCCCTCCCAGGCGGCCATCATGAGCGCGCTCGACGGCCTCAAGGCAGCCGCCGACCAACGCGGCCAGGCCCTCGGCATCCTTTCGGCGCTGCCCGTATCCATCCGCACCCTGGCCGATTGGGCCGATACGCTCGATGAGGAGCAGTATCTACTGGTCCCGGTCAGCACTCTTTCCACACTCGAGGCAAATCAATGACCCAGTCTCCGCGGCGCGAGGACATGCCCTACCGCGATTGCGTCGGCATCGCGCTCTTTAATGCCGAGGGCAAAGTCTTCATTGCCCGCCGCATCCTCACCCCCGGCCCCGACACCTCGGAAGTCGACGCTCCCTGGCAGATGCCGCAGGGCGGGATCGATGATGGCGAGGAGCCCCTGCGCGCCGCCTATCGCGAGCTTTTCGAGGAAACCGGCATCCGCACCATCCGTCTTCTCGCCGAAGCGCCCGATTGGATCGAATATGATCTGCCCGACGAGGTGCTGGGCATCGCGCTCAAGGGCAAGTATCGCGGCCAGCGCCAGAAATGGTTCGCCTTCCTTTTCGAAGGCGAAGAAGCCGAAATCACTCTCTGCCACGACAATCCCGGCATCGATCCCGAATTCGACGCATGGGCCTGGGAAGATTTCGACAAGGTCCCCGAGATCATCGTGCCCTTCAAGCGCCCCGCCTATCTCGAAGTGCGCGACGCCTTCGCCCACCTGCCGCAAGATATCCAGGCCCGCAAGCCGTGAAGACCATCGGCATCATCGGCGGGATGGGCTGGGAATCGAGCGCACAATATTACGCGCTCATCAACCGGCACACCGCCAGCCGGCGCGGCGGCCTGCATTCGGCGCCCATCATCCTGGATTCTCTAGATTTTGCCACGATCGAAACCCTTCAGGCTCGAGGTGACTGGCAGCGTGCCGGCGAGCTGTTGGCCGCCTCGGCCCGGCGCCTGCAGGTCGCCGGCGCCGATCTGCTCGTCCTCGCCACCAACACCATGCATATCGTAGCCGAGGACATCGAAAGCGCCGTTTCGGTCCCTTTCCTCCACATCGCCGACCCCACCGCCGACGCGCTCCTCGCCGATGGCGCGGGAACGGTGGGATTGCTGGGCACCCGGTTCACCATGGAAATGGATTTCTACAAGGACCGGCTGCGCGCCCGCGGTCTCGAGCCGCTGGTCCCCGAGGTGGATAGGACCAATCTTGACGGCATCATCTATAACGAGCTCTGTCGCGGCATCGTGAGCGACGCCTCGCGCGCCGTCTATGTCGAGGCCATCGAGCGCCTCGCCGCCCGGGGCGCAGAGGCAATCATTCTCGGCTGCACCGAAATCGGCATGCTGATTTCCGACGATGACAGCCCCTTGCCCGTCTACGACACCACGACCCTGCACGCGGCGGCAGCCGTCGAAGCGGCCCTGAAATGAAAAAGGGGCGCCCACGCGCCCCTTCCCATTGATCTGCCGGAAAAGTCCTAAAACTCTTTCCAGTCCTCGTCGACGGCGGCATTGCCGTGGCTCAAATAGGCGCCGGCGGCCTGCTTGACCTTGACCTGCAGCGAGCGGGCATGGTCGTCCGGCCGCCCCTGCGGCCGGGCAGCCGCCGCGCCGCGCTCCACGCGGAACACATCCACGATCCGGTCGAGCGCCGTCGCCTGTTCCTCGGTCTGGGCGATGGCCGCATTGGTTTCCTCGACCAGCGCCGCATTGTGCTGGGTCATTTCGTCCATCTGCCGTACGGCGTCGTTGACTTCCTCGATCGAGGAGGCCTGCTCGCGGCTGTCGCGCGCGATCGCTTCCATCTGGCGGGTGTTGGCGCGCGCCGCCTCCAGCATGGCCGCAAGCTTTTCGGCCGCCTGGGCGACGAGCTTGGAGCCGCCATCGACCTCGGTTGCGCTCTGCTCGATCAGCGCCTTGACCTCGGCCGAAGCCTCGGCCGCGCTCTGGGCCAGCCGGCGCACCTCGACGGCGACGACGGCAAAGCCCTTGCCCGCTTCCCCGGCCCGCGCCGCTTCCACCGAAGCGTTGAGCGCCAGAAGATTGGTCTGGAAGGCGATGTCGTCGATCATCTTGATGATGTCGGAAACCTTGGCCGACGAGGTGGTGATCCGCCCCATCGCGGCGGTCGCCTCGCCCATGACCTGCCCGCCTTCCTCGGCCGAACGGGTGACCGAAGCGGCGGTCTGGGAAGCATCCTGGGCCCGCTTGGCGTTGTCCATCACGGTCACCGCAAGCTGTTCCATGGCCGCCGAGGTTTCCTCGATGGTCGCCGCCTGGCGCGTTGTGCGCTCGGAAAGATCGTTCGCACCCGAAAGGATCTCGCCCGTCGCCGTCTTGAGCGTACGCGAGGTGCCGCGCAGCTCCATCACGATGTCGGAGAGCTTTTCGGCGACCGCATTGGTGTCGTGCTTGAGATTGGCGAACGCCCCCTGATACTCGCCCATCACCCGCATGGTGAGGTCGGTATTGGCCAGGGCTCCGAGCACGCTGCCGGTTTCGCGCAATCCCCTGTCCACGGTCTCGACCAGATCGTTGACCGAGCCGGCCAGGGCATTGAGTTCGGCATCGGCGAAATTGGCCTCGACGCGCTGGCCGAAATCGCCGGCGATTGCCGCATCCACCACATTGCCGAACGAAGCCTGAAGCTGCCCCATCATTTCCCGGCGGGCCTTTTCGTCGGCCACGATGCGCGCGGCTTCCGCTTCGGTCATCGCGGCGATCTTCTGACCGTTCTCGCGGAACACCTCGACGGCGCGGGCCATCTCGCCCACTTCGTTGCGGCGGTCGGTATAGGGCACTTCGACGTCGAATTCGTTCTGGGCGATCCGGCCCATCACTTGCGAGAGCACCGGGATCGGCCGCGCGATCAGACGCGAGGCGATCACCGAGAGAACGCACATGATGGCGACGGCAATGCCGCTCACGATCAGCAGCAGGTTCATGGTGTCGGATACCACGGCCGTGATCGCATCCTGGCCAACGCCCACATAGAGCATCCCCAGCACATCGGTGCCCGAGAGATAGGTTATGGGCTGATAGACCGAATAATAATGCTCGCCATTGACCATGGTCTCGGTATAGACGGCGCCCTCTTCGAGGACCTGCCGGTGCAGCGGGCTGTCGCCCGGAATCGGCTCCATCGTGATGCGATTGCCCTCGGCATCGACCATCGAGGTCGTCACCTGCTCGAAAAATCCGGTTTCCGAGTTCCAGGCAAAGATCGCCGTCGTCTCGCCGGTCACCCGGGCGATCGAATCGGCGACGTCATTGTTGTAAAAGCGCGGCATCACCCATGTGCCGATGCTCGCCACGTCGCCTTGTTCGGTCCAGTCGACCTGAATGCCGCCCATGCCACCCAGAATGGTGGCCGCCGTCCGGATATTGGACTGCTGGCTCTGCTGCGCCACCTGGTCGGTATTGGCCGAAAGATTGATGTAAACCGCCGCGACCACGGCACCCACCGAAAGCAACACGGCACCGACCACCATCGCGGCGATCGTCGTGGTCATGGGAATGCGCCCCAGCGTTCTGCTGATTAAGCCCTGCATCGTCAGCTCCTCGTCGACGAATTTTCTCCCTCCTGGGAGATCGTCGCAAAGCTACGGACAGAAGATTAAATGATCGTTTCGGATTTCGGTGGCCTCCCGGCAAGAATTCGAAACCTCTCGCGGGCCGATTTCCACCCCGCCGCAAAACAAAAAGGGCGCCCGCCGGACGCCCTTTTTTCAAGAAATTCGTTCTGCCCGGGGCCTAATGCACCGAGCCACCGATCGAAGCACTTTCGAGCAGGAGGTTACGCCAGGTATCGAGCGCATTCTGGGCCGCGATCTTCTCGTCGCCCTCGCCTGCCGCCGACAGCGCCTGCTGCGCCTGGGAAATCCTCGCCTCGATTTCGGTCCGTCCGAACTCGCTCGCCGGTCGGGCCTCCTCGGCCAGGATCGTCACCCCGGCATCGGAAATGTCGGCAAAGCCGCCACCCACGAAAAAGCTCTTGTTGGCCCCGCTGGTATCGACCACCGTGACGAACCCCGGCTTGAGCACGGTCATCAGCGGCGCATGGTCGCCCATCACCGTGAGATAACCCTCGGCGCCCGGCACGACCACCGACCGCGCCTCGGCGCTCAGAACGAGCACTTCCGGCGATACGATTTCGACTTTGACGCCTTCGGCCATGTCCCTGTCCGTTCTCTAAAACAAATCCCGTGCGGGCCGGAAAGGCCCGCACATGCCGTCAAAAGCTTAGGCCGCTTCGGCAGCCAGGCGCTGGGCCTTCTTGACCGCGTCGTCGATGGTGCCGACCATGTAGAAGGCCTGCTCGGGCAGGTGGTCGTATTCACCGGCCACCAGGCCCTTGAAGGCCTTGATGGTGTCTTCGAGCTCGACATAGATGCCCGGCGTGTTGGTGAAGGCTTCGGCCACGTGGAAAGGCTGGCTCATGAAACGCTCGACCTTGCGGGCGCGCGCCACGGTGAGCTTGTCTTCTTCGGAAAGCTCGTCCATGCCCAGAATGGCGATGATGTCCTGGAGCGACTTGTAGCGCTGCAGGATTTCCTGCACCGAGCGGGCCACGTTGTAGTGCTCTTCGCCCACGATGGTGGGATCGAGCATGCGCGAGTTGGAGTCGAGCGGATCGACCGCCGGGTAGATGCCCTTTTCCGAAATGGCGCGGTTGAGCGAGGTCGTCGCGTCAAGGTGCGCAAAGGTCGAGGCGGGCGCCGGATCGGTAAAGTCGTCGGCCGGGACGTACACGGCCTGCACCGAGGTGATCGAGCCCTTGTTGGTGGTGGTGATGCGTTCCTGGAGCGCGCCCATGTCGGTGCCCAGGGTCGGCTGGTAACCCACGGCCGAAGGAATACGGCCCAGCAGAGCCGACACTTCCGAACCGGCCTGGGTGAAGCGGAAGATGTTGTCCACGAAGAACAGCACGTCCTGACCCTTGTCGCGGAAGTCTTCAGCGATCGACAGGCCGGTCAGCGCCACGCGGGCACGGGCTCCCGGGGGTTCGTTCATCTGGCCGAAGACCAGCGCGCACTTGGAACCCTCGGTCGAACCGTTGTTCTCCTTGGGGTCCTTGTTCACGCCCGATTCGATCATTTCGTAGTAAAGATCGTTGCCTTCGCGGGTGCGCTCGCCGACGCCGGCGAACACCGAGTAACCGCCGTGAGCCTTGGCGACGTTGTTGATCAGCTCCTGGATCAGCACCGTCTTGCCCACGCCGGCGCCGCCGAACAGGCCGATCTTGCCGCCACGGGCATAGGGGGCCAGAAGGTCGATGACCTTGATGCCGGTCACAAGGATTTCGGCCTGGGTGGCCTGGTCGACGAATTCGGGCGCCGGCTGGTGAATGGTGCGGCGGGTCGGCGTGTTGACCGGACCGGCTTCGTCGATCGGCTCGCCGATCACGTTCATGATGCGGCCGAGCGTCTCGTCGCCCACCGGCACCGAGATGGCTTCGCCCGTGTCGCGCACTTCGGTGCCGCGGGCCAGACCTTCGGTCGTGTCCATGGCGATGGTGCGCACGGTGTTCTCGCCCAGGTGCTGCGCCACTTCGAGCACGAGGCGGTTGCCGTTGTTGTCGGTTTCCAGCGCGTTCAGAATGGCCGGCAGGTGGTCGTCGAAGGTGACGTCCACAACGGCGCCCATGATCTGGGAAACGCGGCCGATTTTAGTCTCTGCCATGGTTCTTGTCCCTGTGTCTTGGTGCGTTCCTAAGGAAAAGTTGCAGACTTTTCCGTTGGGGAACGCGAGAGCCTAAATTGCTAGAGCGCCTCGGCGCCCGAAATAATTTCGATCAGTTCCTTGGTGATCTGCGCCTGACGCTGGCGGTTGTAGCTCAGCTGCAACTTGGTGATCAGCTCACCGGCATTGCGGGTGGCGTTGTCCATCGCCGTCATCTGCGCGCCAAAGAACGAGGCGTTGTTCTCGAGCAGCGCCCGGAAGATCTGCACGCTCACATTGCGCGGCAGCAGGTCTTCGAGGATCGCCTCCTCGTCGGGCTCGTATTCGTAGATCGCCGCGCCGGCCTTGATCTCCTCGCCCTCGGCCTTGTCGAACTTGGCCGGAATGAGCTGCTGGGCGGTCGGCACCTGGGAGATGACCGACTGGAAGCGCGAATAGAACAGCGTCGCCACGTCGAACTCGCCGGCTTCATAAAGCGCGAGGATCTTTTCCCCGATGCCCTGGGCCGTGGCGTAGCCGAGCTGCTTGACGTCGCGCAGCGAGATCTGCTCGGTGATGTTTTTCGAAAGGCCGCGCTTCAGGATATCGGCGCCCTTCTTGCCCACCGTCAGGATCTTGACGGTCTTGCCCTCGGCGATCAGCCGCTGGGCATGCTCGCGCGCCATGCGGGCGATCGAGGAGTTGAAGCCGCCGGCCAGCCCGCGCTCGCCGGTCGCCACCACCAGAAGGTGCACGTCGTCCTTGCCCGTGCCCGCCAGGAGCGCCGGCGCGTCCGGACGGCCCTCATAGGCGGCGCCCAGCCCGGCCAGCACCTTTTCCATGCGCTCGGCATAGGGGCGCGCGGCTTCGGCGGCGTCCTGGGCGCGGCGGAGCTTGGCCGCCGCGACCATCTGCATGGCCTTGGTGATCTTCTGGGTCGACTTGACCGAGTTGATCCGGTTCTTGAGGTCTTTCAAAGAGGGCATTGCGCCGAAAGCTCCTTGCCAGCCGATCCGCCGGTCTTAAGCGGTATAGGTCTTCTTGAAGGCGTCGAGCGCAGACTTGAGCCGATCCTTGATCCCGTCGGAAAGCGCCTTTTCCTGGGCAATGTCACCCAGAAGGTCGGCATGCTTGCTGCGAAGCGTGGAGAGCAGCGCCTTTTCGAACGCCTGCACGCCGCGCACCGGAAGATCGTCGAGATAGCCGTTGACGCCGGCATAGATCACAGCGACCTGCTCTTCGGTCTTGAGCGGGGAGAACTGGGGCTGCTTCAAAAGCTCGGTCAGACGCGCGCCACGGTTCAGCAGGCGCTGGGTCGCAGCGTCGAGGTCCGAACCGAACTGGGCGAAGGCGGCCATTTCGCGATACTGGCTGAGCTCGCCCTTGATCGAGCCGGCAACCTGCTTCATCGCCTTGACCTGAGCGGACGAACCCACGCGGGACACGGACAGACCAACGTTCACGGCCGGACGGATACCCTGGAAGAACAGGTTCGTCTCAAGGAAGATCTGGCCGTCGGTGATCGAGATCACGTTGGTCGGGATATAGGCCGAAACGTCGTTGGCCTGGGTTTCGATGATCGGCAGGGCGGTCAGCGAACCGGCACCGTGGTTTTCGTTCATCTTGGCAGCGCGTTCGAGAAGGCGGCTGTGCAGATAGAACACGTCGCCCGGATAGGCTTCACGTCCGGGAGGACGACGCAGCAGCAGGCTCATCTGGCGGTAGGCGACGGCCTGCTTGGAAAGGTCGTCATAGGCGATCACGGCATGCATGCCGTTGTCGCGGAAATATTCGCCGATGGCGCAGCCGGTGAACGGCGCCAGGAACTGCATCGGCGCCGGGTCCGAAGCGGTCGCGGCAACCACGATCGAATATTCGAGCGCGCCATTGTCCTCCAGCATCTTGACGAACTGGGCAACGGTCGAGCGCTTCTGGCCCACCGCGACATAGACGCAGTAGAGCTTGTCGTTCTCGCGGTTTTCCTGGTGCGCGGGCTTCTGGTTGAGGAAGGTGTCCAGAACGATGGCGGTCTTGCCGGTCTGGCGGTCACCGATCACCAGCTCGCGCTGGCCGCGGCCGATGGGGATCAGCGCGTCGATGGCCTTCAAACCGGTCGACATCGGCTCGTGCACGGATTTGCGCGGCAGAATGCCCGGTGCCTTGACGTCCACGCGGCGGCGCTCGGTGTATTCGATCGGACCCTTGCCGTCGATCGGATTGCCCAGCCCGTCCACGACACGGCCCAGCAGGCCCATGCCCACGGGGGTGTCGACGATCGCGCCGGTGCGCTTGACGGTGTCGCCTTCCTTGATGTCGCGGTCGGACCCGAAGATCACGACGCCGACATTGTCGGCTTCCAGGTTCTGGGCCATGCCCTTGATGCCGCCGGGGAATTCGACCAGCTCGCCGGCCTGCACCTTGTCCAGCCCGAAGACGCGCGCGATGCCGTCACCCACGCTGAGCACCTGCCCGACCTCGGAAACCTGGGCTTCCTTGCCGAAATCCTTGATCTGGTCTTTGAGGATCGCGGAAATTTCCGCAGCTTTGATATCCATTAGCTGACCCCTTTCATGGCGATCTTCATGGCCGAAAGTTTTGTCTTGAGGGAGGTGTCGATCATCTGGCTGCCGACCTTGACGATAAGGCCGCCGATCAGGCTTTCATCGACACGCGTATTGAGGGAGACGTCCTTGCCGATCTTGTCCTTGAGGACGGCGGCGAGTTCGCTTTGCTGTTGGTCGGACAAAGGCGCTGCCGAAGTCACTTCGGCGCTCACTTCGTTCCGGGCCTCGGCGGCGAGGCGCTTGAATTCGGCGATGATCTCCGAAAGCGCGAACAGCCGGCCGTTCTGGGCGACGACCTTGAGCGTGTTGGCAACCAACTCGACCGGACCGGTCTTTTCGATCACCGAATTGAGCGCGGCGCTCTTGGCATCGGTCGCGATGGTGGGGCTGAACAGGAACCGGGAGAAATCGTCCGAGGACTGGATCAAATCCGCGATGGCATCGAGATCGGCTTCCACGGCCGGGACCGAGCCCGCTTCGCTTGCCAGGTCGAAAAGCGCCGACGCATAGGGCCGCGCGATCTTTGAGAGAACGGATCGTGGTGCGCTCAAGCCTTCATAACCCCGCTGCTTGCCCCGCCCTAGGTCGTCGTCATCGCCGAAATCTCGGCGGCGGCGGCATCTGGTTCTGTTGATCTGGTATTCACAAAGAGCAGCCGAGACGAAGGACCTGCCCTGAAATTCCGGGGTGGCCTTACCATGACGAAAACGCCCGCGCAAGCGGATCAAGGCCAAATCGCGGCGACCCAAATGTCGCATTTCTCTTATCTTGAGCCGGCCAGCCTAGATCAATAAAAACTCATGGGATCGATATCGACCTGAACCCTGAGATTTCCCTTGGCGGCAGGCCCGTTTTCCAGCCAGAATCGCACATAGCCCGAAAGGTCGAAATCCTTGGGGCTTTGCACAAGAATCCGCACCCTGTGCCGCCCGCGCACCATGGCCACGGGCGCGTCCGCCGGCCCGAAGCGGCTGACATTTGCCGCCAGCGGCGCCGCCGCCATCAACGCCCTGGCATAGCCCATGGTCTCTGTATGCTCGTTGCCCGAAACGATCAGCGCGGCGAGCCGCCCGAACGGCGGCAGCCCGCCCTGCCGGCGCACCTCCAGCTCATGGGCGTAGAACCCTTCGCGGTCCCCGCTGATCATCGCCCGCATCACCGCGTGGTCGGGATGATAGGTCTGGAGGAACGCCTTGCCCGACCGCGATTCGCGCCCCGCGCGTCCGGTGACCTGCGTTAAAATCTGAAACGTCTTTTCCGCCGCCCGCGGATCGCCATGGGCCAGCCCCAGATCGGCATCGATCACCCCCACCAGCGACAACTTTTCGAAATGGTGCCCCTTGGCCACCAATTGCGTGCCGATGATGATGTCGTATTCCCCGCGCGCGATCTCGGCGAAGCGGTCGCGGATCTGGCGCATCGAGCCCATATCGGACGAGAGCACCACCGGCCGCGCGCCGGGAAAGCGCTCGGCGACCTCCTCGGCCAGCCTTTCGATCCCCGGCCCCACCGCCACCAGCGAATCCGTCGCCCCGCAGGCGCCGCACACTTCGGGCGCCCGCTCTTCGTGCCCGCAATGGTGGCACATCAAAACGCCCCGGAATCGGTGCTCGACCAGCCAGGTCGAGCAGTCCGGGCACTGATACTGATGCCCGCAGGCCCGGCACAGGGTCAGCGGCGCATATCCGCGCCGGTTCAAAAACAGCAGCGCCTGTTCGCCCCGATCGAGCGCATCGAACACCGCCCGCGCCAGCTTCGGGGCGATCCATTGGCCCTTTTCCGGCCCGTCGGCCCGCATGTCGATGGCGGTGATGTCGGGCAGCGCCGCATCCGCGAAACGGCTTTCGAGCCGCACATGCGCGTAACGCCCCGTCTCGGCATTGTTGCGCGATTCGACAGAGGGGGTGGCCGAGGAGAGCAGCACCCGCGCATCGGCCAGCGAGGCGCGCACCACCGCCATGTCGCGCCCGTGATAGTTCACCCGGTCGGCCTGCTTGAACGCCCCGTCATGTTCCTCGTCGAGGACGAACAGCCCCAGCTCGCGAAACGGCAGGAATAGCGCCGACCGCGCCCCGATCACCGCCCGCACTTCGCCCGTCAGCACCCCGCGCCACACCCGCGCCCTTTGCACCGGCGTCATTTCCGAATGCCATTCGGCGGCCCGCTGCCCGAAGCGCTTTTCGAACCGGTCGAGGAAGGTGTGGGTCAAGGCAATCTCGGGCAGGATGATCGCCACCTGCCTGCCGGCCCTCAGCGTATCGGCCACCGCCTCGAAGAACACTTCGGTCTTGCCCGACCCGGTGATGCCGTCGAGCAATGCCACCGAAAATCCGCCATTGTCATGGGCGCGGATTTTCTCGATCGCCGCCTGCTGCGCCGGGGAAAGCCTGGCCGGCGCGAAGTCGGGCTCGGGCGGCAGCACGGGCGGAGGCGCCGGTATTTCCACCGCCTCGAGGCACCCCGATTTCACCAACCCGTCGACCACCGCCGTCGAAACCCCCGCCGCCCCGATCAGCGCCGGCTTGGCCCAGGGGTAGCCGTCCTCCATCACCGAAAGCACCCGGGCCCGCGCCTCGGTCATGCGCTCGGGTTCGGGGCCGGTTCTCTTATACGCGATGATCGGACGTGGCGGGTCCAGCGCCTCCCGGCTCCTCAGCGCACCGCGCAGCACCATCCCCGGCTGGGCCAGCGTATAGCGCGCCACCCAGTCGACGGTCTTTAAAAGCTCGTCGGAAAGCGGCGGCACCTCGAAGGCGTGCGCGATGTCCTTGAGCCGGTTATGGGCGAAATTGTCTTTCGGCTCTCCCCACACCACTCCCAGCGTCGGCCGTGGCCCCAGCGGCACGACGACGATCGAGCCGCGCTCGACCGCCATCCCCTCGGGCACCCGATAGGAATAGGGGCCGTCGACGGCGACCGAAACCATCACTGATACGACTGGGCCAAGGGACATAGGGGAAAAGCGAACGAAACGGGATCAGGCCGCCTAACATAGTGCGCTGGCGCGATTCGGCCAGTCCCCGTTTTGGTAACCTCTTTGCGCTTAGACTGGCCGCCATGACCGATACCGGCTTTGCCATTTCCGCCCCCCTGCGCAGCCACGTCACCGCCTGGCAGCGCGAGCTTGCAACCATAAGGCGCCTCTCGCCCAAGACGGTTGAGGCCTATGGCCGCGATCTCGACCAGTTCATGGCCTTTCTCTCCGCCCATATCGGCGGCACTGTCGACCTTGGCGATCTCAAACAGCTTCGCCCCGCCGATCTGCGCGCCTTCCTTGCCGCCCGCCGCCGCGCTGATATCGGCTCGCGCAGCCTCGCCCGCGCGCTTTCGGGGGTAAAATCCTTCTTCACATATCTGGAACGCGAAGGCGTCATGGCCCTCGAAGCGCTCTCTGTGGTGCGCACCCCCAAATTGCCGCGTGGCCTGCCCAAACCGCTTTCGGCCTCCGAGGCCAAAGCGGTCGGCCCGGCCACCCATGAGATGGAAGTTCGCCCCTGGATCGCCGCCCGCGACGTGGCGGTCATCTCCCTTTGCTACGGCGCCGGCCTGCGCATTTCGGAAGCCCTGGCGCTGACCCGCGCCGATCTCGACGGCTCGGCGCTGCGGGTCGTGGGCAAGGGCAACAAGGTGCGCCTCGTCCCGCTGATCGCCCCGGTCCGCGCCGCCATCGAGGATTACCTCCGCCTCTGCCCCTTCGCCGTCGGCGCCAATGACCCCATGTTCCGCGGCGTTCGCGGCGGCCCCTTGAGCCCGCGCCTCATCCAGCTTCGGCTCGAAGAGCTTCGCGGCGCGCTCGGGCTTCCCGCCTCGGCGACCCCGCATGCCCTGCGCCATTCCTTTGCCACCCACCTTTTGGCCGGCGGCGGAGATTTGCGCGCCATCCAGGAGCTTTTGGGCCACGCCTCGCTCTCGACCACCCAGATCTACACCCATATCGACGGCGAACGCCTGCTCGAAGCCTATCGCTCCGCACATCCGCGGTCGTAAACGCCGTCTTGGCGTGTGTGAATTTGCTGCGGGAACCGTTCAGGATTTGAATTGCATCAAATCCTCGGTTCCAACCCATTGTTTGTCGCGTGCCCGAACGCAAAACCGTTCCACTTTTGCTGGACACGCTCTATAGCCTGACAACACCCCTTTATGGCCGATATGCACACCATGCCCCCCTCCCCCCTCCGCGATCAGAACATCGGCCTGGCCCTCGCCGCCCTCGGCGCCGCCCTCTTTGCCACCAAGGGCATTTTCGTCAAACTCGCCTACGCCCAGGGCCTTGATGCGCTTACGGTTCTGGCCTGGCGCATGATCCTGGCCGTGCCGTTTTTCCTCGCTTTCGGCCTCCTCGCTTATCGCGACCGCCGCCGGGGAAAAGGCCGCCATGCCAATGAAAAGGTTCCGCCCCGATCGGTCTTCGGCGCCGTGCTCATCGGCATCATGGGCTATTATGGCGCGAGCCTTCTCGATTTTCTCAGCCTCGACCTCATCACCGCCCAGCTCAACCGCCTGGTTTTGCTCACTTACCCCTTCATCGTCCTGGTCCTGGGCGCGGTCTTGTTCCGCCGGCGCCTCACCGCCCCGGTGATCGGCGCCGCTCTGCTCGCCTATCTGGGCATCGCCATCATCTTCGGCCATGACATGGTGATCGAGGGCGACACGGTTCTGGCCGGCACCGCGCTCGCCCTCGCCAGCGCCCTGGCCTATGCGCTCTATCAGCTTTTCGCCAAGCCGCTGATCGACGTGCTCGGGCCGCGCCTGTTCACCGCCATCGCCATGACGGCGGCGGGCGTCATGGTGCTGGTCCATTTCTTTTGGACCCATCCGTTTTCCGCCCTGGCGATCGCGCCGGACACCTTCTGGATTCTCCTTGCCCTTGCGCTCGCCGCCACCGTCGCGCCGGTGCTGCTGATCGCCGCCGCCATCGGCTCGATCGGCGCCGAAAGGACGGCGGTTTTCGGCAATATCTCCCCGATTTTGACCATCATTCTGGCCATTATCGTTCTGGGCGAACCCTTTACGGCGATCCACGGTGCCGGAACCGCACTGGTAATTTGCGGCATTTTGCTGTTCACTCGTCTCACCACGCAACCGGCAATTGCTAGCCGCGAAGAGGGACCAATCTCATGAAAAGAACCGGGTTGATGATGGGCGGCGCCGTGCTTGCCCTTGGACTTGCCTTGGGCGGACCGGCATTCTCCCAGGACATTGATTTCGGCGACGATTCGAGCACCTTCGCCAACGACCAGCAATGCGACGACCCGCGCTTCGAAGGCCCGGGCGCCGCCATGGTGCTCAGCCCGGTCGACGAGATGCGTGATGCGACCGACTGCCAGGCCGCCTTCGAAGCCGGCGAGGTCACCCTTGTCGCCGAAGACGAAACCGAAGAGCCCGCCCCTGCCCCCGACGCTCCGGCAACCGCTGCGGCGCCGGCCGAAGGCGAGATCGATTTCGGCGATGATTCGGGCAATTGGGCCAATGACGGCGAATGCGACGACCCGCGCTTCGGCGGCGGCCTCGAAAGCCATCTTCTGGCCGACGCAACCGACTGCCGCACCGCCTATGAGGCCGGCGAGGTAACCTTTGCGCCCCAGGAGAGCGCGGACGCCGGCGTCACGGACGGCGAAATCGACTTCGGCGACGATTCTGGCAACTGGGCCAATGATGGCGAATGCGACGACCCGCGCTTCGGGGGCGCCCTCACCAGCCACGAATTGGCCGATGCCACCGACTGCCGCAATGCCTATGAAGCCGGCGAAGTGACCTACACGCCCGCCGGAGAGGCCGACACCCAAACCGGCGCCACCGATGGCGAGATCGATTTCGGCGATGATTCCGGCTCGTTCGCCAATGACGGCGAATGTGACGATCCCCGCTTCGGCGGCGCGCTCACCAGCCATGAGCTGGCCGACGCCACCGACTGCCAGGCCGCTTACGAAGCCGGCGATGTCACTTATAGCGGCGAGACGGGCACCGACACCGGCGGCGAAATCTCGATCGACGACATCGATTTCGGCGACGATTCGGGCACCTGGGCCAATGACGGCGAATGCGACGACCCCCGTTTCGGCGGCGGCCTCACCAGCCACGAACTGGCCGACGCCACCGATTGCCGCAACGCCTATGAGGCCGGCGAAGTCACCTTTAGCGGTGAGACCGGCGCAGCGGGCGGGGATCCCATCGTGATCGATGGCATCGACTTTGGCGACGATTCGGGCACCTATTCGCTGGACAACGAATGCGACGATCCGCGCTTTACCGGCTCGGGCGTCGGCGTGGCTCTGGACGATCACCTGATGGCCGATGCCACCGACTGTTCCACAGCCTATGAGGATGGCACCGTCACGCTGGATGAAAACCAAGGGTCGGGAGAATCCATCGTCGTCGACGACATCGATTTCGGCGACGATTCGGGCAATTGGGCCAATGACGGCGAATGCGACGACCCGCGCTTTACCGGTTCGGGCGTGGGCGTTGCTCTTGACGACCACCTGATGGCCGATGCCACCGACTGTTCGACGGCCTATGAGGATGGCACGGTGACCCTTGAGGGCGATGCCGGGTCCGATGAGGACTTCCGCATCAATTTCGGTGACGATTCCAGCGCCTCGGCCAATGACGGCGTCTGCGACGATCCCCGCTTCCAGGGCCGCGGCGGCGCCTCCGAACTCCGGAACGCCAACCTGATGGCCGACGCCACCGACTGCCGCGCCGCCTACGATGCCGGCACGGTGACCTACAACCCGTAGGAGCGTGAAAAGCATGTCCCCGGCTTGGCCGGGGACGGAAACTGGTTTTGCGGTTCGGACACGCGACCAAACAATGAGTGAGCGGATCATTCACCAAACCTAAGGGCCGCATCCCCGATGCGGCCCTTTCTTTTGGCAACCACAAACGCCAGGTCATCCCGGCCGAAGAGCCGGGATCCAGTAACCGGCAGAGACAAAGCAAGCCTCATGCGCTGCCGCAAGCGGTGCGGCGCGTGAGGCCAAAAAGGACGAGGCAACGCCGAGGACCCCGCGCGACGTTTCGCGCGCCCCGCCGGAGGACCAGCGAAAGCCATAGGGCGGTTCTAGCCCGTCATGGCTTTCGCGGTGCGGCCCGCGAGGCCAAAGAGAACGAGGCAAAGCCGAGAACCCCGGCGAACGTTTTCGCCGCCCCATCGGAGGGCCAGCGAAAGCCATAGGGCGGATTCATGGCTTTCGCGGAGCGGCCCGTGAGATCAAATATGTATCGACCCGTCGCCCAGCCCGAGCGCCGCTTCGCGGACCGCCTCGCTCATTGTGGGGTGCGCATGGCAGGTCCGGGCCAGATCCTCGGCCGAACCGCCGAATTCCATGAGCACGGCCGCCTCGTGGATCATTTCGCCGGCCCCCTTGCCCACGATATGGCAACCCAGCACCCGGTCGGTGGCCTTGTCGGCGAGGATCTTGACGAAGCCCTGCGTCGCCAGCATGGCCTTGGCGCGGCCATTGGCGGTGAAGGGGAATTTGGCGGCCTTGTATTCGATCCCCTCGGCCTTCAGATCCTCTTCGGTCTTGCCCACCGATGCCACTTCGGGATTGGTGTAGACGACGCCGGGGATCACGCCGTAATTGACGTGCCCGGCCTGGCCGGCAAGGATTTCGGCCACCGCGATCCCCTCATCCTCGGCCTTGTGCGCCAGCATGGGCCCGGCGATCACGTCGCCGATGGCATAGATGCCTTCCACATTGGTCTTGTAGTGGGCGTCGGTCACCACCCGCCCGCGCTTGTCGCGCTCGACGCCGATCTCCTCGAGGCCCAGCCCCTCGGTGAACGGCACGCGTCCGATGGCGACCAGGGCGATGTCGGTGGAAAGCGTCGTCGCCTCCCCGCCGGCGGCCGGCTCGATCGTGACGTTAAGCCCGGCATCGGTCTTTTCGATGCCCGTCACCTTGGTGCCCAGCTTGAACTCGAACCCCTGCTTGCCCAGCATGCGCTGGAACTGCTTGGCAACGTCGAGATCCATGCCCGGCAGGATGCGGTCGAGGAACTCGACCACCGTGACCTTGGCCCCCAGCCGCGCCCAGACCGAGCCCAGTTCCAGCCCGATCACGCCGGCCCCGATCACCAACAGGTTCCCGGGCACCTTGTCGAGTTTGAGCGCCCCGGTGGAGGTGACGATCTTTTCCTCGTCGATCTCGATCCCCGGCAAGCTTGCCGAAACCGAACCGGTGGCGATGACGATGTTTTTGGTTTCGATCTCGGTTGTCACCCCGTCATCGCCGCTCACGGCCACCTTGCCGGCGGCGACGATCCTTCCGGTGCCTTTAAAGGCGGTGATCTTGTTCTTCTTGAACAGATATTCGATGCCGCCGGTGTTTGACGCCACCGTATCGTCCTTGTGCGCCATCATCGCCGAGAGGTTGAGCGTGGGCGCGCCCACCTCGATCCCCAATTGCGGAAAGCTGTGGCTGGCCTCCTCGAAAAGTTCGGAGGCGTGCAGCAGGGCCTTGGAGGGAATGCAGCCGATATTGAGGCAGGTGCCTCCAAAGCTCGGCCATTTTTCAACGACAGCCACCTTCATGCCAAGCTGGGCGGCACGCACCGCGCAGACATAGCCCCCCGGCCCCGTGCCGATGATGGTGAGATCGAAAGTTTCGGCCATGATGCCTTGTCCTTCTCGGCTGCCGCGCCTTGGCGCGAAGTCACATGAAATATTCCCGATGCGGGGATCAGAAGACGATCCCCACAAACATCAGAAGTAGTCCGATGCACGCGCCGGTAAACACCAGCGAACGCAGATAGGGTATGCCCATGAGGTAGAGCGGGATGTAGGCGAGGCGGAAGACCAGATAGAGCCCCGCCCCCCATTGGGTGAGCCAGTTCGATATCCCCGCAACGCTCGCCGCCAGCGCCAGGACGAGGAAGGCGGGCCAGGTCTCGAGAAAATTGCGCAACGCCCGTTCGGCGCGCCCGCCCACGACGCTCAGATCACGCCGTTCGTCGCGGGGTCCGGCATTGTACGCACTGCCCAGGTCGCGGGTCAGAAATCCAGCCTGGAGGCCGATGTGGATGAACAAAATCAACACCGACCAAACCGCAAGCGTCAATTCAAGGTTCAACACCATCTCCTCGGGCTCAACACGACCCGCCAAAACGGCAGGGTTGGCACCCCGCCATCGCCCTTAAAGATCGAGCACCAGACGCTGCGGATCCTCGAGGCTCTCCTTGACGCGGACCAGAAACGTCACCGCTTCCTTGCCGTCGACGATCCGGTGGTCATAGCTCAGAGCCAGATACATCATCGGCCGCACGACCACCTGACCACCCACGACCACCGGGCGTTCCTGGATCTTGTGCATGCCCAGAATACCCGATTGCGGGGCGTTGAGGATGGGGGTCGACATCAGCGAACCATAGACGCCGCCATTGGAAATGGTGAAGGTGCCGCCCTGCATGTCGGCCATCGAAAGCTCTCCATCCCGCGCCGCCTTGCCCAGCCGCGCGATCTCCTTTTCGATCTCGGCGATGGTCATCTGATCGGCATCGCGCACCACCGGCACCACGAGCCCCTTGTCGGTCCCCACCGCCACCCCGATATGGGCGAAGTTCTTGTAGATGATGTCGGTGCCGTCGATCTCGGCATTGACCGCCGGGATCTCCTTTAAAGCATGCACCACGGCCTTGGTGAAAAAGCCCATGAAGCCGAGCTTGACGCCGTGCTTTTTCTCGAACAGCTCCTTGTAGGAATTGCGCAGATCCATCACCGGCTTCATGTCCACCTCGTTGAAGGTGGTGAGCATGGCGGCGGTGTTCTGGGCGTCCTTCAAACGCTTGGCGATGGTCTGGCGCAGCCGGGTCATCTTGACCCGCTCCTCGCGGCTTGCATCCTCCTGCTTTGAGGGTGCGCGCGTCTGGGCCGGCTGAGCGGTGGCAGGCGCCGGTTGGGCGCTGGTGCGCTCGAGTGCCTTGAACACGTCTTCCTTGAGCACCTGGCCGCGCTTGCCCGATCCTTCGACCGAAGAGGGATCGACATCGCGCTCCGCCATCAGCTTGGCAGCCGAAGGGGCCGGGGGCATTTCGGTCTTGGCGGCGGGCGCCGGAGTTTCGGCGGGCTTGGGCGCCTCGGCGGGCTTGGCCGCTTCCGCCTTGGGCTCTTCGGCCTGCTTGGCAGGGGCGGCGCCGGCGGCGATCGCCGCGATCAGCGCACCCACTTCGACCGTATCGCCTTCATTGACCGAAATGGCTTCGATCGTGCCCGACACCGGGGCGGGCACTTCGATGGTCACCTTGTCGGTTTCCAGCTCCACGATCGGCTCGTCGGCCGAAACCGCATCCCCCACCTTCTTGAACCATTGCCCGATCGTCGCTTCGGTGACGCTTTCCCCAAGGGTAGGAACCCGGACTTCAGTGGACATCTGCTATATCCTTTCTCGCAGCGCGTGGACCCGGCACTGACAGCCGGGCAGCGGCAAAACACTGTTACTCGAAGGCCTCGTCCAGGAACGCCTGGAGCTGGGCGACATGGGTGCGCATCAGCCCGGTCGCGGTCGAAGCCGATGCCGGCCGGCCCACATAGCGCGGACGCGCCCCGGGCTGCCCCATCTGCTCGAGCACCCACTCGATATAGGGTTGAACGAAACTCCAGGCGCCCATGTTCTTGGGTTCTTCCTGGCACCAGACGATCTCGGCATTGCGGAAGCGGCTGAGTTCATCGATCAGCGCCTTGGCCGGGAACGGGTAGAGCTGTTCGAGCCGCATCAGATAGACATCGTTGATGCCGCGCTTTTCGCGATCTTCCAGCAGGTCGTAATAGACCTTGCCCGTGCACACCACGACACGTCGGATCTTGTCGTCGCCGACAAGGTTGACCTCGGTCTTGGGCACGCCCGGCGTTTCCGCATCGTCCCAGAGCAGGCGATGGAAGAACGTATCGGGGCCCAGCTCGCGCAGGCCGGACACCGCCCGCTTGTGGCGCAGCAGCGATTTGGGCGTCATGATGATCAGCGGCTTGCGGAAGTCGCGCTTGAGTTGCCGGCGCAGGGCGTGAAAATAATTGGCCGGCGTCGTGCAGTTGAGTACCTGCATATTGTCTTCGGCGCAAAGCTGCAGGAAGCGCTCCGGGCGTGCCGAGGAGTGCTCGGGGCCCTGGCCCTCATAGCCATGGGGCAGCAGCATCACCAGCCCACTCATGCGCAGCCATTTGCGTTCGCCCGCCGCGATGAACTGGTCGATCACCACCTGCGCCCCATTGACGAAATCGCCGAACTGGGCCTCCCAGATGGTGAGCGCATTGGGCTCGGCCAGCGAATAGCCGTATTCGAACCCGAGCACCGCCTCTTCGGACAGCATCGAGTTGATGACTTCGTAGCGCGCCTGGCCGTCGGCTAGGTTGTTGAGCGGAGTATGGGTGGATTCGTTTTCCTGGTCGTAAAGCACCGAATGGCGCTGGCTGAACGTGCCGCGCTCCACATCCTGACCCGAAAGGCGGACCGGATGGCCTTCGTCGAGCAGGGTGGCAAAGGCGAGCGCTTCGGCGGTTGCCCAGTCGATCCCTTCGCCCTCGGTAATGATCTTCTTGCGGTTGTCCAGGAACCGCTGCACCGTGCGATGGACGTGAAAGCCCTGCGGCACCGCGCACAGCTTCTCGCCCAGCCCGGTGAGCTTTTCGATCTCGACCCCGGTCACCCCGCGCCGCGGCCCGTCCACCTCGGCAAGCTTGATGTTCTTCCAGGCGCCGTCGAGCCAGTCGGCCTTGTTGGGGCGATAATCCTGCCCCGCCTCGAACTCGCCTTCGAGCCGCGTGCGCCAATCGGCCTTGAGCTGCTCGAATTCCTCGGCCGATACCACGCCCTCGTCGATGAGCTTGTGCCCATAGATTTCCAGCGTCGTCTTGTGCCCGCGGATCGCCTTGTACATCAGCGGCTGGGTGAAACTGGGCTCATCACCTTCGTTGTGCCCGAACCGGCGGTAGCAGAACATGTCGATGACCACCGGCCGCCCAAATTTCTGGCGGAACTCGGTGGCGATCTTGGCGGCATAGACCACAGCTTCGGGATCGTCGCCATTGCAGTGGAACACCGGCGCCTCGATCATCTTGGCCACATCGGTGGGATAAGGCGAAGAGCGCGAGAAGTGCGGGCTCGTCGTAAACCCGATCTGGTTGTTGATGACGAAGTGGATCGACCCGCCCGTCCGATGCCCCTTGAGCCCCGAAAGCCCGAAGCATTCGGCAACCACGCCCTGGCCCGCGAAGGCGGCATCGCCATGGAGCAGCAGCGGAAGCACGGCCATGCGGTTGGTGTCCCGCGTATCGCGCACGAACCGCCCGTCAATGGCCGAAAGCTGATCCTGCTTGGCGCGCGCTTTGCCCAGCACCACCGGATCGACGATCTCGAGATGGGACGGGTTGGCGGTCAGCGAGAGATGCACCTTGTTGCCGTCGAACTCACGGTCCGAAGAAGCGCCCAAGTGATATTTGACGTCACCGGAACCCTCGACATCGTCGGGATAGAAGGCGCCGCCCTTGAATTCGTGAAACAGCGCCCTGTGCGGCTTGGCCATCAACTGAGTCAGAACATTGAGCCGGCCGCGATGGGCCATGCCCAGGACGATATCCTTGACCCCCAGCGCGCCGCCGCGCTTGACGATCTGTTCGAGCGCCGGAATCAGTGCTTCGCCGCCATCGAGCCCGAACCGCTTGGTGCCGGTATATTTGACGTCGAGGAATTTTTCGAACCCCTCGGCCTCGGCGAGCTTGTTGAGGATGGCGCGCTTGCCCTCGGGGGTGAAGCTGATTTCCTTGTCCGGGCCTTCGATCCGCTCCTGGATCCAGGCCTTGGCCTCGGGATCGGAGATGTGCATGAATTCGATGCCAAGCGTGCCGCAATAGGTGCGCTTGAGGATTTCGAGCATCTGCGGCACGGTCGCCGATTCCAGCCCGAGATAATTGTCGATGAAGATCTCGCGGTCGTAGTCGGCCTCGGTGAACCCATAGGTGGCCGGATCGAGCTCGGGCGCTTCTTCGCGTGTTTCCAGCCCCAGCGGATCGAGATTGGCATGCAGATGCCCGCGCATGCGATAGGCGCGGATCATCATTATGGCGTGAATGGAATCGCGGGTCGCCTGCATGATGGCTTGCGGCGAAACCTCCTGACCGGAGGCCCTGGCCTTTTCGCTCACCGCCTTCTGGGCCTTGACCGCCACGGCACCCCAATCGCCGTCGAGCGCCGAGACCAGTTCGCCATTGGTCGTGCGCGGCCAGTCACGCCGCTGCCAGCTCGGGCCGTCCGCGTTCTGCTTCACCTGATCGGCGCTGTCGGAAAGGTTGGAGAAGAACTCTGCCCAGCTCGGATCGACGCTTTTGGGATCGGCTTTGTAGCGGGCGTAGAGCGCCTCGATATAATCGGCGTTGCCGCCGTACAGAAAGGAGGTGAGGAGGAACGTTTCGTTCTGGTCCTGTCGTGCCATTTCACTCTCGATTGGGGGTCCCGATCCCCCGGGTAAAAATCCAACCTGCCCTTGGTTTGGGCCGCCAATTGGGTTGGAACTATGACCGGCCCGAACCTACGCTTGGGTTAACCGATCCCAACATGGGGTCCCGGCCGGTCGGCTTAAACACCTAGCCCTTCAACACATCCACAAGCGTCATGCCCAGCCGTGCCGGCGAAGGCGAAACCACAATGCCCGCTTGTTCCATCGCGGCGATCTTGGATTCGGCATCGCCCTTGCCGCCAGAAACCACCGCGCCCGCATGGCCCATGGTCCGCCCCTTGGGCGCGGTGCGCCCGGCGATGAACCCAGCCATCGGCTTCTTGCGGCCTTTCTTGGCCTCGTCGATCAGGAACTGAGCGGCATCTTCCTCGGCCGAGCCGCCGATCTCACCGATCATGATGATCGATTCGGTCTGATCATCTGCCAGGAACATCTCGAGGACGTCGATGAATTCGGTGCCCTTGACCGGATCGCCGCCGATCCCCACCGCCGTCGTCTGCCCCAGCCCCTCATTGGTGGTCTGGAACACCGCTTCATAGGTCAGCGTGCCGGAACGCGAGACGATACCCACCGAGCCCTTGCGGAAGATCGAGCCCGGCATGATGCCGATCTTGCATTCCTCAGGCGTCAGGATACCGGGGCAGTTCGGGCCCAGAAGGCGCGAATTGGACTTTTCAAGCCGCGCCTTGACCCGGACCATGTCGGCCACCGGAATGCCCTCGGTGATGCAGGTGATAAAGGGAATTTCCGCATCGATCGCTTCGATGATGGCATCGGCGGCCCCGGCCGGCGGCACATAGATGACCGAAGCGTCAGCGCCGGTCTTTTCCTTGCCTTCGGCCACGGTGGCGAAAATCGGCAGCTCGTGCCCACCCGCTCCCGTCCAGGTCTCTCCGCCCTTTTTGGGGTGAATGCCCCCGACCATCTGCGTGTTGTAATAGGCCAGCGCCTGTTCGGTGTGGAAGGTGCCGGTCTTGCCGGTCAGGCCCTGCACGAGGATCTTGGTGTTCTTGTCGACGAGAATTGACATATGTCTTTCGAGCTCAAATTCCGTGTGGCTGATTGCGGCGCTTAGGCCACGGCGGCGACGATCTTCTGGGCGGCGTCGTCCAAATCGTCGGCAGCGGTGATCGCCAGCCCCGATTCGTTGAGGATCTTCTTGCCAAGTTCGACATTGGTACCCTCGAGACGGACGACGAGCGGCACCTTGAGCCCCACTTCCTTGACGGCTGCGACCACGCCCTCGGCGATCACGTCGCACTTCATGATGCCGCCGAAGATGTTGACCAGAATGCCCTCCACCTTGGGGTCGGCGGTGATAATCTTGAAGGCCGCGGCGACCTTTTCCTTGGAAGCGCCCCCGCCGACGTCACAGAAATTGGCCGGCTCCTTGCCGTAGAGCTTGATGATGTCCATGGTCGCCATGGCGAGCCCGGCGCCATTGACCATGCAACCGATATTGCCGTCGAGCGCCACATAGGCGAGGTCCCATTTGCTGGCCTCGATCTCCTTGGCGTCCTCTTCGGTCTCGTCGCGCAACTGCGCGATATCGGGGTGACGGAACAGCGCGTTGCCGTCAAAGGAGACCTTGGCGTCCAGCACCCGCAAATGCCCGTCGGTCATGACGATCAAGGGGTTGATTTCGAGCAGGCTCATGTCCTTTTCGATGAACGCCTTATGGAGCGCCGGAAACAGCGACTTGGCGTCCTCGGCAGCAGCTCCCTCGAGCTTCAGCGCCGCGGCAATCCGCGCCACATCGCTTTCGGTCACCCCCGCTTCGGGATCAATCGCGATGGTTTCGATCTTTTCGGGCGTGTCATGGGCGACCTGCTCGATATCCATGCCGCCTTCTGTGGACACCACGAACGCCACGCGGCCGACCGAGCGATCGACCAGCAGCGAGCAGTAAAGCTCGCGCTCGATGTCGGCACCGTCTTCGATATAGAGCCTGTTGACCTGCTTGCCCGCCTCGCCCGTCTGGGCGGTGACCAGGGTATTGCCCAGCATCTCGCGGGCATTGGCGACGACCTCGTCCACCGAACGCGCCAGCCGCACGCCGCCCTTGGCATCAGGCCCGAGTTCCTTGAACTTTCCCTTGCCGCGGCCGCCTGCATGGATCTGGCTTTTGACCACGTAAAGCGGTCCGGGCAGCGATTTGGCCGCCGCTTCGGCCTGGTCGGCGCCGGTGATGGGCACGCCCTTGGCCACCGGTGCGCCAAACCCCTTCAACAGCTCTTTGGCCTGGTATTCGTGAATGTTCATCGTGTGTCGAACCCTTCGCTTGGGTGTTCGTTCCGAGGCGCGATGGCGCCAGACGAGAAAAGGCCCGGAGACATTGCCTCCGGGCTCGATCGATCAGGCCAGCTTGGGCGCGATCTTCTTGCAGGCCTCGACCAGCCCGTCGACAGCCCCGACCGAGGCGTCGAACATCTTCTTTTCACTGGCGTTGAGCTCGATCTCGACGATGCGCTCGACACCGTCCGCCCCGATCACCACCGGCACGCCGACATACATGTCGTCGACCCCGAACTGGCCGTTAAGGTGCGCGGCGGCAGGCAAAATCCGCTTCTTGTCCTTGAGATAGCATTCGGCCATTTCGATCGCCGACGCGGCGGGCGCATAGAAGGCCGAACCGGTCTTCAAAAGTCCTACGATCTCGGCGCCGCCGTCGCGGGTGCGCTGGATGATCTGGTCGAGCTTGTCCTTGCTCATCCAGCCCATCTTGACCATGTCGGGCAGCGGAATGCCGGCAACCGTCGAATAGCGCGCCAGGGGCACCATGGTATCCCCATGTCCGCCCATGACGAACGCCGTAACATCCTGAACCGAGACATTGAGTTCCTCAGCGATGAAGTGACGGAAGCGCGCCGAATCGAGCACGCCGGCCATCCCGACCACCTTTTCGACCGGCAGGCCCGAGAATTTCTGCAGCGCCCAGACCATGGCGTCGAGCGGATTGGTGATGCAGATGACGAATGCATTGGGCGCGTATTTGGCGATGCCCGCGCCCACCTGCTCCATGACTTTGAGATTGATCTCGAGCAGATCGTCGCGGCTCATGCCCGGCTTGCGCGGCACGCCGGCGGTGACGATCACCACATCGGCGCCATCGATATCCTTGTATTCGGACGTACCTTTAAGGGATGCGTTATAGCCTTCCACTGGCCCCGACTGCGCCAGGTCCAGCGCCTTGCCCTGCGGCACGCCGTCGACGATGTCGAACAGGATCACATCACCCAGCTCCTTGAGCGCCACCAGATGTGCCAGCGTTCCCCCGATCTGACCCGCGCCGATCAGAGCGATTTTCTTACGCGCCATGAGCAAGTTTCCCTATAGGTAAAGTAAGTTTTTCCTCGCGCCCTCCATAGCCCTTGTGACAAAAAGGCGCAAGTGAACCCTTCGTCTAACGCCCGAAAATTCGGATGTTTCGTTCAGGGTACCGTCAAATACGTCTGCAATGCTGACAGTTTCCCTGCTACGGAAGGTTCCTAAATCGACCTCTGCTGCCGCAAAGGCTGAGCGATATAGTCGGCCGAACGCATCTCTTCGAGCCGCGACAGGCACCGGGCGAATTCGAATCGGGTCTTGTCGTCCTGCGCCAGTTCATCGAGCGGCGCGGCAAAGCTCGCCGCCAGTTTCACCCCCCGGTCATAGAGCGTGTCCACCAGGAGGATGAAGCGTTTCGAAGCATCCGATTTGAGGCGCGAGAACACCGGCACGTGCTCGACCATCAGCGTATGATAGGCATTGGCGATCTTGAGATAGTCCCGCGCGCCAAGGGGGCGTTCGCACAGATCGGCGAAGTCGAACCGCGCCACCCCCATGGCGTGCGCGGGAACCGAGATGACCCGCCCCAGGCTCTCGATGGCATCGGGCCGGGCTTCGGCCCCACCGGTGAGGTGAGCAAACAGCCGGTCCATCGCGGCATCGACCTCCGGACCGGTGCCGAAATGATAGACCTCCTGCGCATCGAGCTTTTCACGCCGGTAGTCGGTCGCCGCATTGAGGTTGAAAACCTCTGCATGGCTTTCGAGCAGGTCGATGAAGGGCAGGAAGAGCTGGCGGTTGAGCCCGTTCCAATAAAGCTTTTCAGGGGGGATGTTGGAAGTCGCCACCACCACCACGCCATCCGCGAACAGGATCTCGAACAGGCGCTTCAAAAGCATCGCGTCGGTGATGTCGGAAACGAAGAACTCGTCGAAACACAACAGCCGCACCGAGCGCGTGATGGGCCGGGCCACCGCAGGAATGGGATCGCGCGCGCCTTTGGTTCCCGGGTTCTCGGCCCGAAACCTGGCGATCGCCTCATGCACCTCGTTCATGAACTCGTGGAAATGGACGCGCCGCTTGTTCTCCACCGGCACAGTCTGGAAAAACAAGTCCATGAGCATGGTCTTGCCCCGCCCCACGTCTCCCCAGATATAGAGTCCCTTGGGGGCTTCGCGCTTGCGCCGGAACAGCGCCGCAATCACCGACCCCGACTGGGCTTCGAGCCTGTCGAGCCCTTCGGCCACGGCCTGGAGCTTTTCGACCGCCTGCTTTTGCGCGGCATCGGGTTTGACTTGCCCCGAGATCACCAGTTCGGCATAGACATCCAGGATCGAGCCCCCGGCTCCTTCTCCCCCCGTCAAAATCAGCCGACCAACGAAATGGCCTGGCCTCCGGAGAGGGTACCCACGAACCGGTTGCCGCTTTTCAGCAGCGTGCCGATCAACTCGTCCGCTTCATTGTAGAGCTGGATCTGGTTGCCCAGCAATTGCCAGGCGGTAACCGTCGCCAGCGTCGGCTCGGTGCAGGCCGGGGTCGAGGCACGGTAGCGGCCGGTCGCCCCCTTGGCCGTATAGGTGAGGTTGAGCCGGCATTGCTCCGCCCCCACAAGGATCGTCCAGCCGCCCAGGAGTTGCTCCATCGTGGTGGGTCCGGAAAGATCGCGCCCCGCCGTGGTGTTGCCCGGCGCACCCACATCGTCGAGCACGAACCCCGGGCCCGAAGCCGGCGTCGTGCCGGTATCGAGCGCGGCGGTGTTTCCCGGCACGGTCGAAGGCGTCGGCGTCGTTTCGATGGTGCTGGTCCCCGCGATCGGCGGCAGATCGGTGGTCTGGACATTGCCCGTCTGCACCGGCTGGATCGGAGCGGGCTGGGGCGGTGTCGGGGTCGGGGTGCTCGGCGCGGAGCGGCCGAAATTGCTGGGAGAACATGCCGCAAGGGCAGCAAGCGACACCGCCGCGAGCACCAGGCCCAACGGTCTTTGCAAGGTTCCGGTCATATCGGCTCCACCATCTCTCATGCTGCCAAAACGCGCCCGGAGTTCACCCCGTTCCCCAAACGCGCCCGCCACGCCTTGGCTTTATGGCGGCATAGCGGCGGTGAAACAAGTCCTGGCGGGGACCCTTCTTACCAAACGCCGCAATATGGCGGTAATGGGACACCCAGCCCTCATCCCGCATACGGTGGCGCACAGTGTATTTGTGGCGGCGCTGATTGCCTTTTGTCCGAACAAAAGATGCTAGATCCAGCGACTGACCCAGCGCTTGCCTTCGGATTGCTGGCTTTTTGAATAAATAGGTGCAATCTTTTGCATTCCGCCGAACGACCGGCATCGCATCGGGAGGTCAATATCGATGGCGACAGCGCTGGCACTGCAGATCGCAAAGGCCATTACCAATGCCATTGTTGCGGGAGACATCGCCGAAGGCGAGCATATGAGCGCGCAAAAACTCGCCGACCGGTTCAGCGTCTCGCGCTCGCCAGTCCGGGAAGCGCTGCAATTGCTGGCAGCGGAGGGTTACGCGGTCCAGGAGCCGCACAAGGGGTTTTTCGCGCGGCTCAAGCCGGTGTCCGAGGCCGCCGCGAATGCCACGCGCGAATTGCCTTTCGAAGCGCCCAACACCTATCAGCGCATGGCCGATGACTGGCTGTCCGACCGCTTGCCGGCCGAAGTCACCGAACAGATGCTCAAGGAACGTTACGGGCTGACCAAGGCCCAGCTCAGCGATATCCTGATGCGGGCGGCCCGCGAAGGCTGGGCCGAACCCAAACCCGGCTATGGCTGGAATCTCCTGCCGGTGGCCAAGACGCCCGAAGCGTTCGAACAGGCCTATCGCTTTCGCATGGTGATCGAGCCGGCCGCCCTGCTCGAACCCACATTCCATCTCGATCGCAAGGTGCTCGATGAACTCAAGCGCCAGCAGTCGAAAATGCTCGAAACCGACATAGAAAAGCTGCCGGGCGAACGCTTGATGGAACGCGGAGCGACGTTTCACGAGGAACTGATCAAGCTCTCGGGCAATCCGTTTTTCCACCAAGCCCTGGTGCGGGTCAATCGCATGCGGCGGCTGATGGAATACCGCTCCCGCGTCGACCGGCGCCGACTCTACGGCCAATGCAGCCAGCACCTTGAGATCATCGAATTGCTCGCAAAAGGCGATATCGTGGCCGCCTCCTACGCCATGCGCAAACACCTGATCGGGGCTCTCAAGGCCAAATCCCCCCTGGCCCTGCCGGACACCATCCCCGCCGACTGAAGTTGGCCTTCTGCGCAAATTTGAGCAATCGTCGGCTGTCACTCGTCACTAAGGCTGCCTCAATATCCCTT
The DNA here is from genome assembly GCF_031202855.1 of Pelagibacterium sp. H642. GTDB lineage: Bacteria > Pseudomonadota > Alphaproteobacteria > Rhizobiales > Devosiaceae > Pelagibacterium. Next base: position 1,848,702 of record NZ_CP101829.1, on the reverse strand, counting down.
GGCGCGAATTGGATACTTGCATTTTATTTTCGAATTATGCAATCCTTTGCCAAGGAGGACACCACGGATCATGGCGGCTCAACGCACGATATCGCTGCGCTCTTTGGCGGGTGAAAAGCTCCCGCAACTGCCCTATGTGCTGCGCATCCTCTTGGAGAACGTCGCCCGGCATCTGGGGGAAGGCGAGCAGACTTCGACCATTCTGGCTTGGCTGGACAGGCGCTCCAGCGCCCAGGAGATCCCTTTCCAGCCTGCGCGCCTGCTCATGCACGACACCACCTGCGGCCCGGCGCTCGCCGACATTGCGGGCATGCGTTGCAGCCTTGCCGAAGCCGGCGGCAACCCTCGGGCGCTCAACCCGCAAATTCCGATCGACGTGTCGGTGGACCATTCCATCTCCGTCGATCATTTCGGCAGCAGCGCGGCCATCAAGGCCAACATGAAGCGTGAGCAGGAGCGCAACGAGGAGCGCTTCCGGTTCATGAAATGGGCCCAGGCCAATCTGACCAACCTGCGCATCCACCCGCCGGGCACCGGCATCATGCACACCATCAATCTCGAACAATTGGCGAGCGTGGTGACGACGCGGGATGGCTGGACCTTCCCCGATACCCTGATCGGCACCGACAGCCACACGCCCATGATCAACGGATTGGGCGTCCTGGCCTGGGGCGTAGGCGGGCTGGAGGCGGAGGGCGTCATGTTCGGCCTGCCGGTCATGATGCGCATTCCCGATGTCATCGGCATAAGACTTGAGGGCGCACTGCCCGAAGGCACTTTCGCGACCGATCTCGCCCTGCACGTGACCCATCAATTGCGCGCCCGCGGGATCGACAATCCCTTCGTGGAGTTCCACGGTCCGGGCGTCTCCAGCCTCACCGTCGGGCAACGCGCCGTGGTCGCCAACATGGCCCCCGAAATGGGCGCTCAGACGGCCTATTTCCCCGTCGACGATCAAACGCTCGCCTATCTCGAAGCAACAGGGAGAAGCGCCGATCAAGTGGCGCTGGTGCGCGATTATGCCCAAGCGAGCGGCCTCTGGTTCGATCCCCTGTCCAGTCCCAGCTACACCGACACGTTTACCATCGACCTTTCCACCGTCGCCACATCGCTGGCCGGCCCGCAACGGCCGCAGGATCTGATCGCGCCGGCCGAGGCGCGCCAGAGCATCGAGCCGCTCGTGGCCAAGGCCCGCCGCAATGGACGTGAAGGCAAGTCTGGACGCATCGAAGACGGCGCCGTCGCCATCGCGGCGATCACCAGTTGCACCAACACCTCCGATGCCCGCCTCAACATCGCGGCGGGCCTTCTGGCGCGCCGGGCGCGAGCCCTCGGCCTTGCGCCCAAGCCGTGGGTCAAAACCTCCTTCTCGCCCGGATCGCCGGCCGCGGCACGCTATCTCGAGCGCGCCGGCCTGATCGAGGATCTCGATGCGGTCGGTTTCGGCATTGTCGGCTTTGGCTGCATGACATGCATCGGCAATTCCGGGCCGCTTCTCGATACCGTTGAGACCGCGATCCGTGAAGAGGGCATCGTGCCGGTCGCGGTGCTTTCGGGCAATCGCAACTTCCCCGGCCGCGTGCACCCGCTCCTTTCGGCCGGTTTCCTCGCCTCCCCGCCACTGGTCATCGCCTATGCGCTGGCCGGCACCATCGACATCGACATCCAGAACGATCCCCTCGGGCAGACGCCCGACGGCAAGAACGTCTATCTGCGCGATCTCTGGCCCTCCGCCGACGAGATCGAAGCGGTCTATCATGCCGCCTCGAGCATCGCCGACTTCCCACAAGCCTTCGCCGTGGCCACCCAGAGCCGGCTTTGGCAGGAGGTGGAGACGGTAAAGGGCGAGCTGTGGCCGTTCGATCCGGCCTCGACCTATCTGCGCCGCCCGCCCTTCGCAAATTTCGCCGAACCGCAATCCCTCGACCGACTGATCACACGTCCGCTCCTGGTCCTGGGTGACGATATCACCACCGACCAGATCTCCCCGGCCGGCGCCGTGCCGGCTGACAGCGAGGCGGGGCGCTATCTCATCGAGCGCGGCGAAAATCCCAAGGATTTGAACGTCTTTTCGTCCCGGCGCGGCAATTTCGAGGTGATGGTGCGCGGGCTGTTCACCAACCGCACGGTTGAAAACCACCTTGCCCCCGGCATCGCCCCGGGCTTCGGGGTCGATTTCGAAACCGGCGAGCACCTGCCCCTCCATATCCTCGCCCGGCGCAACCGCGAACGCGGCGTGGCCGGCGTCATCCTGGCGGGAGAGCGCTATGGCGCGGGGTCTTCGCGCGATTGGGCCGCAAAAGGCACCGCGCTGATCGGCGCGCGCGCCGTCATCGCTTCGAGCTTCGAGCGCATCCATCGCACCAACCTGATCGGCATGGGCATCCTGCCGCTCAAGGCGCCTCAGGGACTGGTGCCGAGCAAACTCGGCATCGGCCCCACCGACACCATCGAAATCGCCTTGCTCGATCCCTCGCTCGCCAAACGCAGCCGCTTTGCCGTCACCATCCGCCATGCCGGCCGTGAGCCGGAAACGTTCGAAGCCGTCGCGCAAATCGAAACCGAGCTTGAAATCAGCCTCTTGCACAAAGGCGGCATTATTCCTTTCATCCTTTCCGGGGCCCTCGATCGGTCGGCATCGGGAGGGAAGAAAGTCGATCTGCATTAGCGGTCGACATCACCCGCCCACTGGGTATTCACTTGATGTGTTCTTTAAGGGAGGAACCAATGAATAAATTCGGAGCCATCATCTCCACCGGTCTGCTCGCCGTCGCGGCGCTGACCGGACCTGGCTTTGCCCAGGACGCCGAAAGCGTCGGTGAACTTTCCATCATCGCCCCCGCTGGCGCCGGCGGCGGCTGGGACGGTGCGGCCCGCGCCATCCAGGAAGTGATGACCGCGACCGGGCTTGCGAACTCGGTCCAGGTCATCAACGTGCCCGGCGCTGGCGGCACGGTCGGTCTGGCCCAATTTGCCAACGGCGCAGGGTCCGATCCCAGCCAGCTCCTCGTGGGTGGCATCACCATGGTGGGCGCCATCATTTCCAACAACGCCCCCGTGGACCTGGGCTCGGTGACCCCGCTGGCCCGTCTCACCGGCGATCCGCTCGCCGTTGTGGTCCCCGCCGATTCACCGATCCAGACCATCGATGACCTTTTGGCCCAGATCCAGTCCGACGTGGCCGGCACCATCTGGGCGGGCGGTTCGGCCGGCGGCGCCGATCACATGCTTGCCGCTCTTTTGACCGAGGCCGCAGGCGAAGACCCAAGCGCCGTCAACTATGTCGCCTTCTCGGGCGGCGGCGAGGCCCTGGCGGCGATGCTCGGGGGGCAGGTCACGGCCGGCATCTCGGGCTATGGCGAATGGCAGGGCCAGATCGAATCGGGCGACCTGCGCGCGCTCGCCATCTCCTATCCCGAGCCCATCGAAGGGATCGACGCCCAGCCGCTCAAGGCCCAGGGCGTGGATGTCGAACTGGTCAACTGGCGCGCCATCTTTGCCGGCCCCGACGTCTCCGACGAGGATATGGCCAGGCTCACCGCCGCCTTTGAAGCGATGGTGAATTCCGCCGAATGGCAGGAAGTGCTCGAGGCTCGCGGCTGGACCGACTACTACATGCCCGCCGCCGAATTCTCCACTTTCCTTGACGGGGAAATCGAGCGTGTCGGCACCATCCTGACCAATCTGGGTCTGGCCCAGCAGTAAGCACCAGTCCGGCGAGGCCCCAAAAGCCCCGCCGGCCACCATCAAGGGGAGGAACGGCATGCAACAAGCCGCACAAACGCGCAAAGGCTTAGCGCTGGATCGGTCCAAGCTCGTGGTCGGGATCATCCTGCTCGGCTTTGCCGCCGTCACGGGCTATGACGCCTATTCGATGAGCTTTCGCGCCGCCTATGGCCTCAATCCCAATACCGCGTCCTATCTCGTGGCCATCCTTCTTGCCGCCCTCGGGATCGCCCATTTCTGGAGCGCCACGCGTCCCACCGATGAGGACGACGCGCTCGACGCCGATTGGCGGGCTATCGGGTTGATCGCGGCCGCTCTGGGGGCACTGGTTGCCTGTATTTTCCTGGGCGCCGGTTTCATTTTGGGCTCCACCCTGCTTTTCGCCCTCACCGCCCGCGCCTTCGACCGCAAGGCGATCCTTGTCGACCTGGTCATCGGGTTCGTGATCTCGCTGGCGATCTTCTTTCTCTTCAACAACCTGCTGTCGCTGACCCTGCCCCACGGTCCGCTCGAACGCCTGCTTTAGGAGCGCTGCCAGTGGAAACCCTCATGTTCCTGGCCGAAGGCTTTACCCAAGCCCTGACGCCGATGAATCTCGTCTTTGCTCTGGTCGGCGTCTTTTTGGGCACCGCCGTCGGCGTGCTGCCGGGCATCGGCCCGGCCCTGACCGTGGCGCTGTTGCTGCCGGTGACGTTCAAGCTCGATCCGGGCGGCTCGCTCATCATGTTCGCCGGCATCTATTATGGCGGCATGTATGGGGGCTCGACCACGGCCATCCTGCTCAATACGCCCGGCGAGGCCGCTTCGGTCGTCACCGCGCTCGAAGGCAACAAGATGGCGCGGCAGGGACGCGGCGGACCGGCCCTCGCCACCGCCGCCATCGGCTCGTTCGTTGCCGCGCTGGTTGCAACCATAGGCATCGCGTTCCTGGCCCCCGTCATCGTCGAAATCGCCGTCCGCTTCGGGCCGTGGGATTATTTCGCGCTGATGATGATCGCTTTCGTCACCGTTTCGGCGACATTCGGATCCTCGCCACTCAAGGGCTTGACCAGCCTTGCGTTGGGCCTTTGGCTCGGGCTCATCGGCATCGATCAATTGACCGGCCAGGCGCGGCTGACCTTCGGCGTACCGCAACTGCTCGACGGCATCGAGGTGACGACCCTCGCCGTCGGCCTGTTCGCCATCGGGGAAGCCCTTCTCATCGCCTCGCAGCACCGCACCTCCCCGGCCCAGCCCATCCCCGTCAAGGGCTCGGTCTGGATGAACCGGCAGGATTGGTCGCGCTCATGGAAACCCTGGCTGCGCGGCGCGGCGATCGGCTTTCCCATCGGCGGATTGCCCGCCGGCGGCGCCGAAGTTCCGACCTTCCTCAGTTACAATCTCGAACGGAAGCTATGCCGCGACCCCCAAGCCTTCGGCAATGGGGCCATCGAAGGCGTGGCCGGTCCCGAAGCGGCCAATAACGCTTCGGCAGCCGGCACCATGGTGCCGCTTCTGACCCTGGGGCTGCCGACATCGGCCACAGCGGCGGTCATGCTGGCCGGGTTCCAGCAATACAACATCCAGCCCGGCCCGCTGCTCTTTGCCCAGCATGCCGATATCGTCTGGGCACTGATCGCCTCGCTGTTCATCGCCAATGTGATGCTGCTGTTCCTCAACCTCCCCCTTGTGGGTCTTTGGGTTCGGCTTTTGGCCATTCCAACGCCATGGCTCTATGCGGGCATCATGGTCTTTGCCGCCATGGGGACCATCGCGGCCAACCCCTCCATCGTCGAGCTTTTGCTACTCGTTGCCTTCGGCGCCGCCGGCTTTGTGATGCGACGATACAATTACCCCATCGCGCCGGCCGTTGTCGGCCTGATCCTGGGGCCGATGGCCGACCTGCAGATGCGCCGCGCGCTGCAGATCAGCCTGGGCGATCCCATCGTCTTCCTGGAGCACTGGAGTTCGGCACTCATGCTCGCCATCGCGGCGATCGCGCTCATCGCCCCCTTCATCTTCCGTGGCCTGTCGCGCTTCCAGGCCGATGAAGATTAAGCTGGTTAGGCTCGCGCCGCGACAGCGAGCGCGAGCTTGGCCGGGATCGAGACTTCCCGGACGATCAACTCGACCCGCTCGGGCGTATAGTGATCGGCCACATCGAGCATGTTGACCGTGCCGATCAGCTCGCCCCCCAGAACCACCGGCAGGTTGACCACCGATTGGCACCCCAGGGAGTCGATCAGCTCGTAATCGGCAAAGACCGTCGAGATATCGGCGATGGAATTGGCGACGAAGGGCTGACGCGCCTTGTGCACGATATCGAACCAGCGGTCATAGCGGATCGGCTTGGTGCCCGAAGCGGGGTAGTTTTCGGGGTCGGAGGTATAGGCGCGCCGCGCCAGTTCGGCCTCCATGTCCACCAGCATGACGGTGAACAGCTTGGCCCCCACGATCCGCCGCACGAAATCCTGCAGCGCGAGGAATGCGGCCTCCGCGCTGGTGGCTGCGGAAATCGCGGCATCGAATTGCTGCCGCGCGGCGGAAATATCAGGTGTCGTCACTTTGCAATGTCCTTGAGTCAGGCAGGAGCACCGCCACTGGCGGCGTAGAGTTCGCGCGAATAGGGATCGGTGAAATTCCCTTCGCGCAATTGATCGGCGGTGGCGATCTCCACGATCCGGCCATGGCGCATGACGGCCAACCGATCACAGAGGAACGACACCACCGGCAGATTGTGGGTCACCATCAGATAGGTGAGGTTCTGCTCGCGCTGCAGGCGCTTCAAAAGGTTGAGAATCTCGGCTTGCACCGAGACGTCCAGCGCCGAGGTGGGTTCGTCCAGCAGCAGAACCTTCGGTTCCAGCATCAGCGCGCGCGCAATGGCGACACGCTGGCGCTGCCCACCCGAAAGCTGGTGCGGATAGCGAAAGCGGAAGCGCTGATCGAGCCCGACCGCCCCGAGGGCCGCTTCGACCCGCTCGCCGCGATTCGAAACGCCGTGGATGGCCAACGGTTCGGAAAGCACCGCATCGATGGTCTTGCGCGGGTGCAGTGAGCCATAAGGATCCTGGAACACCATCTGCGTCTCGCGCACCGAGCGCTTGTCGATGCCATGGGTGCGCGTTGCGCCAAGGAGCGAAATCTCCCCCGTCCATTGCGGCGCGAGCCCGGCGATGGCGCGCAGCACCGTCGTTTTGCCCGACCCCGATTCGCCCACAAGGGCAAAGCTCTCCCCTTGCGCGATATCGAGGGAGATATCGTGGGTGATGACGGTCTCGCCATAGGCGATCGAAAGATCCTTGAGGATGATGGCGCTTGTCATGTGCCG